>SFFL01000034.1 GCA_004557825.1 Bacteroidales bacterium | reverse complement strand
CGAAAAAATCATCTACCGCGGCCTGGCAGAACAGGTGTTCCGCGAAGCCAAAAAAGGAGTGCCCCACGAACCCGCCGACAAATTCGACTGGGTTACCATCAATCCCGAATACCTCATCGGCGTCTACGACCGCCTGGTGGCCGATTCCGGTGCCGACATCCTCTTCTTCAGCCGTGTAGCTGCCGTTGAGATGGACGCCGACGACCGCATCGACGCCGTAGTGGTGGCCAACAAAAACGGTCTCACCGCCTACCGCGCCCCGCTCTTCATCGACGCCACCGGCGACGGCGACCTCTGCGCCTGGGCCGGTGCCGAGTTCCTCAAAGGCGACGCCGACGGCGTGCTGCAGAAATCCACCCTCTGCTTCTCCGTGGCCAACGTCAACACCGACGCCTACCTCAACGGCCCCGAGCTGCATTCGGGCCACTACCCCTGCGACTTCTCGCAGGCAGCCGCCAACGCACTGAACTACACCGCCGTGAATGTTTCCGGCACCGGCGTGAAAAGCAGCCCCTACTTTGTGGAGCAGCCCGACGCCTCGGCCGATGTGCTGTTCTCGGTCGGCGGCGTCACCGATGCCAAAGGCACCGAAGCGGCCTCCGGCTCCAGTCTCAGCACTGTCTGCCTCGCCACCAAATCCATCCCCGCCACCTATGAGAACTTCGTGCACCAGGCCCAGCAGAGCGAACAGCACAACACCGCTGAACTCCTGGAACTGAAAAATGGCGACGGCTGGACGCGCCGCATATACCTGTCGTTTCCCCTGGCCGACGTGCCCGAAAACGCCACCCGTATCGGCGTGAGAATGCACTTCGAGAGCTTCGTGGCCGCCAGTCTCGGCAGCGAGAAGCGCTATTTCAACGCCATCGACACCCTCGAACTCTCCGGCAACACCGAGAAATACACCGACAAACTCACCTGGGACAACCACCACTCCCACAAATTCGAGCCGGTGGCCAAAGCCATCCTCACTCAGGATATGGCCGGCAGCTGGATCGGCTGGGACGTCACCGACTTCGTGAAAGCCAAAGCCGCAGAGGGGAAAGAGCAAGTGACCTTCCGCGTCACCACCCCGCTGGAGTGGCGCACACTCACCCGCTTCTCCTCGTCGCGCAACACCGCCATCCCCGGCTACGGCCCCGTGATGCTGCTCACCACCGCCATCCCTGCCGGTATCGAGACCGTAGAAACCGACAGCGACCCCGCCACCGATCCCGCTGACACATCCGCCTCTACCTCCGCCTCCGCAGAATATTACACCCTGCAGGGCACCCGCATCTTCGGCACCCCCCACGGCCTGGTAATCCGCCGCATCGGCTCCCGCGTCGAAAAGCTCCTCATCAAATAACCCTCGCCTCAGGCCCGGCAGCCCCTCCCCTCGTTTTTAACATTAGCGGCCGCCCTTTATAGCGGCGGTAAATACAATATTGAAGCGCGCGATGCGTTAAAATTGTATAACTGTTATTTCTGATGTCAGCAGCTCCACGATGGAAATGGTATTGCAATCGCCTCAGGGCCATGTCGGCCGGTGAGGTGATTTGGCGCATACGCCAAAAAGTGGAGCAAAAGCTTGAAAACCACCGCTTTCGCCGCCACCAACCCGTCGACCGCCCCCTCTACCCCGGCGTCGCCGCCACCGTGGCCGCCCTCACCCCCACCCCCCTCGGCTCCCAAGCCCTCTCCCTCCTCCCACTCTCCCCATCACCCCTCCTGTCTACCCCAATAGCGCATTCCCCTGAAGCGGTGCGCCTATACGGCTACCGCTACGAAGATTACGCCACCGACTGGCACGCCGGCTTCAACACCCCCGCCCGCTGGCCCCTCCTTCCCTCCTCCACCCTCTCCTACCGCCAGCGCGACGACATTGGCGACGCCCGCATCAACTGGGAGCTGAACCGCCTCCGCCAGTTCGCCCGCCTCGCCGCCGCCCCCGCCACCCCCGTAGGCCCCGATGCCTCCCCCGCGCAGGCCTCCCCCGCAGAGCTGCTTGCGCGCCTCAATTTCCTGTTCGACGACTGGGTCGCCCACAACCCCTTCCTCTACGGCATCTCCTGGACCTCCCCGATGGAAGTGGCCATCAGAATGATGCAATGGATCTACGCCGCCCGCTTCCTCGCCCTCGCCATCACCTCCGCCGAAGCTCCCGCCTGGCAAACAGCCACCCGCCTGCTCACCGGCGCCGCGAATATGGCCGAATACGTGTCGCGCCACCTCAGCGGCTACTCCTCCGCCAACAACCACCTCGTGGTGGAAGCCGCCGCCCTCGTCACCGCCGGCGCCGCTCTGAACCGCCCCGAGCTCATCACCAGCGCCACCGCCATCCTCGACCGCGAGCTGGCCGTGCAAGTCACCGCCGACGGCGTTGACCGCGAAAGCTCCCTCCACTACCACACATTTGTGTTGGAGGCTTACCTATTGGCAGTAAACGAATTGCGCAACGCCGGTCAACCCGTTCCCGCCCACTGGCAACAGCGCCTCGGCGCCATGGCCTCCTTCATCGAAGCCTCCCGAGTTCCCGCCCCGGCATCCCCCGCCAAAGATAGCCCTACCCAGGAAGCCTCCGCTGCCGAAAGCCCCGCCTCCTCCCAAGATAGCTCTACCCAGCCAGCCTCCACCAAAGATAGCCCGGCCAGCGCAGAAGGAGCAGCCCCGCTCTATGCCATTTTCGGCGATGACGACGGCGCCCGCATCCTCGACCTCAACTTCGGCGACGACGACTACTACGCCCTCCAAGTCCGCCGCTATCACACCCTCTTCACCGCACCCAAGGCCCAGCAGGCCTCGTCCTGTTATCGGCCGTGCACGGCCGATCCTGAAGCTCCTTCGCCTGATGCGGCCGCGATATATCGCGCCCCTACAGCCGATGCTACCCTCGCTCCCGCCAATTTCATTGAAGGAGGGTATAGCTTCCTGCGCGAAGGCCGCATGTTCGCTGCCATCGACCACGCGCCGCTCGGTTTCGGCACCATTGCCGCCCACGCCCACGCCGACGCCCTGAGCTTCCAGCTCTTCGTCGACGGTCGCCCCGTGTTCATCGACCCCGGCACCTACCTCTACCACGCCGACCTCCCCCGCCGCAACCGCCTGCGCAGCTCATTGATGCACAACACCGTCACCATCAACGGTTGCGAACAGTCGCAGATGCTCGGTCCCTTCCTCTGGGGCAAAAAAGCCACCACGCGCCTGCTCCACGCCTCCCCCCACAGCTGCCAGGCCGAAGTCCACACCCTCTCCGGCATCACCCACCGCCGCACCATCACCCTCACCCCCGCCCCCACGCCCGCGCCCGCGCCCACGCCTGATGCGGCCGCGATATATCGCGCCCCTACAGCCGAAGCCCCCACGGCCGCCGAAGCCCACGCCGCCGACAGCCCCGCCGGGCAGCTGATTATTGAAGATAGCTTCAGCGCGCCTTGCCACTGGGAAGCCACCCTCCTGCTTGCACCCGGCCTGACCCCGGAAATCACCGGTAACACCGCCCTTGTGCGCCTCCCCTCCGGCGCCACCCTCGTAATCGCCGCCACAAGCTTCTCCCCGGAAGCTGCCGAGGCCGACAGCCAGGTTGCAATCACAGCCACCACCGAGGAGGTGGCCGCCGGATATGGCTCCCTCACCACAGCCATCGCCCTGCGCATCAGCGGCACCGCCCCCGTCCTCACCACCACCATCACCCTCCGCTAAATAAAAATGTGGCATTTTTGACAGAAAGACATAAAGGAGACAAAGGCCGCGATAAACGTGGCCGCGCCCCGACGGGCGAAAGACATAAAGCCTGGCGGCCTTCGACAGGAGCACAGTAGAACAGGAGGCGCTTCGCGGTGCTGCCTTCCGCTTCGGAAGGCCGGAGAACAGGAGGCTGCGCGGAGAGCAGCGCTGAATAACAGGAGGCTGCTCCAGCAGGCCTGTAGGGGCGCGGGGCCGGCGTAGCTGGCCCAAGAGTGTAGCCAGGGGTGCAGCTGCGCGGAGCGCTGCACCCCTGGCTACACTGACCCCTGGCTACACCAGCCCATCCGGGCTCCCGCCCACTAAATATCTAAAATCTACCATCTGAGCTCTAAGCACTACTATCTACCATCTGAGCTCTAAGCACTACTATCTGATATCTTCCATCTAAGCACTAAAACCTAATTTAATGATTATTAAGATAGTGCAGCGGGGGGATATTGAGCATTTTTAGTAATTTTGTGGCGCAATCAGCACAAGCTCACACAAGCTAAGCACAAATTCAGCACAAAATTTATCATATATATTATTATCTTTCACCAATCTATTAAAAATGAAGAGAATCTTTACTCTATGTGCGGTGGCTCTCAGCCTCTGTGCAGGAAGCGTGATGCCTTCGTACGCTGCCAAGCAAGCTGCGAATCTTCGTCAGCTGCGCTATAAGCAGCTCACTGAGAATCCGTTTCGCTTCGCACCGAAGGTCGATCCCACCAAGCCGCGTCTGACAATGTCCGGCCAGTTCAGCGGACCTACAAAAATGGCCGCCAAAACCACCATCACAGCCTCCGACCATCAGCTGCCCGCCAGCGACGGCACCACCTGGATGGAGACACCCAAGGGTGATATCTGGTATGCCACCTACACCCTCAAATATGAGGAACACAAGGTGAGCGAATCGTATACCGAACGGAATTACACCGGTATCGAGCTGGACATCTACGACAGCAACTACAAGAAAATCGGTCATGTCAGCGACACTTTCACCGCTCCTGAGGGCTATTCCCGCTGCTCGCAGGTGCAGGTTGCCTCGCTCGTTACGCAGAAATTCTTCAACTACGACAACAACTACGAGGTGATGGTTTCCTGCATCTACAACCCTACTGTAGGCTACGGTTCGCAGGCCTTCACAAAGGCTTACTCCCTCAAGGGCGCCGAAACCGATGCCACAAAAGTGTTTGAGTGCAAGGGCTATTACTCCGCAGCCGTAAACAACCCCACCGACCCCTTCTCGGAGAATGTGTTTATGATTTTCCACACCGGCGAGGAATATACCGATGAAGATATGTTCTATACATTCACCATCTACGGCAAGCCCGGATATGGCGACAATGGCCCGGTAAATCTGCTCGACATCCGCGCCAATATGCTCTATGTGATGAGCGACGGTACGAACGAAGGTATCCCCGTGATGATCAACTCGCGCGGCTCGGAGCTTTACGCTACCGTTACACGCTATGAGAAGACCTTCTTCGAGGATCCTTTCGACTTCACCAACGACAAGCTTTCCGAAGACAATCACTTCCTAATCGACGTATATCACAAGACCGCTTCCGGCAAGGAACTTACGCTTGAGAAGCAGCTGTCGGTACCCGTTCAGGCTCCCGACGCCGACTACACCACCCGCTCCTACTCGCTGGGTATGTTCCTCTACACCGATGACATCAACTTCGATTTCTCCACCGACGGCAAGCCCCTGTTCATCCTCACCGAGCGCCAGGGCGGCTTCAACGACAACTCGCCCAGCACTATCTCCTACGGCGTGTACAACAACGACGGCCAGCGCGTGAAGCTGTTTGGCGTCGGCTCCAGCGACTACATCACTATGTCGCCCATCAAGGGCCAGTCGGAGCAGATTTGCTTCATCACTTCCGACAACGATATGCCCGTCTATTCCTTCGTAGACTTCCCCTCGCTGGAGACTGTGGTGGAGATTCCCGCCGTATATCAGGACGACCAGATCAACGCTATGCTGAGCACTTCGCTCGACCGCGTGCAGAACGGCGACAGCTACGACTATGTGTTCTCCGCAACGCAGGGCATAAGCGAGGACGACGGCAACACCTACCACCCCATGCTCTGGTTTGACAAGGAAGGCAATCTCAAGAAAATCGATAAGGCTATAGGTGGCCAAAACGTAAACAAGATTCAGGTTTACGTATCGGCTGAAATGATCGACCCCTACTTCATCAACACCGACGCCAACCACGAGTATATCCTGCTTGTTCAGCGCCTCAACGCTGCCGGATCGGCCGCCTCTCACACCGAGATGTGCGTGGTCAACGACAAGGGCGAGACCCTCGTGCGCTTCCCCTTCGAAACCAAAGACAACGCCATCTACATTACCCCCGTGCGCAACGGCGGCAAGGGTGTGCTCTGGATTACCTGGGTCGACGCCGAAGATGGCAAGACTCACTCGGAATTCATCTCCCTTCCCCTCAACAAGCTTGAAGGCGAAGGCACCGAAGCCTCGCCCTACATCCTCCGCACCCCCGGCGACTGGGCTCAGGTGCAGTACAATCCCTCCTCGCACTTCGCTCTGGGCTGCGACATCGACTTCAACGGGCTGGAAATCTCTCCCGTAGGGGATGTGTTCACAGGTTCGCTCGACGGCGCCGGCCACACGATGAAGAACTTCTCCCTTTCCGACAAGTCGCTCTTCGAATATCTGGGCCGCAACGACCTCACTGCCAATATCGTAATCAAGGACCTCACCCTTTCCCACGTGAAGGTTACCGGCAATGCTTCTGCCCTCCTTGCCAAAAAAACCTATCACACTACCCTGGAGAATGTCCACATCTACGACGCTCAGGTCGACTACAATGGCCAGATGGACTTCGGCGCAATCGCCAACCGTTTCAGCACCGGCTCCGTGATGACGGGCTGCTCGGTCAACGCCAACATCTTCCCCGAAATCACCGACGATGACAACTGCGACGGCGTAGGCGGTCTGGTTTACACTCTCTCCGCTTCCGAAATCAAGGCTTCAGCCTTCACCGGCAGCATCAAGGCCTCATCCAATGTAGCCGGTATCGCTTCCGAAATCTCCAAGGATTCCAAGGTATCCGACTGCCACGTCGACGCTACCCTCCAAGCCAAGAACAATATCGGCGGCATCGTGGCTCACTCGCTGCGCGGTCAGGTGCTCCGCTGTATCGCAGAGGGCGACATCACCGCCACCGAGGTGCAGCAACGCTACAACTACAACTATCAGCCTATCTACCAGATCAATGTGGGCGGCATCATTGGCCGTCTGGAAGCTCCCAGCACCACCACCAGCATCAACCCCGACGGCGATGACACCTCCGAGGCCGACGTGCTCGTAAAGGGTAATATCGTGGCTCTCGGTTCCATCACTCTGCCCGCCGACGCTCAGGCAGAAGCTCTTGAGACCGCTCACCGCATTGTGGGCTTCTCCAGCATCAACGAAGAACCCGAAATCGTCGACGAGCAGTACGACGAAGACTCCGGCGACTGGGTAGCTATCTATGGCGATCCCCGTCCGGCCGAAACAAAGCTCGCCGACAACTATGCTCTCTCCGACCTGGCTGTGATCACCGCCACTCCCGGCGCTGACCTCACCACCACCGAGGGCAAATCGGTAGGTTTCGACGAAATCGACGCCGACCTCTACACCGCCCTGGAATACGGCTTCAACGGCTATGCCGCCGAGCAGCCCTGGGTCAACGCTATGATGGGTATGCCCGAACTCTGGTTCGAGAAGACCGTGGGCGCTGAAATCGTCTTCAACCCCGCAGAAATTTCGCTCAAGGTGGGCGAGAAGAAGCAGGTAGAACTCGTGCTCTCGCGCGTAGAATTCGACGCTCTCAGCTTTGAGGCTTCCGACGAAATCAACTTCATCTACAACCCCATTGAGTTCACCGAAAACGGCGTGCTCATCGAAGTGGAAGTACTGAAGGAAGGCTCCTACACCCTCACCGCAAGCAACGGCAGCATCTCCGGCACCCTCACCGTGGCAGGCCTCTCAGGCATTGAGAATGTCGACGCCGACAGCGCCGCCGCTCTCACCTTCAGCAACGGCACCCTCTTCGCCCAGGGCCAGGCCATCAAGGTCTACGACCTCACCGGCAAGCAGCTCCTCAGCGGCGCCAACGCCCTGAGCACCAAAGCTCTTGCCCCCGGCGTATACGTTGCCGCCACCGCCTCCTCCACACTCAAGTTCGTGATCCGCTAATCCCCCCATCTGTGAGCCTCTATGGCTCACAGATCCCAATCTACCAAAGCTTACACAGCTTACTAAACAGCAGGCGCCCGCCAATCGGCGAGCGCCTGCTTGCTTTTTTCCTAAAAGGCTGTTTCAAATCTTAAAAGTATCAACCTGTAGGGACGCTCCCCAGGTGCGTCCGCTTAAAAGACTGATACAGCCTCAGGGAAAGAAAAAAGATAAGGCCGGCAGGGGATATAGCCCTAAATTGGGTAGATAGCATCCAAGCTCATTACCTGCCGGCCTTATCGGTCAAATATTACTGATTGCAGCTTATTGCCTATATTTATTGCAGCTTATTGCCTATATTTATGGATTGGAGCGGGGCGGCGCCAGCCGAGGCCTTTCGAGGGCGCGGCAGCAGGCGGGCGGGGCGGACGGGGCAGGCGCGAAGAATCGCGCCCCTACAGGCCTCTACGCCCAGGCTATACCTTAGCTTCTTTAGCTATTTTAGCTATTTTAGCTATTTTAGCTATTTTAGCTACCATAGCTAAGGTAGCAGCAAAAACCTCACCACGCAGCCTCCTGTGCTCCTGTCTTTCGGCCAGGCGTGCGGGGGCGCCCTGCTTTGTCAATTTTTAATTTTCAATTAGCGCGGACCGCGGGGGCCAGGACCGCCGGGACCATAGCCGCCGGGGCCGCCCCAGGGGCCGCGATTGCGCGACTCCGGCTCGTTGCCCTTGCCAAAGGTGTTGAAGCGGTAGGTGAAGGTGAGCATAAAGTAGCGCGTGAGCGAGTTATACTCGATATCGTCGATATAGTTGGCGCTCACTGTGCGCGATACTGTCTGCTTCTGCTGGAGCAGGTCGTAGACCTTGAGCATCAGTGTGGCCGAACGGTCGCGCAGGAATTGATAGGAAATTGAGGCATTCCACATCCACTGATTCTCGTTGAAGCCCTCGGCATAGCCCTTCGAGGCGGTGTAGTTGAGGTCGGAGGCAAGCACCAGGCCGAAAGGAGTGTAGTAGGTGGCATTGAAAGCGCCGCCATAGTTGTGAATGGTGGGCGTGGAGATGTCGGGCAACGAGTTGAACGTGGCGCTGACGCGATAGAAGGGGCGCAGCTCAAGCTCCAGATTGCTCGGACGGAAAGCCAGCGACGGAGATTCTGCCACCATCAGGCTCTGCGACCGGTTGCGGCTCTCGTTGTTGTAGCCGATGCGCTGGTTGAACATGCAGAACACATTATTGTTGAAGCTCCATGTCTTCTTCGAACCGAAGGGAAGCGAATACATATTCATCACGCGGAAATTCCACACACCGCCCACATTCTCGTAGCGCGTGAGGCGGCCGCCGGAGTTGCGGTCGTAGCTCGTGTGCGAGATGATGGAGTTCTGAATCACCTGAGCGTCGCCCATCGACATAATCGAACTCTGATTGTCGGGGTTGTATTTCTGGAAACGGAGACGGATGTTGTGCGAGAAGGTAGGCTTCAGTTCCGGATTACCCACAACCACATTCAGCGGGTTGGAGTAGTCGGCCACCGGCTGCAACTGCGCCATCGACGGCTGCGACGAGCGCCCGTGGTAGAAGAAATTCAGCGATGACTGCTTGTCGAACTTATACCTGAACCGGGCGAAGGGGGCCACATTCCACACCCAGCGCTCGGGTATGCTCTTGGCGCCGTGGATCAGGTTGGTCGACTTCGACATCGACGGCACCACGGCCATACCCAGGTCGAGGTTGTATTTGGCGGAAACCTTCTTGTAGCCCACGCGCACCTCCTGCGTCATAAAGTTGTTGCGGAAAGAATTGGAGAGCGAGTCGGTGTACTCGTAGGGGAGCATCGGCACCTCGTAGGGGTTCTCCGACTGGAAATAGGGGTCGACGGGCAGCTGACGCTCCACGGTCTTGTCGGCATTGTTCCAGCGGTACTGAATGCGGTAACTGAAGGTGAGGAAGTTGCCGTTCTTCACATCGCCCAGCGGCTCGGTCCAGCTCACGCGCGACGTGATGGTGTTGGCCCAGGTATGGTCGGAGGAGTGCTGGTTGTAGAGGTCGATGGAGTCGTTGCCCAGCTCGTTGAGCAGACGGTAGAAACGGTTATAGGAGAGCGCGTAGTCGCTTTCGCGCACATTAGAGAAGCGGTAGTTCACCATCCAGGAGAAACTGCGGCCGCGGTGCGAGGCGAAGTTGTGGTTGTAAATCAACCGGCCGCCGAATTCCCAGCTGCGCCCCAGGGCCGAGGAGCGGTTGAAGGAGCGGTTCACGCGGGGCAGGTTAGGCTCCCCGGCGAAGAGAGTGTCCACCGAAGTGGAGCGGCTGTCGTTCTGGTTGAACGAGAAATTCGGGCGGAAGTCGATGGTGTTGAACGAGTCGGGCTTCCACTCCACGCGGAAGTCGGCGCGCACGTTGTGCCCCTTGTCGGTGGCGTCGGAGAAGGAGTTCTCATAGCTCACCGAATCGGGGAAAAGATACTGACGGTTCTTGCGGGTGATGGTATTGCGGTCGGTGTGCGAGTACATCACGTCGCCGCCAACGCGGAGGATTTCGCCGTTGCCCACATTGAAGTTCACGCCGAAGCTCTGCGAATTGTTGATGCCTCGGTCGCCGCCGAACCGGCGGAAACGGTTGCCGTTGCCATCGGTGAAGCCCAGCTCGTTGGTGTTGTTGGCCGACCCGATGAAGGTAATCTGATTGTCGTTCCAGAAGCGGTTGACATTGAATGTAGCCTGATAGCGGTCGTCGGTGCCATAACCGGCCTCCACGGTGCCGAACCAGCCATTCTTCATACCTTTCTTCACGGTGAGGTTGATTACGGTCTCATCCTCGCCGTCGTCCACGCCGGTAAGACGGGAGAGGTCGCTCTTGCGGTCGACCACCTGCAGCTTGTCCACCATATTCACGGGGAGATTCTTCGAGGCCACCTTCGGGTCGTCGGCAAAGAACTCCTTGCCGTCGACAAGGATTTTGGTCACCTCCTTGCCGTTGGCGGTGATTTTGCCGTCGGTATCCACCTCGACGCCGGGCAAGCGCTTGAGCAGGTCCTCCACCACGGCATTGGGCTGCGTCTTGTAGCTGTCGGCATTGAATTCCACCGTGTCGGTCATCACCTTGATGGGGGTCTTCACGCCTATGGCGTTCACCTCGCCCAGCATAATGGCGGAATCGCCCATACGGATGGTGTCGGCCTTCACCGACGCCCCCTTCACGGCCACATTGGTGCAACTCTTGGCATAACCTATGTATGATGCCTCAACGATATACCGGCCGTTTTTCACGCCGGAGAGCGAATACCGGCCATTCACATCGGCCACACCGCCGGCCACGAAAGCCGAATCGCGGGCCGCGAGCACGCGCACAGTGGCGTCGGCCAGCGGTTCGCCCGCCTCATCGGTGACGATACCGCTGATGGTGTAAGCCCAGGCGGCCACCGCCACGGCACCCGCCCCGAGAGATATGAGAATACGCTTAGAATATAACATCAGAAACAAACAGATTACGTAAATATCCTTGCGCCGGCAAAGGCCACCTTGCGGAGGGGCGTTGCCTTGAGGCATGCTACCTACCTTGCTGAGGGGCTTGCCGACATTCAGAATATCCGACTGCAAATTTACGAATAAGTTTAGAGAGCCGAGGGCGCCAATTGACCAATAGCGCCATTTAATCGAAATAATCCTCGCCTATAAGCTTTTTTAACACTTACCCGCACCCCGAATGGCAAGCTTTACTTCGGGCATGCGCCCTCAGCACAGTGTTGAGGGCGCATACCCGAAATGGAGGAGAAGCGGAAGGCAGCGCTGCGAAGCCCCTCCTGCTCCTGTATTTGGAACCATCCGGGCGCGGGCCTCCGGGGGCGGGCGCGAAAAATCGCGCCCCTACAGGCCTCCGGCGCTCCTGCCATTGGGGGCCTGCGGGGGCGGGCGCGAAGAATCGCGCCCCTGCAATTGGATGGCCATTATGCATTACGCATTGCGCATTTTGCATTTTGCATTACGCATTGCGCATTTTGCATTACGCATTGCGAATTGCGCATTGTGCATTATTTGTTTGCGGCGGGGGTGTCGTATTTCTCGAATTCGGAGTGCTGGCTCTTGAACTCGGGGACGGTGCACTTCATCAGCGATACCATCTCCGGAATGGTGACACGGGTGGCCAGCTCGTGGAGGTGCTCTGTGGCTTCGCAGGCGGCGCTGTAGCCATATTCGCGGGCTTTGGCCACGAAGATGCGCTTATGCTGCGTGGGGATTGTGTTCTCCTTGGTGGCGAGCACCTCTTCGTAGAGCTTCTCGCCGGGGCGCAGGCCGGTAAATTCGATTTTGATATCCTTGCCCGGCTCCATACCTGCCAGTTCGATCATCTTTCTTGCGAGGTCGACAATCTTCACCGGCTGCCCCATATCGAACACGAAAATCTGTGTGCCGGAGGCAAATGTGGCGGCTTCCATCACCAGGCGGCAAGCCTCCGGGATGGTCATAAAGAAACGATTGATGTCGGGATGCGTCACGGTGATCGGCCCGCCGTGCTCTATCTGTTCCTGGAATCGTGGAATCACCGAACCATTGGAACCGAGCACGTTGCCGAAACGGGTAGTGACGAAGCGTGTTTTCCCCTCCTTCTCCCCCTTTTCGATGGCCAGACCGAGCGACTGCACATAAATCTCGGCCATACGCTTGGTGCAACCCATAATGTTGGTTGGGTTGACGGCTTTGTCGGTGGAAATCATCACCATACGCTCCACGCCATATTCCACGCACTTGTCGGCCACCTGACGTGTGCCGATGACATTCACCAGCACGGCCTCGCAGGGATTCTCCTCCATCAGCGGCACATGCTTGTAGGCGGCAGCGTGGTAGACCACCTGCGGGCGGTAGAGGCGGAATACATCGTCGAGACGCTCCTTCGAGCGCACGTCGCCGATTACGGGCGTAAAGTCGAGTTCGGGGTATTTGTCCTCCAGTTCCAGACGGATATTGTGGAGAGGAGTCTCGGCATTGTCGAAGAGCACGAGCTTCTTCACACCCAGACGCGCAATCTGGCGGCACAACTCCGACCCAATCGACCCTGCGGCGCCGGTGACCATCACCACCTTGCCGGTGAAGTAGGTGGTAATCTCGTCCATCGAGATTTTTATCTCCTCGCGGCCCAGCAGATCCTCGATTTTGATTTTGCGCACATAGTTGCCGATGAAGTTGGCGTCGGTCATCTCATCCACACCGGGCATAATGTAGGTGCGCAGGTGAGCGGCGCGGCAGAAGCCAATCAGGCGATCCTGCTCCCGGCGGGCGTCGTTGATGTAGGGGAAGAGTATGCCTTCGAGGTCGTCGATTTCGGCGGCCAGACGGGCCACATCCTCGGCGTTGTCGAAGTGATATACCGGCTGCCCCATCAGCTGGTAGCCGCTGGCCTTCTTGCCGTAGCAGAGGAAACCGATATTGGTGTAGTGGGGGGAGTTGCGCAAGCGCGACACGGCAGCCACGGCCTTGTCGCTTATGCCGTAAATGAGAATCCGCTTAGTGGAGCGCTTCTTGTTGCTTGCACGGCGCAGATAGTCGTAAATTACAATCATACACACGCGCGCGGCCAGCAGGAAGAAGGTGGAGATCAGGAAGTCGATGGCCACCATACCGGCCAGCAGACCGCTGGTTGCCGAGAAGTCCGACAGGCACACCATAGCAATCCAGAGCAGCAACTCCTTGCCCAGAACGGCGATGCCGATGCGCCCCACCTCGCGCAGGGTGGAGTAGCGGATGATGATGCGGTAAACGCGGAATATGAAGAATGCTACAGCCGAGGCCACCGCCGAACTTGCCAGCCAGATGAGGATTGTGGATGTAGGCAGCGGGTTGGTGGGGATGAGTATAAACAGAATAGAAAACACCCCCAGCGATGCCATCAATGATATAAAAATGTCAAGAGCAAGTATAAAAGATGACCTGAGATAAGATCTCTGGCGTAAATTCTCTATACGGTCTGATAACCAAGACATAAGCGGTAATATGCGTTAGAGCCTTCCTTCTAAGGAAAAATTCCCGGAAAGCAGTGATAAACGATAGACTTTCAATAGACAATCAATGGCTATCGCAGGATGCAAAGTTACGAATAATATTCAAATTGGCAAAAAACGGACCTATCAAACAACATATATCAGAAACATTCGCTACCTTTGCAAGCGGAAATGGTGTCGGCCACCGTGCCGGGGCATTCAGCCCGGGCACGGTGGCCGATGAAAAGGGAAGCAGGTGAGAATCCTGCGCAGTCCCGCTGCTGTATGTTCCACAGAATTTCCTCAGCCGAAACAATGCCACTGGGCGCCTCTGAGAGGCCCGGGAAGGCGTCGGCAGGAGGTCGGAATAAGCCAGAAGACCTGCCTTTCCGCTATTTTAAATTACAACAGACGCCTGCGCGGACGGGCCGGAAATGAGAACACTCAGAAAGCTTATATTATATTTAATCATAGCTTCGCCGTGGGCAGCAGCCTCCGGCGCCGAGCCTGCTGCGCCTGACGGCGCGGCTAATTTAGCTAAACTAGCTAATTTAGCTAACTTAGCTAATTTAGCTCAATCCGCTACAAATGCTGCCGCTAAGGTAGTTGCCCCCACTGCCCCGGCGCCTACCGAAGCTGCCCCGCACGAAGCGGCCACGGCTGCCCCGGCGGCCGACAGCGCGGCTATGAAGGGGCGCCTGCCAGAGGTCACCGTCAACGCCCGCTCGCGCTTCCGCGAGGTGATTCCCGCGCAGACCCTCTCGGGCAAGGCCATCGAGGCGCTCCGCTCCCACTCCGTGGCCGATGCGCTTCGCTATTTCTCCGGTGTGCAGATCAAGGATTACGGCGGCGTGGGAGGCATCAAGACCGTGGATATGCGCTCGATGGGCACAAACCATATGGGGGTGTTCTACGACGGCATCCAGCTGGGCAACGCCCAGAACGGCCAGATTGACCTGGGGAAATTCTCGCTCGACAACATCGAGGCCATTGATATGTACAATGGCCAGAAAAGCGATATCTTCCAGTCGGCCCGCGATTTCGGGTCGGCCGGCACACTCTACCTGCAGAGCCGTCGGCCCCGCTTCGACGGCGACCGCCGCTACAACGCCAACGTCACCTTCCGCACCGGGTCGTTCGGTCTGGTCAATCCCTCGGCGCGGTTCGACTACAAACTCTCCGAATCTGTGTCGGGCACAGTGTCGGCGGAATATACCTATGCCACAGGCAAATACAAATTCCGCTACCGCAAGCTGCTCCGCAGCGGCGCCGTGGCCTGGGACACTACCGCCACCCGCCAGAACGGCGACCTGCACGCCCTGCGCGTGGAGGCCGGCCTATACGGCAACATCCGCCGGGGCTACTGGCAGGCAAAGCTTTACTTCTACGACTCGGAGCGCGGCATCCCCGGCGCCATCGTGAATAATGTGTGGAAAAATTCGCAACGCCAGTGGGACCGCAACTTCTTCGCCCAGGGGCGTTTCCAGAAATCCTTTTCGCGGCTCTATTCCCTGCAGGTCAACGCCAAATATGCCCGCGACTATATGCGCTACCTCAACCCCGACACCACCCTGATGCTCATCAACAACCGTTTCTGGCAGGATGAGCTGTATGTGTCGGCGGCCAACCGCTTCCGCATCTTCCCCTGGCTCGACCTCAACGCCTCGGCCGACTATCAGTGGAATTACCTCAACTCCACCCTGATGAATTTTGCCTACCCCACGCGCCACACCCTACTCGGGGCGGTGGCCGCCGCCATCACCCTCGGACCGCTTAAAGGGCAGGCAAGCCTCTTGGGCACCTACGTCAACGACCGAGGCCGCGTGCCCAACACCATAGGCGTGCCCACCGTCCGCACCAACAGCTACCGGCGCCTCACCCCGGCGGTGTTCCTCTCCTGGAAGCCATTCCCCGCTCACGACCTGAACCTGCGCGCCTTCTTCAAGCGCATCTTCCGTATGCCCACCTTCAACGACCTATTCTATACCGACATAGGCAACGCCGACCTCCGGCCGGAGTTTGCCACCCAGTGGAATCTGGGCGTGGTGTGGCACCGCGGTTTCTCCTCAACCTGGCTCGAGAGCATCGACCTCACCGCCGACGCCTATTACAACCGCATCAGCGACAAGATTATAGCCGTGCCGAAGGGCACCGGGCAGTATCGCTGGATGATGATGAACATCGGCAAGGTGCGCATCCGTGGCGTCGACGTCACCGGCAAGCTCAACTTCCGGCCTCTCCCCTCGCTGCTGGCCCAGCTGCGCCTCAACTACACCTTCCAGCGCGCTCAGGACTACTCCGACCCCACCGACTGCCGCGACGAAGCCGGCACTTACAAGGGGCAGATTGCCTATATCCCCCGCCACAGCGGTTCCGTGGCCTTCAATGCCCAGTGGCGCACCGCCGAACTCAACTACAGTTTCATCTATGTGGGGGAGCGCTACCACACCTCCTCCAACATCCCGGCCAACTATGAGCCGGCCTGGTATACCCACGATATTTCGGCCTCTTACCGCTTCCTCCTCCCCCGCCATCTCTCGCTGAAAGTCACCTTGGAGGTCAACAATCTCTTCGACCAGCAGTTTGAGGTGATTCACAACTATCCCATGCCCGGCCGGAATTTCAAAGGCATCCTTTCTTTCGATATCTGACCTCTACCTAACCTACTCTGCCAATCCCTAAGCTTCCATATATCAATGAAATATCTGCACAAAATACTCGCCATAGTCCTGCTGCCGTTCCTGCTCGGAGGATGCCGCAAGGAGGAGCCGGTCGACCTGCGCGAGGAGGTCAACGTGAATCCCCCGGAAATCAGTTCTGTGGAGGGTTTCTACCTGCTCAACGAGGGAAATATGGGGTCCAACAAATCCACCCTCGACTATTACGACTACTCCACCGGCACCTCGTGCCGAAGGAGTTAGGCGATGTGGGTAATGATATAGCCATCTACCGTTCAAGGCTTTACGCCGTAATCAACTGCTCCAACAAGGTGGAGGTGATGGATGCCGCCACGGCCACGCGCATAGGGCAGATCGACATTCCCAACTGCCGCTATATGGCTTTCAGCGGCGACAATTTGTATGTAACTTCTTATGCCGGGCCCGTGCAGATCAACCCCGATTATGAGCAGAAGGGGTTTGTGGCGCGTATCGACGTGAACACACTGAAAGAGACGGGGCGCTGCGTTGTAGGCTTCCAGCCCGACGGCATCTGCATCGTCGACGGCAAGATATATGTGGCTAATTCCGGCGGCTATATGGTGCCCAACTATGAGTCGACCGTCTCGGTCATCGACGAAGCTACATTTGCTGTAGTAGGCACAATCGATGTAGCCTTGAATCTGCACTATTGTATGGCCGACCGCAATGGCCGGATATGGATTTCATCGCGCGGCGATTACTACCAGATCCCATCGCGCCTCTTCTGCTACGATCCCAAGAGGGGGGAAGTGGT
>SFFL01000033.1 GCA_004557825.1 Bacteroidales bacterium | reverse complement strand
TATTTAGAATGGGGTGCTTCAAAGTCAGCTATCAAGGCAAAATACGGAACTCCAAAATCAGAGGACACTAACAGCCTCCTCTATCAGACTTCTAACCCTAACGCCCCTATAATGCTCTATGTGTTTGAGAATGGCAAGATGGCAACGTGCGGCGTGGTATGCAAAATATCCACTGCTTATCAGTTGGGCGATTTCCTTGTAGAGAGGTATGTTCCCGTTAAAGTGGATGTTGATAACTATTCTGCAACGCTTCTCCATTGCTATGGAAAGATTAGCGACCCTCAAATTGACTATGGTGTTGCGATGCAATACAACTCATCAATAGGAGGAATACTTGTCGCATATACAGGAGTCAACAATTCAAAATCAAGGAGTGTCGATGCGATAGACTTCTCCAAAGCGTTTGAATCTCTTGAAAACACTCTGAGATAACACAACAGCTATGTGGATAATTGCACTTCTCTGTGCCTTTGCTTGGATAGGGCAGGCTCTTAAAGATGGTGGGAATGTGAAATAAAAAATTTTTCTGACTCGCACCCCTCCGCCACAGAGAGGGCGACCCGTTACCCCCGGCACCCCTTATGGGGCTGACCTCAACAATCATTCAGAACTGACAAGGCGAGGCTTCCGCAATTCGTGGAGGCTTCGCTTTTTTATGATAGACCGCCGCAAAATTGTGGGCGTTGCGGAACATCGACCAGTCCGAATGTGGATGCGTTGCAGGAATCTCGACAAGCGCAAAGATGCGCTCGATGAAGTAGCCAAGAAGATGTGGAAAGCAGGAATGTGGTCCCACTTGGGCTTGAACCAAGGACTCCCTGATTATGAGTCAGGTGCTCTAACCAACTGAGCTATGGGACCTTATGAAGGGGATTCATAAGCGGAGGGCTGGATGGTTGCCCGTTTGCGGATACAAAGGTAGTTATTTGGTTTGAATTACGCAAACGTATTTAATATGTTTTCGATTAAATTTTTCGCAATGCAGATTTAATTCGATTCATCGAGGACGTGTCAAATTTACGTAAATGGCACCAACTTGTAGGGAAGCACCTAAGGTGCGTCTGTGTAAAATATTGATACTCAACCTATATGCCGGACGCACCTGGGGTGCGTCCCTAAAAATTGATACGTTGATGGCTATTATGACACAGCCTCTCTCGTGTGTTTAAGAGGGGGGCACAGGGTAGTTGTTTAATGAGGGGGGAGGAGGTATGAAAAAAGCAGCTGGTGCGGAGGGCGCAGCAGCTGCTTGAGATAAGGTGTTTTATGTTCGATTAGAATTTCCAGCCGAGGCGGAGTGCGGGTACGCAGTAGGTGCCGAAGTCGAAGTTGGAGGTCTTAGCACCTTTCTTGCTTTCGAGGTTGTCATCCCAAACGCCGTAGTCGTTGAAGTCACCTTTGGTGTACTGGCCGGGGAAGTTCTTCACACCGATCTTGATGCCGAGTTCAGCACCGAGGTAGAGGCCTTTGTAAACGTAGAAGTCGATACCGGTGAAGGCGTTAAAGGTGAAGAGGTTGTAAGAACCTGCGTTGTAGATGCGCTCCTGGGTAGTGAGTTTAGCACCGTTGATTTCGCGAACTGTCTGGTTTGTAGTGCAGGTGGAAACGAGCTCGAAGCCGAGGCCAGCGCCTGCGTAGAGGTCAACTCGCTTGAAGTTGAAGAAGTGACGCTCGTAGCCGAGGTTGATAGAGAAGTTGCCTTCGCGGTTCTTAGTCCAGTTGTCGGGGTTTTCGTCGGGGTCGGCGGTGTTTTTGTTGGTGCTTACACCGAAGCCGATGCCGAAGCGTACAGCGTCTTTGTTAGAGAAGAAGTAGCGGCCCTGGAGCTGGTCAATTTTAAAAGTTTCGAAATCGTTGGAGAAGGGGTTAAACTGAATTTCAGCTGAGAAATCGCCCTGCTGGGGTGCGACGGTGTTTTCCTATGCTACAGCAGTTGTAGCGGAAGCAGCGATGATAGCTGCAGCAATAAGCATCTGTTTCATTGTTTTGAATTGGTTGAATTAATGATTGAAAAATGATTCTAAATATAGATTCAATTTGCTTAATATCCAATTGCGGTGGCAAAGGTAGTGAAAATTATTTGAATTTAAGTAATTTTAATTAAAATATTTTACTCCTTCGGCCAATGATTGGCCTTTTAGATCAATTGTAAAAAGCAACCGGTCTGGCTATGTAAAGCCAAACCGGTTGAATATCAGATGATTGTTGTTTTACAGGAAGACGGGAGCGACGTAGCGGGCGAGTGCCCAGCCGCCGACAATGAGCCATACATAGAGGATGGCGGCGAGGATAAACGGTTTTGCACCGGCTTTTTTGAATTTGTCGATCGACGTTTCTGCGCCGAGGGCCACCATAGCCATTGTGAGCAGGAATGTGTCGACGTATTCGATGAATTTGATTGCAGATTCCGGCAAGAGATTAAATGAGTTGAAACCGATTACCAGCAGGAATCCGAACGCAAACCAGGGAACTGTGAGTTTGCCCGAACCGGATGCCGACGGATTTTTCTGCGCCTGGAGCGCTACCCAGTAGCCAAGGCTGAGGAGCACGGGCACCAGAAGCATCACGCGAATCATTTTCACGATGATGGCGATGTCGCTGACTTCCTGACCCATAGCGTTGCCGGCACCCACAGCGTGAGCTACTTCGTGGAGCGTAGAACCGGCGTAAATGCCCATCTGTTCGGGTGTGAGGCCAAGGAAGCCGGCACGGTAGGCGATGGGGTAGAGGAACATCGAGAGTGTACCGAATATTACGACAGTGGCCACGGCAACGGCAGTCTTGTACGGCTTGGTCTGAATAGTGGATTCGGCACCGAGCACGGCTGCAGCGCCGCATATGCCGCTACCGATGGAGGTGAGCAGGGCAATGTCGCGGTCCATCTTGAGGAGTTTGCCTATCCAGACGCCGCCCAAAATGGTGACAATCACCACGATTACGTCGACCATAATGCCAGCGGTACCTACCTCAATCACTTGCTGGAAGGTAAGGCGGAAACCGTAGAGAATGATGCCGAGGCGCAGGAGCTTTTTCGAGCAGAACTGGATGCCGGGCACCCATGTTTCGGGCAGATTGTTGCGGAGCGAATTGGCGTAAAGCATACCCAGGATAATGCCGATAATCATCGGGCTGAAAGAAATTTCCTTAAAGAACTGGGCTTCGCCTATGTAGAAAGCGGCGCACGAGAAGAGGCCGATCAGCAGCACTCCGTGGAGCATACTGCTTCTTTTTTCAGTGAGCATAGGTTATAAAGATTGATATGTTTGAAGTAAAGTGTGTGAATTTTGGCGCAAAGGTAACTATTATTTTTCAATTTTTCGGTCTGGAAAATGGTGTATAACGATGGTTTTACTTAACTTTGTATCAGCTAACAATAGAAAACCTAAAATTAGTTATGCAGTCGAATCAACATATAAAATCCTTCGGTTGGACGCTCGCCGAGCTTCCGGCTCTGCTTCCGGCGTTGGGGTTGATCTGCGGCATAGCTATAATGGCTTATGGCCTTCCTCTTTGGGCTTGCCTTGCAATCGTGGTGTTGGCTGTAATAGTGGGCTTGATAAGGAAGTTGCCCCGATTATCGCTTACGGCGTTGGCTTCATTGGCCGGAGCGCTGGTTATGTATTTCGCCTTGCCGAAAAGCATTGCTACAGGTACCTCCGGCACAGTCACAGGCAGCGTAACCGAAGTGCGCGATTATGGCAACATACAGCAGTGCGTGGTAAAAACCTCCGACGGGGTGAATCTTCTTGTGAGCGTTGCCGACTATCCTTATTATATAGAGAAAGGTGAGCAGGTGCGATTCAAGGGAGTACTCCTGCCGCCGGGTCGGCCGCAAAGTGTTCCGGATGAGATTACCAACAGTAACTTCTTGCTCACCCGAAGCATCTCCGCGCGGTGCAAAGCTGACAGTTTTGAAGTAACGGCTGAAGCCTCCGGTGTGCAAGGATGGTTTAACCGACTTCATCATCGATGCGTGGATGTTGTGGATGAGTCGGGTCTTTCGGCTCCGGCATCGCAATTCCTCACAGCCGTGCTGCTTGGCCAGAACAATATCGAAAGCGATAGGCGGCAGGAATTGCAGCGAGCCGGACTGGCCCATATAACCGCTCTGAGCGGTACCCACATCTCCACCATCGCGCTTATTATTGCCATTATGCTGTTGCCGACGCAAATGGCAGGAGCAAGCCGGTATGCGTCTTTGTTTACCATTGCGCTGCTGTGGGGATATGCACTGCTAACGGGAATGTCGCCGTCGGTGCTCCGAGCGGTGATAATGGCCACGTTTGTGCTGTTGGGAGAGATATCCGGCAAACGCGGCAACACTATGAATATGCTTTGCGTGTCGGTGCTGCTGATACTGCTTTTTGCTCCGACAATGCTCTTTTCAATAGGCTTTCAGTTATCGGTGCTTGCCGTGGCCGGAATCGTGATGTTTATGTCGCCGCTGCTCGATGCCATCAAGCGGCTTCGCATTTACCGATATAGACTTGTCAGGATTATTCTGCCATTATTGAGCGTGCCCATCGCGGCAATGATAGCCACCGGACCGCTTGCTGCATGGCGATTCCATTATTTCCCGCTCTGGTTTCTTGTAGCGAATATCCCCGTATCGCTGATATTGCCCTGGATGCTTGGCGGAGGAGTGATGATGGTTTTGGGCGGCTTCATCGGTTTCCACCCTGTGTTGCTGACGAACATTGTAGAACAGATGTTCCGTCTTATAGACTTTCTTGCCGGGTTTACCGTGATGCTTCCCGGCAGCGAAATAGGCTCGGGCATTTATTACCCGGCGTGGGTAATGCTGCTGATTTATGTCGGAATCTTTATGCTCTGGAGAGGCTGGGTTTGGCGCAGCAAAGTGTGGCTGGTCAATGGAATTGCTGTGATAGTTTTTTCTGTAGCTCTGAATTTTGTAGCCAAAGTGGATTATCCTCAGAATGAGGTATATGCCATGGATGAATCGATGGAAATATGCTTGCTTGAGCGGAACGGCAACCACGCTCGAATTATTACCGATGCTCATCCACGCCACTATGGGGAAATCCGGGAAAGGGCAGAGGTTCGTCTGGCCGATTATCTTGGCTATCGTAGAGCAGTGATAGATACCGTGATGGGGTTTGACGATGCTGTGGCGAAGTGCGGAGGAAGCACAACTGTAGGAAACAGAAGGATAGTGATTATCCGAAAATTAGCTTCCGCACCAAAGCCTGTCGGGCAGCCGGATGTAATAATTATCAGTGCCGGATTCAATGGTAGTGGCGATGAGCTGACAGAATACTTAAATAGGGAGAACCTAATGCAGGCTAAACCACGCATCGTCCTGTCGCCCGCTCTTCCGGCGCAGATACGGCAACGACTTGCTACGGAATTGTCGGAAGCCGGGATTCCTTATAGCCTTAACCTCGAACTATAATTTTTCATCGCAATAGGTTGTCGGCAAATGGCCGAAGCTATTTGACCCGGAGCATCGGCAACCCTTTGAGAAAATGAGGCGCCAAGAGGTCGCGCGGCCTTAGGGCTACGCCGTCGAAGGCGAGAAGGTCAAGATCGATTACCACCTGCGGTGTGCCGTGTTCCCGACCCATTTTCTCCTCGTAAGATTTAAGCAGCCGATTCAGACTCTCTGAAGAATCGGAGTAGTTGATTATTATTATGGCATTGAAATATGGAGCGGCCGTACTGTCGTTGGAGTCCGGAGTGCTGTAAATGGCTGTCATAGAAACGATTTCGCCAATCTCTTCAAGCCATACTATAGCCTCTTCTACCCGATGAAGACCATCGGGTAGGTTACTTCCGGCAGAAATAATGTACTTGGCCATATTATTGCTCTACGCCTCTAAGTGAAAGCGATATGCGTTTGCGATCAAGGTCAACGCCGATAACGCGCACCTTGATGGTCTGCCGCAGTTTGAGCACTTCCGACGGATGCTTCACGCGCCGGTCGCCCATCTGCGAAATGTGAATCAGTCCGGAGGTGTGGACTCCAAGGTCGATAAATGCACCGAAATCGGTGATATTATTGACAATGCCGGGGAGAATCATACCTTCGTGCAGGTCGGAAATGTCGGTTATGGCATCGTCAAACGAAAACTCGGTAGCCTTTTCGCGCGGGTCGCGCCCCGGTTTTCGCAGCTCAGCGATAATGTCGGTGAGGGTGGGCAGTCCCACCTGATCGTCGACATACTTGTTAAGGTCGATTTCGTCGAGCAAAGCCGGATTAGCCACCAGGTCAGCGATTGAGTGGCCGCTTTCGCGCGCGATTCGTTCTACAATGGGATACCTTTCAGGATGCACTGCAGTGTTGTCGAGGATATTGCGACTGTTGCGCACGCGCAGGAATCCGGCGCATTGCTCATATGCCTTCGGCCCCAGGCGCGGCACTTTCAGCAGAGAAGCCCTCGAGGTGAAATCGCCGTGCTCTGCGCGATAGTTCACGATATTTGCCGCCAGTGTATCGCCTATGCCCGAAACGTAGCTGAGCAGCTGCCGTGAGGCAGTGTTCACATCAATACCGACGGTATTTACGCACGACTCCACTGTGGCATCGAGCTGACGTTTGAGCATCGTCTGGTCTACATCGTGCTGATACTGACCTACGCCAATCGACTTCGGGTCGATTTTAACCAGTTCGGCCAGAGGGTCCATCAGTCGTCGGCCAATGGAAACGGCGCCGCGCACTGTCACATCCTGGTCGGGGAATTCGTCGCGGGCGATTTTCGAAGCTGAATACACCGACGCGCCATCTTCGCTTACCACAAAAATCTCCACCTTATGCGGATATTGCAGTGAGCGCATAAACTTCTCGGTCTCGCGCGATGCGGTGCCGTTGCCTATGGCGATTGCTTCCACGCCGTAGCGCTCCACGAGCATAAGCACGCGCTTTTGTGCGTCGAGTATATAATTTCGCGGAGGAGTGGGATATATCACGTCGTGATGCAGCAGATTGCCGTTGGCATCGAGGCAGACAATCTTGCATCCAGTGCGGTAGCCGGGGTCGACACCCATAACCGGACGAGCACCCAGCGGTGGGGCCAGCAGCAACTGGTGAACATTCGAGGCGAAAGCCTCGATGGCACCGCGATCGGCCCGCAGTTTGGCATCGTTTTCTACTTCGGTGGTAATCGAAGGCTTAATCAGACGCTTATATGCGTCGGCCACCGAACGGTCAACGATTTCCTGACACTTCTTAGAGCCGCCCGGTTTCGTGAAGTCCTGGCGGATGCGACCTATCATAGCATCGTCGTCGATTTCCACACTTACCTTCAGCAAACCCTCGGCTTGCCCGCGGCGCATAGCCAGATAGCGGTGCGAGGAACAGTTGGCAAGCGATTCATTCACTTTGAAGTATGAACGGTATTTGTCGGCTTCCTCTTCTTTTGCCTTTACAGCTGCGGAAATAATTCGGGCAGTACGCTGGAAGCGATTCCTCACCTGACGACGTGTGCGCTGGTCCTCGCTGATCCATTCGGCGATGATATCGGCTGCGCCGTCAATTGCTGCCTCGGCATCCTTAACATTGTCGTTGAGAAATTTTGCAGCCTGCTCTTCAGGGTTGGCGCTATGGCGGGCCATAATGATTTTAGCCAGAGGTTCCAGCCCGTTTTCGCGAGCCACCTGCGCCTTAGTACGCCGTTTCGGTTTATAGGGAAGATATAAATCCTCAATCTCCGCGGCATCATAGGAGTTCTCGATTTTCTCGCGCAGTTCGGGCGTGAGTTTTTCCTGTGCCTCAATAGCCTGAAGGATGTAGAGCTTACGGTCGGCCAACTCACGCAACGCGTCGAAGCGTTCGGCGATATTAAAGATAGTCACCTCGTCCATACCGCCGGTCACTTCCTTGCGGTATCTTGAAATGAACGGGATGGTGGCTCCCTCGGCCAGGAGCTTCAAAGTGGCATTGACCCGCGCCTCAGGCAGGTTCATTTCCTGAGCTATGATTTGCTGGATGGTAGGCATAGGATAGATTGAGAGAATTATTTGCAGTGTAAGGTAAGCACTGTGATTTCGGGTGTGGCGCCAAGGCGCATCGGCAGTCCTACAGTGCCGCATCCGATATTTACATACAGTTGATGCAGCGGACCGGATGAGAGTTTGCTGTAATCATCGTATAACCCACCCCAGGTGGCATACCGAAAGGCCGCAGGGGAGAGGCCCAGCACTTCGATCTGCATAGCGTGGGTATGGCCGGAAAGTGTCAGCGACACATTCACATCACTGCGGTTTCGTATGGAGTCGACCCAGTGAGCCGGATTATGACTGAGCAGGATTTTCGTATTGCGGTCGCCGAGCCGGGGATAGGCTTTTTGCAAAGACCCGTAAACCGGGAATGGCGGGTCGCCGATATTTTCCACACCAATCAGCGCGATAGAGTCGGAGCCGTGACGGAGCCACACGGTCTCGTTGCGCAGCAGGCGCATACCGGTTTCACGATAGGCAGAATAGAGGTCTTCCATATTTCCGGTTTTGGCAGCGGAAGAGGACCAGGTCATATAGTCGCCGTAGTCGTGATTGCCCAGAATGGCAAAGGCTCCGTCGGGGGCATTCAGACGCGAGAATGTTTTTATAAATGGACTGATTTCTGCAGTTTTGCGATTGACAATGTCGCCGGTAAATACAATCAGATCGGGTGAAGCTGCATTGATGCTGTCGACAATCTTACTCACAAAAGTTGTGTCGGAATTAAATGAACCCACGTGAATGTCGGAAAACTGCACTATGCGGTAGCCCTCGAACTGAGCCGGCAATTCCGGAATATGCACGTCGACTTCGTTTCGGTTGATATTGAACCGATTGATAAGTGCTCCCCACCAAATTGCAACGAAGAAAACAGCTGAGCATATAATGCCGGTTATAGTCATAGCCCTGCATCTTCTGCGGTGCAGAAGCCGAGGCACAGATGCAATCAGATCGAAGATAACGCCAACATATTTAGCCAGATACACCGAGAGATAGCCGAAAAGAAGCCACATCTTGGTAAGCAGCATATGGTCGTTGCCTTCTCTGGCCGGAAGCAAAAGTCCGGCCAGCATCACTAAGAAAAGCAGTATGCAGCTTGAAAGATGAGCCGTGCGCCAAAATCGACGGTCGCGGCACCGTGCGGAAATCTGATGAAAGATATACCAGTCGGTGGCGATATTCAGCGCCAGAAAGCTCAGAACCAGCAGAATGGGCGTTCTCATTTACTTTGCTTCTTCAGCTACAAGACGGTTGCGCAGCGGGTTGGCATACATCATCAGCATCTCGTGAAGCATAAATTCGCGCTCCTCTGCAGTTACATCGGGCAGACGCACAAGGTTGAGCTGCTTATTGAAGTATTCTTCAAATTTATGCGCATCTTCGGCGGTGTATTTGTCGGCAAACCTGCTGTTGCCTTCCACGCGGTCGTAGGCGTAGTAATTGATAGGGTAGATGTAGTAGCCCAGATGGATGGAGCGGTCGATAAGACGGCATACGGTGTGGATGATTTCCACCTTGTCGGTCGATTCGGTAAGCGGTGTGAGCGCTTCGTTGATTTCCGGGCAGATGGTGTAATGCACGTGGCCTTTATAGCTGAGCAGGCCGGTTTCCATAGACTTCAGGTCGTCGTTGGGCGACTTCTTGAAGTCGGGGTCGCGACGCCGTGCGAGGAATTCCGACGCTTTGAGATAGTCGGTCGGGTCGTACTCGTATGAGATAGCTACCGGAGTGATGTTAAGTTCGAGTAGACGCGCTGCAATGTTCTCCGACTTTCCATCGAGGGCAAGCATTTTGAGCACTGATTCCTGGGTGAGGTCGTTGGAGTCTTTGGCACGGCCCTCGCGCTGTGCTATCCAGACCGATTCGTGCTTTTGATTGATACAATAATGGATATAGCCGCTGAGCTGCTTGGCAGCTTCGAGCGCTTTGGTAAGGCGGAGATTACGCTTCACAATCACACCTTTGTTAAGGCGGACCAGATGCTCTATCCAGTCGTATATGAGAAGGTTATCGCCGAGTGCTACTTCTTGAGCAGGATAGCCGTTGCGAATCATCACCAGCCCCAGGAATGAAGCGTCGAGCACTATGTCGCGGTGATTGGAGATGAACAGTCGAGGCCGGCTCATATCTACATCCTTGATACCCGAGTCGGATACACCGTCGGTGGTCGTTGCTTCCAGGCGCATAAGAATGGGCACCATCACTTTCGACTGGAAGGTGTCTTTATCGCGAATCTGCCGGAGCGAGTCGGCAAGCTGATTGAACTCGGCTTCGGGAAGCACGTATTTAATGGCATTCGCAAAACCGGGTGCTTGCAAGAGAAGCTCCATCCTTTCTGCAAATTCTTCGTCGGCGTAAGGGGCAATATCTTTGTAATCTTCAGGTATCATAATGAAATAATGTTGACTTTTTCGGCTCAGAGCCGGAGAAAACATATGTGTGTGGAGAGCGATTGAAGATATATTATTCGGCAAAGGTAGCTAAATTCGCAGAGTTTGTAAAGCTTTTTCGACGGAATATCTACGGAATTAGAAAATTTTAAGGGTAGCGACGCCTTTACAGATGTCTCTACCCTTGAAATGCTGTTGCATAACATATTTTACAGAGGTGCGCGCCTATCGGGCTGCGTATTCCTCAACTGTGGGGCTTTCCACATCCACGCCGAATTCTTTAGCGCGGGCGAGGATGGCGCGTGCAAGCCGTGGTTTCAATTCTTCAGGACAATAGCGGAAATATGCTTCAGCGGCGCGCACATGTGCTGCATCGGGCATAGGATATTCTCTACGTTCCGGCAGACCGAATACGCTGTCGGGGAGTTCTTTCTTTTCTTCGTATGAAATGCGGTCAGACATTGTAGTAAAGTTTTTAAGTGAGTTTTATCTTAATAACAATCAGTTTGCAGGAATTGTTAGAGCGAACAAATTTTATGGATCGGTGAATTATCTCGGATAAAATTTTTACTTTTGTGGCGGAATAAAGAATTTGGCTCAATTTCGTCTCGGAATATGCGATATACAGACATAATAAAATTATGGCTTCCTGCTTTGCTCATGGCATTGTCGGTGGCATTTTTCAGTATGGATGCTGTATGGTCGGGCGATGCTGTGAGTTATGCGTTTTATCATCCGCATACAATTGAGGGTCTAAGCACCTACAGGGTGCAGTCGCTGTCGGATATATGGTATTCGATGGTGAATCATTATCAGTTTACCAATGGCCGGTTCTGCTGTCTGTATTCGGCGATGGTATTTGTGGGTTTGCTGCCGCGATGGTGCACGGCTCTGATGAATGTGATTGCCATTATCGCAGTAGTGATGCTTTGTTGCCGGTTGGCCGGGATTACGGTGCGCAAGCCCGGGAAAAGCGCGATGGTGGCTTGCCTTGTATGGCTGTGTACATTCTATTTGCCTTACGATCCTGTATTTACATCAAATTACACTTGGGCTGCCGCGCTGAATCTGTTTGCCATCGTATGCTTTTTCACAAAGAGGAATATCAATGCGGCGCAATGTTTTTTGCTCGTACTGTTGGGCTTCGTGGTAGGGGAGTGGCAGGAGAGTTTCTCGGTGCCGGTAGCAATGGCAATGCTGGTTTACGCCTGCGCCAAACGCTTCAGGGTAAGCCGTGCGCAATGGTGCCTGGGTATAGCCTACGGAATAGGCACACTGGTGTTGTGTCTGGCTCCGGCACAGTTGATCAGGCTTGAAACTGTAAATCCCGCATCGGTTGGGTTACTGATGTCAATGAAGAGCGTTTGGCCGATGCTGTTTCTGCCGCTTGTCTATGTAATCGTTATAGCTTTAAAGTGGCGCAGTCAGGGATATTTCCCGAAGTATTCTACTATTGAGAAATTTTTTCTTGTGGTGGCGCTGACGGGGTATGCAATGTGTATCGCCCTGAAATTTTCCTCGGGTATGAGGATGATGATCTGTGCGTCGATAGCCACGATTATACTGCTTGCCAAGACAGTGGAGTGGCGGAAGCGCACGCTTGCCGTGGTGACGGCGCTTCTGTGTGTGGCATCTGTGGCGGCTGCTATTGTAACTTATAATAAGATGCAGGTGCGCAATGAGAAATTTACCTTGCTGCCTCGGCTGTATCACGAATCGACCAACGGCCGTATTTATCTGCCCGACAGATTGTTTGCGTTTGAGAGTCGCGACGCCAACGACTATCGTTTGCCTTGGCTTATGACGGAGAGGGTGGTTGACCCCCGGAAACCGTTTTTGCGCATATATCCTGAAAGTGCCCGCAACCTCGACCTTGACACTGACACCAACCGGATTATTCGGTTTATGAATCAGGGGTGGATTATCCTACGCAGCCGCAGCAATCCTGCCGATTTTTTGGTGCATCGTACTTTGTTCCCGGGGTTGCTCGACAAGGAGATTTCACCACGCACATTGAATTTCAATCTGCGGGGCGATTTTGTGGTGGATTCCACCAAGGCGGTGGTAGTTGGCGTTTACGTTAACGATCAGTCTTTGATGCACACGGAGCTTGAAATGGTCACCCATTAGATTTTGATGGCTTCGGATTTGTCCTCGGAAGGAAGGCGGCGGAGCGCGTAGATAATCAGAATTGTGGTGACAAGCGTAGCGGCGACGTCGGAGGTCGGGAAGGTATACCAGATGCCGTCAAGGCCGTAAATGCGGGATAATATTATCAGCAGGGGAAGCAGGAAGAGCACTTGACGAACAAGGCTGAGGAAGATGGATGTGCCTATTTTGCCGATTGACTGGAAATAGGTGGTGGCCACAATCTGGAATCCCACCATCCAGAAGAATAGCATCGCCGTGCGGAGTGCGTGGGCGCTGTGACCGATTGTAACTGTGTCGGAGACGAAGGCGCGCGAGATGATTTCGGGATAGGTGAGACCGAAAGCATATCCGATTGTGGTGATTATTGTGGCGGCAAGCGCTGTGAGCCAGAACACCCGTGCCACGCGGCAGGGCTGCCGGTGGCCGTAGTTGAAGCCGGCGATGGGCTGCATACCCTGGCAGATGCCTAACACAATCGAGCAGAGCATCGAGGTGTATGTCACGAATATGCCGGCAGCTGCTATGGCCTCGAAACCGCCGTAGCGTAGCAGAGAATTGTTGATGAAGATGTTGATCAGACAGGAGGCCACATTCACAATGCAGGGCGCAGCGCCGATGCCGATGATGCCCCAGACCAGTCCGGAGTCGAGGTTGTATATGCCGCGGGTAAATATGATTGGCCCGTTCTCTTTGCGGCAGAAATGGCGCATCACGAAAATTGCCGATACAAGCATTGAGATGTCGGTGGCGATTGCGGCGCCTTTTATGCCGGTTTTTAGGAAATAGACAAAGAGGGGCACAAGCAGGATGTTGCACCCGAAGCCTATAAACATTGTAATCATTGCGCGGGTGGGATAACCCGTGGCGCGCATCATATTGTTGAAGGAGAAGGTGAGGTTGGTCAGCAGCAGGCCCGGAAGAATATACATCATAAAGTCGCGGGCGTAGGGGAGGGTTACATCGTCGGCACCGAAGAGTCGGAGTATCTGATTCATAAAGATGGCGAAGAGCGAGATGTAAATTGTCCCCACCGTTAGAGATAGCACGAGCGAATTGCCGAGCACTTTCCTCGCCCGGCCATAATCGCCGCTGCCCAGCGCAAGACTAATGCGGGCTGTGGCACCGGCACCGACAAGCACGCCGAGGGCTGTGGCGATATTCATCACCGGGAAAGTGATGGTAAGTCCGGCAATGGCTTCGGTGCCGACGACCTGCCCGATGAAGATGCGGTCGATTATGTTGTAAAGCTGCATTACAAGCATACCCACAACCGACGGCAGCGAGTACTCCCACAAAAGTCGACCAATGGGCTTCTGCGCCAGATCGCGGAAGCGACGTGTCTCAACGGCCGAGGTGTTTACGGGAGAATGCTTCATATATTCCGAACTATTTTGTAATTTTGCAATCGCAAAATTACTCAATATTCCGGTACAATCCGAATTTTAGGTTCAAATTTCCCAAATTAAAAATGTCGACTTCGTTCAGTGATACTATTTGCGCCATTTCCACTCCGGCCGGTGTGGGAGGTATAGCTGTTATCCGTGTCAGCGGCCCCGGCGCCCCGGAGATTGTCAATCGTATCTGGAAGGGCAAACCTGTCACTGATATGCTTTCGCATACGGCTCATCTGGGCGAGATTCTCGACAATGGAGCGTTGCTTGACCAGGCGGTCGTGACAATCTTCCGTGCGCCGAAGTCGTTTACCGGCGAGGATGTGATGGAAATTGCCGTTCACGGGTCGAAATATGTGCAGCGGAGGCTGTTGCAATTGCTTGTCGACAATGGTTGCCGACTTGCCGAGGCCGGAGAATTTACACGTAGAGCATTTGCCAACGGGAAAATGGACCTGGCTCAGGCCGAGGCTGTGGCCGATGTGATTGCATCCAACTCGAAAGCTGCGCACCAGCTGGCCGCACAGCAGATGAAGGGCACATATTCGGCGCGGCTTAATCAACTGCACGATAAACTGTTGGAACTGGCATCGCTGCTCGAATTGGAACTTGACTTTTCGGAAGAGGATGTGGAATTTGCTTCACGCAAGCAGTTGCGCTCCATTGCCTGCGAGGTGCACGATGAAGTTACACGCATGTATAAATCCTTCTCGGCCGGAGCAGCTATAAAGGAGGGAATTCCGGTGGCAATTGTTGGTCCGACAAATGCCGGCAAATCCTCACTTCTTAATCTTCTGCTTGGCGAAGACCGCGCGATAGTATCTGATATTCATGGCACTACGCGCGACACAATCGACGGGCTACTCAACATTGGCGACTATCAATTCCGCATCATCGATACTGCCGGACTGCGCGACACCTCCGACCCCATCGAAGCTATCGGTATTGACCGCAGCCGTCGGGCACTCGACCACGCTGCCATAGCGATTCTTATACTCGATGCATCCCAACCCCTCCCGGCCACCCTCCCCGTCTCCATCTCCGACGACACCCCGCTGATTCTGCTTCTCAATAAAACCGACCTGCTCGACGAAAGTATAGCTGAATCCCGGCAAACCACCCTTTCAGCGACATTAAATTCACTTCCGACAGAGATTCCCTCGACATTAAACTCGGTTGCGACAAGCATCTCAGAGAGATTAGATGCGCTTTCGACAAAATTTGCTGACTTATTAAAACACTGCCATCCTCGGCTCATAGACCCTCGAATTATCCCATTTTCGGTAAAAACAAACCTCGGCCTCAATACATTACAGACAACCCTTGTCGACATAGCCGACACACTACGAGGCAATGCCGACGAAGACACCATCATCGTCACCAACCTGCGCCACGCCGAAAACCTCAAAGCGGCCTCCGCCGCCACCCAAGCCATCCTTGACGGCCTCGACGCCAACCTCCCCGGCGACCTCATTGCCCAAGACCTCCGCGCCACCATCCACCACCTCTCCGCCATCACCGGCACCATCACCACCCCCGCCATCCTCTCCACCATCTTCTCCCGCTTCTGTATCGGCAAGTAGTGACTGATTTTCTGTGAAAATAAAAACGCACGAAGACGGCACCGACGTTAGCAAAGCATACCGTCGTGGCAAAGCCGCCTCTAAAGTCAAGCTGCACTCTCAGGAGATGATGCTGGCACAGGTCGGTTCGCCGCTCGCGCTCGAAAATGCGCGGGCTAACCTTTTGGATATGGAGGACGACGAATGAGTTACCCTAACGCTATCGAAGTTTGCCGCGCCGAACTCTTTACAAAAGAGGTCGAACTGCGCGAACGCTATCCACAAGCTCTTGTGGATAAGGTGCTTCGTGTCCGCGAGATGTATAACTGGTTTATCGCCAACCCCGACGGAACAGACCGCGAGTTTGTCGCCGAAGTGTGCCAGCGTCACGGCATCCATAGGACTACCGCCTATTCGGATTTAGCCGTGGTGAAGTCGCTCCTGCCGATGCTCGGCAGTGCAAGCCGCGACTTCCACCGCTGGCGCACCAATGAAATGCTTATCGCCACTTACAAGATGGCCGAAAAGCGCAAGGACAGCAAGACGATGGAACGCGCCGCTACCGCCTACGGCAAGCTCAACCGCGTTGACCTCGAAGACGAGCTGGCTATACCGCTCGACCAAATCCTCGTTCAACCGTTCACGGCTACCGATGACCCGCGAGCCCTCGGCATCGAGCCTATTCCCAACATCCAGTCAAAGATTGACGCGATGATTGAGAAATATCGCCGCGAAACCATCGACATTGAAGATGTCGAGTTCGAGGAAGTGGATTTGGAGTTTGACAAACTTTTCCCCGACAGCCGACATGAAACCGACCCCGACGAATCCGAAGACAATGGCAGAGAAGAAGATATACTTTAACAAGCCTCAGCGTCTCACGCATCTTATCGGCGCGAACACCACCGTTATCGTCGCAGGGCGACGCACCGGCAAGACGGACAGCATAGCTGCTCCGTTTGTTCTGCGCAATATGCAACGTATGCCCGGCTCCACAGGCGGCATCGTGGTGCCGACCTTCAAGCACGGAGTGACTAACACAATCCCCGGCTTGCTCGCCGCATGGAAACGATGGGGCTACATCGAGGGTATCCATTATGTCGTGGGGAGGAAACCGCCAAAATCGTTCCGTCAGCCTATCATCGACCCGAAAGATTATGAACACGTCATATCTTTATACAACGGGTCGGTCGCCGTGATTATATCCCAGGACCGACCCGGCAGCTCAAACTCGCTCACGCTATCATGGCTGCTGGTCGATGAAGCAAAGTTTATCGATTACGCCAAACTTAAAGACGAAACGCTTCCGGCCAATGGCGGCATCAAGTCGCACTTCGGAAAGCACTCCTTCAATCACTCAATTATGATATTGAGCGATATGCCGCAGACTCAGAAGGGCAGTTGGTTCCTCCACTACCGCGACAAAATGGACCCGGAGCTTATCAAGACTATCGAGGCCACGGTCTATGAAATTTGGAGGACGAAGGAGCGTATACGCGCCCTTAATGCTTCGGGGAGGCCGGTGCCCGCTTACCTCAAAGGCTACCTTCGTCGCCTTGACCGCGACCTCAATAAGATGCGCTCCGTCGCTGTCTACTACCGCGAGTATTCCTCGATTGAGAACTTGCAGCTTCTCGGTGAGAACTACATAAAGCAGATGACCACGAAGTAGCGGCGAGGCTTGACCGAGCCAACCGCGACCTTACTCCTTTGACCTTCCAAACCTCTATCCTTTGTCAGAGGATCGGAATTGCAAAGGACGGCTTTTATTCCTCGATGCGCGAGGGGCATAAGTACGATGCCAACGATAATCAGTACCTCGATACTCTCGGATATGATTACGACTTCTCGACGCTTGACGCCCGCGCCGACAAGGACGTTGACCCCGACCAGCCCATCTGCATTGGAATGGATTACAACGCCAATATCAACTGGATTGTGGCCGGTCAGCCCAGGGGCCGACGGCTCAATGTCATCAAATCTTTCTATGTCAAGTTCGAGCGTAAGATACCGGCGCTCGTCGAGGACTTCTGCCGCTACTACGCCTCGCATCAGAATAAAACCGTGGTTTTCTACTACGATGCCACGGCGCTCGGCTCGAACTATGCCGTCAACGACCAGGACTTCCACTGGACTGTTCAGCACGAATTTGAACGGCACGGTTGGCGCGTCGAATCGGTTTACCTCGGTAATCCCATGCGCCACGACGAGAAATATCTTCTCATCAATCAGGCGTTTGCCGGAAAGCAACGCCTTATGCCGTTCTTCAACCGCTCGAACAACGAAGACCTTATCCTCGCCATTCAGTCAGCCGGTGTCAGCAATGGCCGCAACGGCTTCCGCAAGGATAAGTCGGGCGAAAAGCTCGCCGAGTCCGAAGAAGATCTGCTCGAACACCGCACCGATGGCTCCGATGCCTTCGACACTCTTTACATAGGCTGCGAGAAATTCCCGTACCACGATTCTTTCTCTATCAACGTTAGTGGCGTTGTATAATCCCGGCGCTCCGACCTTTATAATATTCTCTGATGATTTGTTCGTTTGTCATTTTTGGCAAGCCGAGCTTATGCAACGTCAATAATCGACTTTTGCCTTCATTCATTATTATATTATACGCTTCGTCTATCTTATCATAGTATTCCAATTCCTCAGACGTAAATAATTCGCGTATATCGTTGAAACATTGACCGTGAACATCGTTGATGAAACCGCCGTCTTTATCAAATTCAGTGATATGTATGTAGGCAGCATCTTCCTTTCTGCACGGCTCATGCCACTTGTCAGTATAATAAGCGGTTGAATATGCTCCACCGCTGGGAGTCGGGCCTATGTGACTCTCAGAGCAAAACGTATCTTCCGGAATTATTGACGGGTCAAATTCTTTCATAAGACAAAGTTAGTGATTTTTCTCTTATTT
>SFFL01000042.1 GCA_004557825.1 Bacteroidales bacterium | reverse complement strand
CTGTGCCTGCGCTGCCAGGGCGGGTATTATGGCGAATGCTGATAGAATCAGTTTTTTCATAATTGCTAAGATATTCTGATGAAACGTGAATACTCAAATTCTTTTGGGGAAAGGGATGCTCCGGCGGAATCCGCTATCTTCGGGGTGCGCCGGGGAGATGGACGGTTAACGGCTGCGATGACCGCCGCCGCTGCTGTGGCTGCCGCCCGAGTAGCCGCCTCCGCTTCTGCCGCCTGAATAGCTGCCACCGGAGTAACCGCCGCTGCGGCCTGAACTGGGAGTGAAGCTCGACGAACTGCGGGTGGAGTGGCTCGGCGAATAGCTGCCCGAGCGCGAACCGCTGTTGTAGCTGGGTCGTGAGCTGCCGCTGCTGGGTCGTGAGCTGCCGGAGCTTGGGCGATAGCTGCCCGAGGAGGTGCCGAAGTGGGAGTTGCGCCCGGTGGAGGGGGTGTAGCTGCCACCCGATACATTATTTACATTGATGGGCTGACGGTAGCCGGGACGCGAGGAGGAGCCGTAGCTGCCCCGGTTGCTGCCATAGCTGCCGCGGTTGGTGCCGTATCTGCCGCGACCGGCGCTGTGGCTGTTGCGGCCGTAGCCGGTAGAGCGGGGACGGTGTGCGGCCGAGGGGGATTGCGGACGGCCGTAGCCCCAGCCGTGGTTCCACCCCCAGTAGGGCGTCCAGCCCCACGACGGGCCCCAGCCCCATGACGGACCCCAGCCCCACGACCAGTAGGGATCGTTCCATCCCCAGCTCCATGAGTAGGAGGGATAATACCAGGAGGAATAGTAGGGCCATCCGTAGCTCCAGCGGCTGTAATAGGGCCAGCCCCACGAACTGTAATAATAGGGATAGCCGAGGCCGAAGTTGATGCTCACCGAGGTGTCGGCATTGTTGTAGCCTGCGTTGTAGCCGTTGGAGTAGCCCGAAGCGTAGGCATTGTTGTAAGCGTCGGCCTGGGTGCCGGAGTAGTCGTAATCGTAGCCGTAACCGTCATCTTCCATAGCCTGACGGGCCACGTTCGATCCGTTGAAGCGGGCCAGGCGCTCCGTGGCCGACATCCGCTCAAACTCCTCCAGCGACATAGAGTCGGGCTGGTTGGGGTTCACGCGCGAGGAGGCCGTGGTGGTGTAATGGCGGTTGTATTCGTCGACATCGCGGTTGCTGCCGGCGCCGGTTACGGGCACACTGCCCGCATCCTGATATTCGCCCACATTGCTCCAGGGTACATAGTCGGTGCCGTCGAAGTAGTACAGGCCGTTGGCGCCCCCGTTCTGATTGCGGGCGGGTTGCTGCTTGGCAGGCTTGCTCTTCTTCGAGGCCTTCGAGGCATCGTAGTATAAATCGTCGTCGTAATAGTTCTGAGCCGAAAGGGCCAGAGCGCCGAGACCGAGGGCCAGGCAGGCGGCGAGTCCGCGGCTGAGATGACATTTGGAGAGTTTCATATATGTGTAAGTCAGTTGATTGAGTAGGAAAATGTTCAATGGCCGGGCTTTGAATAAAGACCGGGCTTTATTATATAGACCCCAGAAACGGCAATTTGTTTAACGGAATATGACAAAAATGCTCATTCTGCTGCAAAAAGTGCCAATACCGAGCCTAATATGCACAAATTTACGCAATTCCCCGCATATCTCCAAATCTCTGCCGGGAATTATGCGGCGCTGATGGCATCGTGGAGCATCGCCACGAACTGCGCTACCTGCGCGGCCTTGTGGGGGAAATATTTCAGGAGCGATTCGCGGAAGATGCGGTTGTCGCGGAATACATTCTTCCCCATATCGCCGTTCTGGCATACATAGTTGAGAATGTTGTTGATAAACTCCTCCTGCCCGGCCGTGAGGGTGTTGGCCGAAATAAAGTCGGAGAAGAGGCGGATGGCCTTCTGGCGGTCAAGCCCCACAACCTTGCGGATAAATGCCGCCACGGGTATGTCGGCCGTCATCTGCTCGTGGCGCAGATAGCGCTCGTAGTCCTCCTTTGTGCCCAGCTCCTGCCAGAGAATCTGCTCCAACCGGTCGATGTCCTCGCCGGTGAGATGCTCCAGATTGTGGATTTTCTGCAGCACGGGATGGTCGCGGTGCTGAGTGAGAAAGTCGAGCAGCTTCTCACGGTACGACATAGTGGTGTTGATTTTCCCGGCCAGGCCGCCGTCGGTCACCTCATCCTCGATGGCGACGGTGAAGGTGCGGCTGCTGTCGCCCTCCAGATATTTGAGCAGGTCGCGTATCTGCCGACGCATATTCTCGATTGAGCCTAAGGTCTTGTTCTCCCAGAAAGCCGAAGTGAGCATCTCGTTGAGCAGCGGCATCTTCGCCTGAATGTCGGGGATGGTGGAGCGCTTGCGCAGCGCCTCGGCTATCTGTGTGATATGCCCTTCGTGGCGCGAGCTGTCGAAGCTGTAGTCAACTAATCCCAACTGCACATAGAGCGCCAGGAGGTCGAATTTCTTTGCCAGCTCATTCTCGGTGGATTTCGGCAGCAGCGGCGCCACTTCGTTTTTCAGGTCGAGCACATCCACCTCCGACAGAAACTGCCAGGAGGCGGCATCGCGGTATTTGCTCACCGCGGGCCAGTGGTTGCGCACGGCTATGTGGGCATCGTTGAGCTGCCCCACCTGAGCCTGGAGAATCTGCTTCAGCTCATCGTGCAGCCCCTTGGCGAAATCATCGGCCTGATATTGCGGCGCCTGCAGCGCACAGGCCACATCGGCGCGCACGCCGAAGAGCCGCTCGGTGAGCGACACGGCCGTGACGGATTTCCCCTCCTTGGGGTTCTCGCCGAAATATTTGAAGTTGCCGCCCCAGTCGAAAATCAGGAAGCGCTCCTTGTGCTGCCCCGGACCGAAGATGTCGGGGCTTAGGCGGGTGCCGCGCCCGATCATCTGCATAAACTTGATGCGCGAGCGCACCCGCTTGAAGAACACGAGGTTGAGCACGTCGGGCACATCTATGCCGGTGTCGAGCATATCCACCGACACGGCTATCTGCGGCCTGCTGTCGCGCAGCGTGAATTTGTCGATAAGGTCCTGCGAATAGTTCACCGAATAATCAATCTGCTCGCAGAAGCCGTTGCCATACTCGGGGTAGAGCAGATTGAAACGCTCCACAATCAGCTTCGCCGTCTTGGAGTTCATAGCGAAGATTATGGTCTTGCCGATCAGCTCGCCCGACTGCACCTTCAGGCCGTGGGTCATAAGGTCCTGCAGCATCTTGTCGATGGTGTCGGTGTTGTAGATATATTTGTAGATCTCCTCCTCGCGGATGTCGCGGGGCGGCTTTTGCTCGTCACCTCCCAAAAGCCGCGTCTATGGGAAACTACAAAGCCCCCGACATCACGCCGGGAGCTTATAGTCTTAGTATGATTAGCTGTTATCTGCGAAATAATTCCGGCTATAATTTGTTGGGGTGGGAAAAAATAACTAATTTTGTGGTCACCATGCGGCAGTAATAATATACATACCAACACGAGTTAGGAATCCTGTAGCTCTCTCATGCTACGAGGAGGTATT
>SFFL01000032.1 GCA_004557825.1 Bacteroidales bacterium | reverse complement strand
CTGCAGCAGGCCAGCGGCAAGTCGGGTAAATATGATACATACAATGCCCTGGGCGAACTTATCACCAACATAAGCGCCGCAGTGCCGGAGGCTACGCTCGTATGGCATCAGACCTGGGCATACGCCTCAACTTCCAATCACGCGGTAGGAGCTGCAGCGTGATTGGCACCACCCAGAGCGAGGCCAAGGAAATCAAACCCGGACTCAAAATCGGTACCGGCACGGGACAGTTCTCGACATTCGACAAAGTGCCCTACGATGAGTACACAGCAGTGTTCAGCGGCGTCAAGCCCGATGCCAACGGCACCGTGACGATTGAAGTGACCGGTATCGACACCGGTTCGGCTGCCGAGGGTCACCTGAATGCTGTGGTGATTCAGAAGAAATAAGCCCGATTGCTTGGGCGAGCAGAAGTCCGTTCTATTGATCAGTTAATAAGCCGGAGTTGCAGAATCGTGCCTGTAGAGGCCGATACTGTGGCTCCGGTTCCTGTTTTTATCCCCGGAATCCAGAGAATGTTGCCGCCGGCTTCAAGAAGCCAGGTTTCAGCCTTTGCGATGATGGAGAGCTTCTGCTCGGTGAGAATGTCGCTGACGAGCCGGGTGCCGCGCATACCGAAAGGGCGCATACGGTCGGCTGTACGCGGGTGGCGGAAACGGATGCCGCCATCGGGCTTTTGTGCGAGGCGGCGCAGCGCGTCGAGGTCGAACCACGCATAATTGAAATCGCGGCGCGGGGAGAATTCCTCGCGACTGATGATGCTGATTTCGATTCGTTGGCCGTCGGGCAGCGTGAGCAGGGTAGGGGAAGCGCACTCCGAGGTAGCGCCTGCATTGGGCAAGGGGAGCGAAATTTCTCCGGTCGCGGTGGCGGAGTGGTGGAGGGGAATCAAGCGCCCGCGGTCGAGAAGCCAGCGGGTGGTCGGCGACTCGTAGATCTTGCCGCTGCTGGAGCTGTTGGCCAAAAGGAGGGAAAGCCGGTCGGGAGAAATCTGTTTGTCGAGCAGGTGAAAGAGCAGCGCGAGCGGCTCATGCTCGTCGGTTTGCAGGGCGGCAAGGTCGATGGAACCGTCGGGGAGAATGTAGCGGCGGCGCTTTTCGGCGAGGAGCGCCTCAAGCAGACGGCTGTCGGCTCCGAGGTTGTCGATGGTGGTCTGAATCTGCCGGCGGAAATCGGGGAAAGATTCGTCGAGCACCGGGAAACAGCGATTGCGCAGCTTGTTGCGCGAAGCATCGCATTCCAGGTTTGAGGAGTCGGTCACGTAGTCGAGCCCCTCAGCAGCGAGGTAGTCGAGGATTTCCCGGCGCGACAGACAAAGCAGCGGCCGCACATAGATATCTCTGACGGCCGGGATTCCGGTAAGTCCGGCGATGCCTGTACCTCGAAGAGCGTTGAGGAAGAAGGTTTCGGCGTTGTCGTCGCTGTGGTGCGCGATGGCCACGCAGCGGAGTGGTACGCGTTTCGCCATCTGCGCAAACCAGTCATAGCGGAGATTGCGGGCGGCCAGCTCCAGCGATTCTCCGGTGGCGGCCATACGCGCGCCGGTGTCGAAATCGGTGACGAGGATTTCCACGCCAAGCTGGCGGCAGAGATTCTCGGCAAATCGCCGGTCGCGGTCGCTTTCCTCGCCGCGCAGGTGAAAATTGCAGTGGAGCGCCACCACCGGGTAGCCCAGCCGGAGGAGCACCGACAGCAGCGCCACAGAGTCGGCCCCGCCGCTGAGCGCCACGCCCACTGCCCCGCCGCAGAGCGTGCCGCCCAGCGCCCCGCCACGGAGCGCCTCGCCCACGGATTCTAAGGCATCGCTTTTCGATGGTGTGGCTGTTTTGTCTACGGCAATATTTTCGCCGGACAGGAGTGCGCGCATTTTGGGCACCGCGCAGATGTGCGTGGCTACTTTCGCTACAACGGTCTGAATGGTATTTTTGGTTAAAATGCTCATCGAGGGCAAAGATAGTTAAAATCGGGTCATTACGCAACAGAAGCGGGTTAATTATAGTAGCCTGCTATACAGATATTTTTTAAAAATATGTTCAATAACATAATAGATTTGAAAGAAAATTAATCTTTATTAACTAAAAATTTATTCTGCGGCTGGAATTTTGTTTGTTACTTTGCAATGTCGAAAGGGCAGAGGCCCAACCGACAAATCAAGATGCGTTTTCTCAACGCAATGACGAAGAAATACTGATTGCACCTACATAGAATTTTGAATTTTGAATTTATGTGATGAATTTGTTTGGTACATTGTTTGTTTCATATTGCGATGTGTTAAATTATTAACGTACAAGTCATTTCAATACTGACAATATTACAAATGCCAATAAGGACGAAGCCGGCTTCGATGTGAATCGAGGCCGGCTTCATTTTTGGGCGATTGCTATCTTAGCTAACTTTAGCTAACTTAGCTAAGGTATAAAAGGCAGCTCGGGTAGCTACTTTAGCTATCTTAGCTAATTTAGCTAACTTAGCTAAGGTAAATCAGGCGGTGCTTAGGCTTGCCGGGCGAAGGCGCGCCAGCGGTCGAGCAGTGCGGTGAAGTCGGGGGGGAGGGGAGCCTCAAAGAACATTTCCTTGCCGGTGCGCGGATGCGTGAAGCCGAGAGTGCGCGCGTGGAGCGCCTGGCGCGGGCAGGTGGCAAAGCAGTTCACCACAAACTGGTGATATGCTGCGGCGGTGGTGCCGCGCAGGATGCGGTCGCCGCCGTAGCGGGCGTCGTTGAAGAGTGGATGGCCGATGTGCTGCATGTGCACGCGTATCTGGTGGGTGCGCCCCGTTTCGAGTACGCATTTCACCAGGGTGACGGGGCCGAATTTCTCCAGCACCTCATAGTGCGTGACGGCGTGCTTGCCCAGCTCGCTGTCGGCGGGGTAGACGGCCATCTGCAGGCGGTCTTTCAGCGACCGGCCGATATTCCCCTCGATGCGTCCTACGGGTGGCTGAGGGCATCCCCATACCAGCGCCCGGTATTCGCGCTTTGTGGTTTTGTTGAAAAACTGATGGCCGAGGTTGGTTTTGGCGTCGGGCGTCTTGGCCACCACGAGCAGCCCGGAGGTGTCTTTGTCGATGCGGTGCACCAGACCCAGCCGGGGGTCGTTGGGGTCGTAGCCGGGGGTGCCGCGCAGATGCCAGGCCAGGGCGTTGACCATCGTGCCGGTCCAGTTGCCGTGACCGGGATGCACCACTAATCCGGCGGGCTTGTTCACCACCAGCAGGTCGTCGTCCTCATATACAATGTCGAGGGGAATATCCTCCGGGAGGATTTCCATTTCGTAGCGCGGACGATCCATCACCACCGACACTACATCGAAGGGCTTTACGCGGTAATTGGATTTTACGGCCTTACCGTTGACGAGGATGCAACCGGCCTCGGCAGCCTGCTGGATGCGGTTGCGCGACGCCTTCTGCAGGTGGTCGACAAGGAATTTGTCGACGCGCAGGAGCTGCTGCCCGGCATCGGCCACGAAGCGGAAATGCTCATACATACCATTCTCGTCGGCCTCTGTCAGCTCGGTATCAATCTCCTCGGTAATCATAGATTAATCGATGTTGATGGCTTCAATGGCCTGCTCGATGGCAAGCGAGTCGACGGGGGCGGCTTCGTCGGAGGTGTAGTCGCCCATTCCGCGTCCTACTTCCAGGGTGATGACGGCTGTGACCGGCACACGCGCGCCGGGGCGGAGCGATACGCCGTTGAACTTCGCGCCCATCACCAGGCCGGAATATTCCGAGGGCACTTCGGTGATGAGAAGCTGGGTGATGCCCAGTCCCTCAAACATTGAGCGGGCCTGACGCTCCGACACATCGTAGAAGTCGGGAATCGTGACCATTTTCGGCGTATACGACACCACGGTGAGGTAGACGGCGCCACCCTTTTTGATGTTGGAATCGGGCATAGGCACCTGCTCCACCACTGTGCCGGGGCGGGCGTAGCTATCGTAAATCGAGTCGGTGACGATGGCGCGCAGACCGGCAAGTTCGATGGTGGTCTGCGCCGATTCAAAGCTCTGCCCCTTTACGTTGGGCACGGCGCGCTCCTGGCCGTGGAAGGTCCAGATGTCCAGGAACCAAAGGGCCAGCCATAGCAGCAGGAAGGCTGCCGCAATGGCCAGAAGCAGATGGGTCAGCACGGGGTGCCGACGGAAAAATCCGGTGCGGTTATCCATTTTTCTTTCCGGGTAGTCGGGTGTTCGATCCGGGTAGTCGGGGTGGGGGAGGGAGGCGCGGCGCATCTCGCTGTCGCGGTGGCCGTCGCGGTATCCGTCGCGATAATTGTCGCGCTCGCGGTAATCATCGCGGTAATCATCACGGGCTGGTTCGCGGTAATCATCGCGGTAGTCATCACGGGCCGGTTCGCGGTAATCATCACGGTAGTCGTCGCGGTCGGGGCGGGGACGGTAGGGCTGCCGAGGGCGCGAGGAGTAGTCGTCGCGGGGATAGTAATCCTCGTGGATGCGCTCCGGCTCCTGCTGCCCGGCATCCTCCTGCGAGAAGTCGATGTCGCGGCGCTCGTGGCGCGGGTCATTATATGATGAAGGGTAGTTTGACGGTTCTTTCATCGAAGCATAGATTTCAAACCACAAAAATACGGAAATTCCCTCAATTGTGGAAATTGAAATCGCAGAGCGGCGGTTTTTCCGACGATTTAAGAATTTTTTGCACGCAATTTTGGTTACAATGAGCAAAAATTGAGGCGGTTATTGCCGACGATAGCAAAAAAATGCCTAACTTTGTAGCTTGAAAAATTATCAAGGAATCCGTATGCTCAAAAATATAGCTACATGGCTGTGTCTGGCACTTATTGCCGCGCTCTCGCTTAGCTCCTGCGGCGAGTACCAGAAAGCGCTCAAAAGTACCGACGCCAATTACAAATTTGAATACGCCAAGCGGGCTTTCGAGCAGAAGCGGTATGTGCAGGCGTATACTCTGCTGAAGGATGTTATCACCGTGTTCAAAGGCTCGGAAAAGGCCGAGGAGTCGCTCTATCTCCTGGCTATGAGCCACTACGAGAACAAGGAATACCCCGATGCCGCCACATATTTCAAGGCTTACTATCAGCGCTACCCCAAGGGCAAATATGCCGAGCCTTCGCGCTACTATGCCGGGTACTCCTATTTTCTCGATTCGCCCGAGGCGCAGCTCGACCAGTCGGAAACAATCAAGGGCATTGAGGAGCTGCAGGGCTTCCTGGACTATTTCCCCCGTTCCGACAAGGTGTCGCTGGCCCAGAACGCCATCTTCGAGATGCAGGACAAGCTCACACTCAAGGAGCTGCAGAATGCCCAGCTCTATTACAACCTCGGCACATACCTGGGCAACAACTACGAAAGCTGCATCATCACAGCCCGCAACGCCATCAAGGAATATCCCTATTCCAAATATAAGGAAGACCTGGAAATGCTTGTCCTCAAGGCCAAATACCAGGAGGCAGCCCTCTCGGTCGACGAACGTAAGGCCGACCGTTTCCGCGACGTGATCGACGAATATTACTCGTTTATCAACAACTATCCCGAGTCGAAAAACCGCGAAGAGGCTGAAAATATCCTGAAAATCGCCCGCAAGCACGTAAAAGAGTAATCTCCCCTCCTCTCCCCCTCCATTCATTTCACCGAAATAAAAATTTTCACACCATAATATAATATGGACTACAAGAAAACTAACGCTCCTCTCAACACTGTCACCCGCGACACTATGGACCTCTGCAAGGACACCGGCAATATCTACGAAACAGTAGCTATCATTGCCAAACGTGCCAACCAGATTGCGGGCGAAATGAAATACGAACTCGATAAGAAGCTCCAGGAATTCGCTACCCTCAACGACACCCTTGAGGAAGTTTCCGAAAACCGCGAGCAGATTGAAATCTCGCGCTACTACGAGAAATTGCCCAAGCCCACCCTGATTGCCACCCAGGAATATATAGAGGGCAAAATCCACTACCGCAACCCCTCCAAGGAGCGCCTCTCCCTCGACGACTAATCCCCCCGCCGCCTCGCCACCCTTGCTATGCCTGCGCCATCGAAGTAGGGGCGCGATATATCGCGGCCGCGCATAGGAGGGGCCTGCAGATGATGTTAGGGAAATGCTGACTGGCGTAGCCAGCTGACAGAGTAGCCTGGAGCGCTGCAACCCCCAGGATTATATAGAATATTGCGCTGCGTAGCTGCGCGTCAGGAGCCTGCTGGTCTGACGCGCAGCTACGCAGCGCTTGACGTAAAGGGGAGGGGGGAAAAGATGCAGCGAGGGCGCGCCGGGATGGGCGCGCCCTCGCAATGGGGTTCTGGCAAGTGCCGTCGGCGGGGTGCCGAGGTGGATTACTTGCGGATACCGAGCTCTTTCTGTGCGATGACGGCACGGTAGCGGTTGATGTCTTTCTTGATCAGGTAATCAAGCAGACGGCGGCGCTTACCTACGAGTGCCTTAAGTGCGCGAGCTGTAGTATGATCTTTGTGATTTGACTTCATGTGCTGAGTCAAATGAGCAATACGGACCGAGAACAATGCAATCTGTGCTTCAGGCGAGCCAGTGTCAGTCTTACCCTTACCGTATTTCTCGAAGATCTCGATTTTTTCGTCAGAATTCAAGTGCATTCTTACAGAGATATTTGAGATGTGAGTAAAATAGTTTAAAAGCGGTGCAAAGGTAGCGCTTTTTTTTGTGAAGCGCAAGCTTTTACGCAATAATTTTCAGCCCATTGCGCAATTTGCCGCGGAATTTGCCGCGGAAAATGCACTATCCGGGCGGGAAGGCCATCCGGTCAGGAGTAGCAGCCTTGCTTCAGGTATACGCCCTCAGCACTATGCTGAGGGGACGCGCGGCGCCAAAGTCATTGCGGGTTCATCCGGGGTGGGGGTGGTGGCGTTGATGTGGCGGAGGAGGCGGATGGCGTCGACGTATTGCATGATGCCTTCGGCTACGAGTTTGGCATCGTGCATGGCGTGTACCACGGTGGCGGGGCGGTTGGTGACGTCGCCGCCGGCAAATACGCCTGGGCGTGTGGTCATGCCGTAGGGGGTGTCGGTGGTGAGGACGTAGCCTTTTTCATCGACGTCGATGCCGCCGGTGGTGGAGACGATGCGGGCGGCGGGTGCGCTGCCTACGGCCATAATCACGTGGTCGGCGGGGTAGTGTGTGGTGGTGCCTTCGGTGTCGATGTCGATGCCGGTGAGTTTGGTGGCGCCCTCCTGGCCCTGGACGGAGGTGATGGAGGAGTTCCAGAGGAATTTCACGCCTTCAGCCACAGCGTCGTCGTATTCGGCGCGGAGGGCCGACATTTCGTTGACGGTGCGGTGGTAGACCACGGTGACTTCTTTGGCGCCGATGCGCAGGGCGGTGCGGGCGGCGTCGATGGCGGTGTTGCCGCAACCGACAACAAACACGCGGTCGCCTTTGCCTACGATTACATCCTGCAGGGGGATGTAGCCGTTTTCGTAGAGGCTTACGCGGCGGAGGAAGCGGATGGCCTGGCGCACGCCGGGATGGTTGATGCCGGGGATATTGAGGCGCTTGGGCACACCTGTGCCGGTGCCCATAAATATGGCGTCGAATCCTTGTGCGAAGAGGTCGTCGACGGTGTGGCTTTCGCCGATGGTGGTGTTGAGGTGGATGTTGACGCCGAGGTTGACAATCTTGGCGATTTCACGGCGCACAACTTCCTTGGGCAGGCGGTATTCGGGGATTCCGAACATAAGTACGCCGCCGGGTTCGTTTTCCATCTCGAAGATTTCCACGGCGAAGCCGCGGCGGGCCAGGTCGCCGGCGATGGTGAGACCGGCGGGACCGCTGCCGATTACGGCCACACGGCCGCGATTTTTCTCGGGGATGGCCTCATGGGTGATACCGGCCTGCGAGTCGAAGTCGGCCACGAAGCGCTCCAGCTTGCCTATGTTGATGTGCTGCCCCTTCTTGGCCAGCACGCAGTTGCCTTCGCACTGCCGCTCGTGGGCGCATACACGGCCGCAGACAGCGGGTAGGTTGCTGCGGTTGTGGATAATGGCCATAGCGTTGCCGAAGTTGCCTTTGGCCAGCTCGGCAATCCAGTCGGGGATATCGTTGCTGATGGGGCACCCCTTCTTGCATCCGGGCACCTTGCAGTGGAGGCATCGCTGCGCCTCTCGGATAGCCTCCGGGAGGGTATAGCTTTCGTTTACTTCTTTAAAATTGTCAGTCATTATTTCATATCAAGATACTGAATCTTGTCCATATCGCCGTAGTTGAGGTTCTCTCCACCCATACCCCAGATGAACATATAGTTGGAGGTGCCGGCGGCGGCGTGAATCGACCATTCGGGCGACATAATAGCCTGCTCGTTGTGGAGCCATACCAGACGCTGCTCCTGGGGCTCGCCCATAAGGTGGAGGATGGCGTTGCCTTCGGGCACGTTGAAGTAGAAGTAAGCCTCAACGCGGCGGTCGTGAGTGTGGGCGGGCATAGTGTTCCACACGGAGCCGGGCTTCAGTTCGGTCAGACCCATCTGGAGCTGGCAGGGACCCTCCTCCAGCACATTATTTACGATGAGCTGGTTGATTACGCGGTCGTTGCTCTCCTCCATTTTGCCTGCGGCGAAAGAGTTGGCTTTGAGCGAACCCTTGCGGCCGTCGATGGTGACGAGCTGAGTCTTGTAAGCCTTGTGGGCGGGGGTGGAGTTGAGGTAGAACTTGGCGGGGTTGGTGTTGTCCTTGCTGCGGAAAGTCACTTTCTTGTTGCCGCGGCCCACATAGAGGGCATCCTTGAAGTGAAGCTCATAGTCCTTGCCGTCGACATTGACGATGCCGTCGCCGCCGATGTTGATTACACCCAGTTCGCGGCGCTCCAGGAAGTATTCTGCCTTGAGCGGGTCGATGGTTTCGAGTTCAACCACGGTGGTGGGGATTACGCCGCCGAAAATCAGACGGTCGTACATCGAGTAGGTGAGGTTGATTACGTTCTCCTCCATCACCTTGGGCATCATAAAGTGAGAGCGGAGCTTCTCGGTGTCGTAGTTCTTCACGTCGTCGGGATGACAGGCGCGCTGAACGGTATAGTTGGTTTTAGCGGAGCCGCAGAGGGCGATGGCCAGTGCAGCGAGAGAAAAGATTATTTTTTTCATTCGGGAGATTGTATTTCAGATGATTTATTAGCGATCATAAGTTTCTGGTTGCGGATGATGCGGACGCGATTCCACCACATCAGACCCATCGACAGGAGCACGAGCGCACCCGAGCCGATCCATTTGAGGTTGTAGGTGAGCTGGTAGATAACCCACGACATAGGCGAGCCGGCAAAGTCGAGCGCACCGCCGCTGAATCCGTCGGGGATGTGCACGGCAGCGTCGCCGGTCTGAGCGTAGACATCCTTTGCGGCCAGGTCGAAGGCCGGAGAGATGTTGGTGACCATATAGAGCGCGCCCACAATGAGCACGAGGCCGATGATGAAGGTCTTGAGCACACTGCCCTTAGTGTAGGGGAGCACAAGGGGGAATACGTAGAACATACCTGCCAGCGAAGCCAGGGGAAGGAACTGGTTGCCGGGGAGAATCACGGCCAGACCGAGGGTGACGGGGATGAGCAGCAGCGACACCACCAGAGTGGTGGGGTGGCCGATGACCAGGGCGGGGCTCATGCCGATGTTGAGGCCGTCGGCGCCCTTGAATTTGCGGGCGATGAGCGAACGGGTAGCGTCGGAAATGGGTTTCAGACCCTCGATGAAGAGCACGGTCACTCGGGGAATCAATTCCATCACGGCGCCCATCTTTATGCCCAGGCCGAGGATGTAGGGAATTTGGTCGACAATCTCGCGCCAGCTATTGCAGGTAAGGCAGCCGATGGCCACGCCCACGATTACGCCAAGGAAGAGCGGTTCGCCCAGGAGACCGAATTTTTTCTTCATACCCTCGGCGTCGATTTCCAGCCGGTCGATGCCGGGAATCTTGTCGAGACCCTTGTTCATAGCCCATGCGAAGGGAGCGAAACCGGCGCAGAAAGGCTGCGGGATGGAGATGCCGTCCATATCCTTATAGAAGCGCTGGAATTTCATTGCGGTCATATCTGCCAGCACCAGGGTGATGACATAGCAGATGACGGCGCCGAAGAAGCCCCAGGCCAGGGAGTCGGAGGCGAAGTATATCACCGCGCCGATGAAGGCGAAGTGCCAGTAATTCCAGAGGTCGATGTTGACGGTGCGGGTGGTCTTGGTCAGGAGCATCAGGATGTTCACACCGAGGCACACGGGGATAATCAGGGCGCCCACGGCGGTGTTGTATGCCACAGCTGCGGCAGCGGGCCAGCCCATATCGAAAACCTTCAGCTGCAGGTCGTAGATGTCGACCACAGTGTTGAGGGCGGGGCCGAGCGCCGAGGTGAGCAGGGCTGTCACAATCGACAGACCTATGAAGCCCACGCCGACCTTGAGGCCGCTCTTGAGGGCATCGCCGAACTTGATGCCGATGCAGACGCCGAGCACGGTGAAAATCACCGGCATCATCACAGCGGCACCAAGTCCGATTATGTAGGAAAATACTTGTTCCATTAATTCAGAATCGTTTCAGAGGAGAGGATTAGAGGATTACACTTCGAGCGGGTTCTTGCCGATGTAGGCCAGGATGCCGCCGTCGACATAGAGGATATGACCGTTTACGAAGTCGGAGGCGTCGGAAGCCAGGAAGACGGCCGGACCCATAAGGTCTTCGGGAGTGCCCCAGCGGCCTGCGGGAGTCTTGGAGATGATGAACTGGTCGAAGGGGTGACGGGAACCGTCGGGCTGCAGCTCGCGCAGCGGAGCGGTCTGGGGAGTGGCGATGTAGCCCGGGCCGATGCCGTTGCACTGGATGTTGGCAGCGCCGTATTCCGAGCAGATGTTGCGTGTGAGCATCTTCAGGCCACCCTTGGCGGCAGCGTAAGCGCTGACGGTCTCGCGGCCCAGCTCGCTCATCATCGAGCAGATGTTGATGATCTTGCCGTGGCCCTTCTTAATCATGCCGGGGATAACGGCCTTGGCGCAGATGAAGGGAGCCACCAGGTCGATGTCGACCACCTGACGGAAATCCTCGCAGCTCATCTCGGTCATAGGGATGCGCTTGATGATGCCGGCGTTGTTGACCAGGATGTCCACACCGCCGAGATTCTTCTCGATGTCGGCGATCATAGCCTTTACGGCCTCTTCGTCGGTGACGTCGCACATATATCCCTTTGCGTCGATACCGGCTTCCTTATAGTTGGCGATGCCGAGATCCATCGACTTCTGAGTGTTGCAGTTATAAACGATTTTGGCACCTGCTTCGTGGAGCGCCTTGGCGATGGCAAAACCGATACCATAAACGCCGCCGGTGACGAGGGCAACTTTGCCCTCAAGTGAAAAGTTTACCATAGTAATAGTATGCGTTAAAATAAGATCATTTTTTGATTTTGTCCCAGCTGGTGGCGGGCAGACCCTTCTTTACGCGGTCGAGGCGCACGAGAGCCTCCAGATAGTAATAGTCGGCGTAGTTGAGGGGAGTGTCGATTTCCGAGCCGTGGGGAAGCGAGCCGGTGGAATGCTTGAGGATGAAGCCGCCGTTGGTGCCCTGTTCGGCAGTGTACTGCGGCGAAGCCAGCGCGGCGAGAATCTTCTCGGCGTAGTCGAGGTATTTCTTGCCCTCCTTTTCGGGGAGCATAGTGCTCAGCTCGATCATAGCGGCGGCGTAGAGTGCGCCGGCCGAAGCGTCGCGGGGCGTGGTAGGCTCGTTGCGGGCGTCGAGGTCCCAGTAGGGGATGAGGTCCTCGGTGACGTTGCGCTCCATAATCATATCGGCGATGTGGCGGGCCTGCTCAAGATATTCCTTGCGGCCGCTCTCGCGGTAGCACTCGGTGTAGCCGTAGAGCGCCCAGCCCTGTCCGCGGCTCCAGGCCGATTCGTCGGCTTTGCCCTGGAATGTGCCACGGCTCTCGATGCTGCCGTCGGGGGTGTAGCTCACTACGTGGTAGGAGGTGAAGTCGGGACGGAAGTGGCATTTGAGAGTCTTGTCGGCATGCTTGAGGGCGATGTCGCGGTATTTGCTGTCGCCGGTCAGACGCGAAGCGTTGAAGAGCAGCTCAAGGTTCATCATATTGTCGATGATCACGGGGTAGTTCCAGGGACCGAAATCCCAGGAGCGGATTACGCCCACCTTGGGGTCGAAGCGTGAAATCAGATTATCGGCGGTGCGCACGATCACGGCCTTGATGGAGTCGGAGGGAGCCAGACGCAGGGCGTTGCCGTAGGAGCAGTTGACCATAAATCCCAGGTCGTGGGTGTCTTTCATATACGACACAGGCAGGAGCTGGTTGGTAAGCTCGGTAGCGGCACGGCGCATATCATCGCGGCCGGTAAGCTCGTAGGCAAGCCAGAGCGAGCCGGGCAGAAAGCCCGAGGTCCAGTCGCGGTAGTTGTGATACCTTACGGTGTTGAATTCTTTCAGCGTGGGGTGATTGCGCAGTTCAATCTGCGGGTAGAAATCTTTCGGCTCGCGCTCGAGCTGATAAGCCACTTCGCCGATGGAATAGTCGGTGAAGAGAGCGCGGGGAAATTTCCCGGGGCCGGGAATCTGCGACACTTGATATGCAAGCTGGTCGGCTGCGGCATCAGCCGGATTTGCGGCTACAGCAGTGGTGCCGAACAGAAGCATACCCAGGGCGGAGAGCAATGTCTTTTTCATATGGTATATTGGATTCGTGATTATATTTTGCATCTACAAAGTTACGCTAATATAACGCAAATCTATGCCATATATGTATTTTGCTATACCGCCCAAGTGCAGCAATTGATTATAAATTGATTAAAATAATATCAATTTTGTTTAATCCGGCTCATTAGGCCTCAGATGCTTGATAGAATTGGAGGGAAGATCGCCGAAAAATTTCTTGAAGGAGGTGGCGAAATAGGAGGGGGTGCCATAGCCCACCATCGCGCTCACCTGCGAGATGGTGTAGCGCCCGGATTTGAGCAAATCCATAGCGCGGCGCATACGGAACCGACGCATAAACTCGTTGGTGGATTCGCCGGTGAGGGCTTTCATCTTCAGGTGGAGATTGGAGCGGCTCATACACATTTCGGCGGCGAAGCGGTCGGTGGTGAACTCCGAGTCGTCGACATATTTCTCCATCGTGTCGAGGGCTTTCTTGATGAATTCCTCATCGAGGGGATTCAGCGCGGGCACGTCGGTCTTCTTGTCGTCGGCCAGGTCGGTGAAGTGCCTGATGGTCTGACGGCGTGTGTGGAGCAGATTGCGCACCTTCTGCGAGAGAATGTCGAGCGAGAAAGGCTTGGCGATATAGTCGTCGGCACCCACCTTCAGGCCGCCGAGGAAGTCGTTGGTGTCGCTTTTTGCCGAAAGCATAATCACCGGGATGTGCGAGGTGCGCAGATTGCGCTTGACGGTGCGGCAGAGCTGCACGCCGTCGATGTCGGGCATCATAATGTCAGTGATAATCAGGTCGACGGTGTTGCTCGAAAGCGTTTCGATGGCCTTCGCGCCATTGGCGGCGGGGAGCACATTGTAGTGCTCCGAGAGGGCTTCGCAGATATATTTGAGGATGTCGGGATTGTCATCGACCACCATCACCGTTTCGCGGGCATCGTCGGTGGCCTGGGCGGCCTCGGCTGTGTCGTCGATTCCCTCCTCCGGCTCGGGAATCGCAAGCGGGGCGGGGTTCACATCGGTGGGCGGAAGCGGCTGGCTGGCGCTGTCGCTGAGGGTCTCGGCGGCGGTATATGCGGCCGCATTGACGGGAATCTCCACGGTGAAAGTGGTGCCTTCGCCCAGCTTGCTGTCGACGGAAATGGTGCCGTGGTGCAGCTCCACGAGGCGCTTCACCAGCGACAGACCTATGCCGCTGCCGTTTGCGCGGTCGTCGACCTTATAGAATCGGGTGAAAATTTCGGGCAGTTTGTCGGCAGGGATGCCGCAGCCGGTGTCGGCCACGGTGATCACCATCTTCGGAGCATCTTCTGTGCCGCCGGACGCCACGCTCACGGTAATCGACTGCCCTTTGGGGGTGTATTTGAAAGCGTTGGAGATGAGATTGTTGCAAATCAGTTCGATATACTGCGGGTCGCACATCACCGGTTCGTCGGGGAGCGAGGAGTTGAAGCGGTAGGTGATGTCGCGGCGCGACGCCTGGAATTCGTAGTTGTGGAAAATGGTGTGAATCAGGGTGCTGACCTTTACCTGACGGGTCTGGAGCCGGAACATACCCATCTCGGCGCGGCGGTAGTCGAGCAGCTGATTCACTATGTGGAGAATGTGCTCGGTATTGTTTTTCACCAGGTTGAGGCGCTGCACGGTCTTGCGGTCGGTGGCACGCTGCAGAAGTTCCTGGATGGGGAGGAGCATCAGCGTGAGCGGCGTGCGCAGTTCGTGCGACATATTTATGAAGAAGCGCACCTTCATCTCGTTAAGCTCTTTCTCGCGCTGGGCGTTGAGGTGCTCCATCTGTTCGTGGCGCATACGTTCGCGTCGGCGCAGATAGCTCAGCAGTGCCATAGCTGCAGCAGCGGTGATGAGGAGGATGAAGAGGGTCTGCACCCACCAGCGCTGATACCAGTGGGGAAGCACGGTGATGCCGATTGAGGTTGTCTCTTTGCTCCATACGCCGTCGTTGTTGGCGGCACGGAGCATAAAGCGGTAGTCGCCCGGAGGGAGATTGGAGTAGGTGACGGAGTGTGCGCCGTCGGTGGTAATCCACTGCTTGTCGAAGCCGTCGAGCTTGTAGGAGAAGGTGTTGTGCTCGCCTGCCACATAGTTGCAGACGGTGAAGTCGATGGTGAGCACCGACTGCTCGGGGGAGAGGGTGATTTTATGCGTTTCGGAGATGTTCTGGGGGAGAAGGCCGGTCTCGTCGCCCACGGTGACGCGGCGGTTGAAGAGCTTCAGACCGGAAATCATCGGCGCGGGGGTGTAGGGGTTTGACTTCAGCACCGAGGGGTTGAAGTAGCTCAGGCCGTTAATGCCGCCGAAATACATATATCCGTCGCTGCTTTTCAGGAAGCTCTTGAGCGAGAACTGATTGCTCTGCAGGCCGTCGGTGGTGTTGTAGCTCACGATGTGGCCGTCGGCGGGATTGATGAGGGCCAGGCCGTAGTTGGTGCTGCACCAGAGGCGCCCGTTGGCATCTTCGAGCACACCGTAGACCATATCGTTGGGCATCCCCTGGGCGGTGGTGTAGCGGGTGATTTTGCCGTTGGAGGAATCGTAGCGCATCAGACCCTCGTTGGTGGATATATAATATGTGTGGCCGTCGCGGCTCATATATACATTGTTTACCTGGCGGCGGTAGTTGCCGATGGATTCGGGGATTCCTTTGGCCGGGGAGAGGGAGCCGTCGGGGTGCTCGTCGAATACGGCCATACCATCTTCGCCCGACACCCAGAGGCGGCCGCGTGTGTCGCGGTAGAGGTCGGTGATATGGCACAGGCCGTTGGAGGGCACGGCGGTGGATATGCCGCCGGCCACATCATAGAGCACCAGCGCATTGATGGCAGCGAGCCAGAGCGCTCCGGGGCGGCGGGAGGGGAGGATGTCGTAGACATTAGAGGGCGCGTTGGGAGCTGTGGCAACTGCACCGGAGGTGGGGGTGATCACATTCATCCCGCCAAGGTGGGAACCTACATAGACTTTCCCGGCGGCTTCGTCGTAATAGAATGCCTTGACGTCGTCGGAGCCGAGGCCGTTAGAAGTGGTGAAGTAGCGGAAGGTGTCGTTCTGCGGATTGTAAACGTTAACGCCGCCTCGGTTGGTGGCAATCCATATATTGTGACGCGAGTCCTCAAGCATGGCGCCGATGATGTTGTCGTTGAGCGAGGGGCGCACCGGCGAATGACGCATAGTCTGGAACTGATTGCGCAGGGGGTGGTAGTAGTTCAGGCCGCCGAAATATGTGCCGAGCCACATACCGCCCTGGCGGTCGGCGAAGATTCGGCGCACCGAAGAGTGTGAGAGCGATTCCTCGCTGTAGGGGTCGTTGTCGTAGTGGCTGAAGTGCTGGCGCTTTGCGTCGAGGATGTCGAGGCCGCTGAAGGTGCCTACCCAGAGGCGCCCGTTGGTGTCGCGGGCAATCGAGCGGACATAGTCGGAGCGCAGCCCTTCGGGGCCTCCGGCGCGGTAGGTGCGCAGGTGGCCGTTGCCGGTGTCGAGGCAGAGGAGGCCGTCGCCCTCGGTGGTGATGTAGAGGTATCGGCCGTCGTCGAGCATCTGCCCGGCGGCGACGGTCTTACCAAGATTGATGGGACTGATATGGCCCGATGCCGGGTCGAGCTTGCTCAGGCGCCCGCTGCCGGCAATATATACATCTCCGTCGGCGAGGCAGAGCGATGTTATAGCGGAGGTGAAGGGGTGCCCTTCATATCCGGGTGTGAATTTTCCGGTGGCGGTGTCGAAGGTATATAGCCCTTTGTCGGTACCGGCAAGCAGGTGGCCGTCGTCGAGCACAAGCACATCGTTAAGCTCGGCTTTGTCGGGCACGGTGTAATTCGTGAAGCGGTCGTTCACCGCGTCGTAGCGGGAAAGGGCGTTGATCCCGGCCACCCAGAGGGTGCCGTCGGGGGCGAAACGGATGGTGCGCACATCGTTGTAGGCCGGGGTGCCGGCATTCGCGGGGTTGTGGCGGTAAACGCGGAAGGCGTAGCCGTCGAAGCGGTTGAGGCCGTCGGGGGTGCCAATCCAGATATAGCCCTGGCGGTCCTGCCCCATTGCGGTGATGGTGGAGTGGGAAAGGCCCTGCTGCAGCCCTATCCGCTGAAATTTCAGGTCGGTTCGTGCCGCATGGCACACCGTCAGGCATATTGCCGCAAGGACAAACGATATGTGTTTTTTCATGGTTGGGCTCGCAATCTGTTATTATCCTGCAAATTTACAAAAAAATATATTACTTTTGCAAAGGAAAAACGGAATCAGATAAATACACATATTATTATATAAAGAAATGAACAACTCTTTTTCGGTAAATCCATCGAAGTCTACTGTAAAGGCTATTGTGCTGAGCATCGTGGGTATCCTGGTATTTATTGTAGCCATCGCGCTGGTCATACCCTGGTATAACGTATGGTCGCAGGAGATGGAAGGCAAGGCTGAATTTGCCAAGGCCGAGCAGAACAGAAAAATCAAAATCGAAGAGGCCAAGGCCAATCTTGAAGCTGAAAAGCTCAACGCGCAGGCCGAAGTGGAGCGTGCAAAGGGCGCTGCAGAAGCCATACGCATCGAAAACGGCAGCATCACCCCCACATATATCCAATATCTTTGGGTGCGCCAGCAGTCTGACCTGAGCGACAAGACGGTGATCTATATCCCCACCGAGTCGAATCTGCCGCTTCTCGAGGCTTCGCGTCTCTCCCTGAAGCAGGCCGACAAGCAGTAATCCCCTCCGTCAACGAAACAAACAAAAATATTTTCTAACTGATTATGTCGAAAAACGTTACATTCACCGGCCTTACCGACACAGAGGTGCAGGAGAGCCGGCTGAAATATGGAGCCAATGTGCTCACCCCTCCCAAGCAGTTGCCCTGGTGGCGGCTGTTCCTGGAGAAATTCTCCGACCCGCTGATTATCATCCTGCTGGTGGCCGGAGTACTGTCGATAGGCATAGCTTTGTATGAATTCTATGGCCTGGGCCATAGCTGGCAGGTGTTCTTTGAGCCGGCCGGTATTTTTATGGCCATTCTCCTGGCCACCGGGCTGGCTTTCATCTTTGAACAGCGAGCCAATAAGGCGTTTAAAATCCTCAATCAGGTCAACGACGACGAGCTGGTGGAGGTTTACCGCAACGGCGCCATCACCACCATTCCGCGCCGCGATGTGGTGGTGGGCGATATCGTGGTAATCAACACCGGCGACGAGATTCCTGCCGACGGTGACCTGCTCGATGCCGTGACGCTCGGCGTGGATGAGTCGACGCTCACCGGCGAGCTTCTCTGCCACAAGACTGTCGACCCCAACGACTTCGACCCGCAAGCCACATATCCTTCCAATCACGTGCTTCGCGGCACCAAGGTGATGGAGGGGCACGGCGTGATGCGTGTGACGAAGGTGGGCGACGCCACCGAGTCGGGCAAGGTGTTCAAGGAGGCGCAGATCGATTCGTCGGTGCGCACTCCGCTCAATGAGCAGCTCGACCGGCTGGCCGGCTGGATCACCAATGCCAGCTATATCTTCGCCGGTCTGGTGATTATAGTGCAGCTGATCCACTTCTTAGGGTGGGGCGCCTGGCAGGCCTGGACGCTGATTCTGCCTGTGGCGCTCTTCTTCTGGCTCGTGATGACGAAATTCCACAGCTGGTCGAAGCCGGTGTGCATTGTGGCCATAATCGGGTTCTTCGCCCTGTTTGTGGGTATGGTGTGCGGCGCGTTTGTGATGATAAATCCGGGCGCCGGAAGCACTATGTGGGCCTCGTTGCTGTCGCACACGCTGCAGACGCTGATGATTGCCGTCACGCTGATTGTGGTGTCGGTGCCGGAGGGTCTGCCGATGGCCGTGACCCTTTCGCTGGCTTACTCGATGAGCCGTATGCTCAAAACAAATAATCTTGTGCGCAAGATGCACGCCTGCGAGACGATGGGCGCCGCCACGGTGATCTGCACCGACAAGACCGGCACCCTCACGCAGAATCAGATGCAGGTATACAAGACGGAGTTCTTCGGCAATCCCTCCGACGAGGTTCTGGCCGAGGGTATCGCTGTCAACTCCACCGCTCAGCTCGATGTTTCCGACGGGAAGACCGAGGTGCTGGGCAATCCCACCGAGGGTGCGCTGCTGCTCTGGCTGAAACAGCGCGGCGCCGACTATCAGGCTCTGCGCAAGGGTGTGCAGCGCCTGGAAGAGTTGCCATTCACCACCGAGCGCAAATATATGGCCACGGTGGTGACCTCGGCTTCGGGCAAGAAGGTGCTCTATGTGAAAGGCGCGCCGGAGATTGTGTTCGGAATGTGCCGCAACACCGCCGGTGTGACCAAGGCCGAAATCGATGCCCGTCTGCTGGAATATCAGAATCAGGCGATGCGTACCCTGGGCTTTGCTTATCAGGAGCTTGAGGAGGGCGACGCCACTATCGAGAACGACAAGGTGGTGGCCAAGAATCTCACTTTCCTGGGCATTGTGGCTATCTCCGACCCTGTGCGCGCCGATGTGCCGCACGCCGTGGAGGAGGTGATGAAGGCCGGTGTGAAGATTAAGATTGTCACCGGCGACACCCCCGGCACCGCCCGCGAAATCGGCCGTCAGATCGGCCTGTGGCACGATGATGCCGACAACGATTCCAATATTATCACCGGTCCGGAATTTGCCGCACTCACCGACAGCGAGCTTCACGACCGCATCGACGGCATAAAGATTATTGCCCGCGCACGTCCGATGGATAAGAAGCGGCTGGTGGAAACGCTCCAGCAGCGCGGCGAGGTGGTGGCTGTCACCGGCGACGGCACCAACGATGCTCCGGCGCTGAAGGCTGCACACGTGGGCCTGTCGATGGGCGACGGCACCTCCGTGGCTAAGGAGGCATCCGACATTACCATCATCGACAACTCGTTTGCCTCGATTGGCCGCGCCGTGATGTGGGGTCGTTCGCTTTACAAGAATATCCAGCGCTTCCTGCTGTTCCAGCTCACGGTGAATGTGGCCGCCTGCCTACTTGTGCTCATCGGCTCGTTCATCGGCACGGAGTCGCCGCTGACGGTGACGCAGATGCTCTGGGTCAACCTGATTATGGACACCTTCGGCGCTATGGCGCTGGCTTCGCTGCCTCCCTCGGAGCAGGTGATGAAGGATAAGCCGCGCAACCGTATGGCGTCGATTCTGACGCGCCCGATGTTTGTGGAACTTCTTGGCGTGGGTGTGCTTTTCTTCGCCATCACGCTGGGATTCTACTGCATCTTCAACGCCACCGACATCACGTCGATTCCGCAGATGTTCCACGCGCTGCCCAAGTCGGCTCCCGGTATGACCGCCTACGAGATGACGCTGCTCTTCTCGATCTTCGTATGGACGCACTTCTTCTATATGTTCAACGCGCGCTGCTTCGAGACCGGCGACAGCCTGTTCCGTCAGGGCATCAGCCAAGGCTTCTGGACGATTGCCGGAATCATTTGCCTCGGCCAGATATTCATCACCGAAGTGGCCTACGAATTCTTCAACTGCGCCCCGATGCTCCACACTGCCGACTGGCACTTCAACCCCTCCGGCACGCTTGATTTCGTAATCATCGTGGCCGCCTCCTCGCTGGTGGTCTGGGTCCGCGAGCTCTACCTCCTCCTCACCCCCTCCCGCCGCTAATCCCCCTTCTCTCCCTGCTAATCCCGGCCGCGCCTCCTCCAATAAGTCCAATAAGGCCAATAAGTCCAATTAGTCTAATAAGGCTAATAAGCCCAATTAGCCCAATAATCCCGAGCGCACCGCCTGCCATCCGGTAAGCGGTGCGCTCGCATTGTAAGGGCGCGATATATCGCGGCCGCGCCCGGATGGCCCCGGGGGGAATTAACGCCGACGATGCGGCCGCGATGTATCGCGCCCCTACCGGCTTATACGTCTTATACGAATTATACGTCTTATAGTCTTATATTGCTGTCCGATAAAAATTTTTGAGGCAGGCTGAAAATTAGGGCTGGCACCTATTGTGAACTGCACCCCAAAAGTTAGACACAAAACTTTTGGAGTG
>SFFL01000002.1 GCA_004557825.1 Bacteroidales bacterium | reverse complement strand
CCGGCCTCAATCAGGAGCACGCGGCGGCCTTTTTGGGCAGCGGCGGTGGCGGCGGCGCAACCGGCCGGGCCGCCCCCGGCCACGATTATGTCGTAGCTGTTGTCGAGGGCGATTTTCTGGTCGGCGAGGGATTGCGCGGCAGGGGTGGCGCCTTTCGCTGCGGTTGTCGCTGCAGGGCGAGCCGCCGTGCCTGCCCCGCGGAGGGCGGAGGGGATGGCGGCTGCGCCGGCAATTATTGCGGCCTTGCGGATGAAATCTCTGCGGCTGAGCATTGGAGGAGTACTTAGTTCTTAGATAGTAGATTTTAGATGGGGGCGGGTGCGGCCGCGATATATCGCGCCCCTACAAGAGGGGGCGCCCTTAAGAGAGGGGGGGGAGGGGCTATTCGAGATAGCAGTCGGTGCCTTCCCAGCCGGCGTTCTGGGTGAGGACGCCTTCAGAGAGCTGGATCTCGGTGAGGGGGATGGGAAGGAAGCCGCCGGTCTCGGGGCGGTAAGTGATCGATTTCTTTACGGGTACGCGTCGGTCGTAGATCTGAATGTCGGTCTGGTTCTCGGTGATGAGGCGCTCGTCGTGCCAGCGGAGGAGGTCGTAGTAGCGCACGCCTTCAAAGGCCAGCTCGAAGCGGCGCTCCTTCTTGATGTTGTCGAGGGTGGCGGGCACCGACTGGAGGCCGGCGCGTGAGCGCACGCGGTCGAGGTAAGCCTGCGCGTTGGGCGAGTCAAGTTCGGCGCCCATCAGCAGCACGTCGGCAAAACGGATGAGGATGATGTCCTGGGTGTTGTTGAGCTGGAAGTTGGTCTCCGACATATTATAAAGAGGCACACTGTAGTTCACTACATTTTGGTGAGTATTGTCGGTGTAGACATTGATGGGGCAGTGCTTCTTATTGATGTAGTAGGTCTCTTCGGAGGCATTGCCGCCGCCCTTGGTGTAGAGGCGCATCTCGGAGCGGTCGGTGCAGTCGATGATCGAGCCTTTGCGGCGCAGGTCGTTGGCATCCCAGTCCTCCCAGAGTTTGGGGTTGACGGTAGCGAATCCCCAGCCCTGACCGAAGGGGAAGCAGAGGGCGTAGTTGGCCTGGCCGCGCACACCGTAGTAGAGACAAACCTGGTTGCACTTCTGCGAGATTACATCCCAGGTGCCGAGGGTGGAGTATTTGATGGCCATCACCTCCTCGATGTTGCCGTCGCCGGCCCACTGCAGGCCGTTGTCCTTGGTGTAGGAGTAATCCTGCACGTGGCTGTAAGGCCATAGATTGCGGAAATCGCTCAGCAGGTCGTGGCCTGAGTTGGTGATGCAGTCGTCGACATAGTCGGCCACCATCTGGCGGGTGATTTCGCCTCCCTCAGTCGGTGTGGCCAAATTCGCAGCAATAAACGTGTTAAATATTGTGAAAATTGGAAATGTTTTGGAAATGTGCAACGCTTGTAACAAGCGTGTAATAATCCGGCTGTAAATTTGCAACGCATTCAGACAACGCGCATACGCGCCACCTGCCTGAAATGCCACCAAAATAGTTAATAGCACTTAAATCACTATACCTCAAAAGCACAGTCTACAATTCATAGTATTAGAGCAAAGTAAATAAAAGATACATCATTATCCCTGAAAGCGAGCCGTCGAGATTGACGTCTCGTTTTTCGTTTATATCCCCCACGCTACTACCCCGCCTAAATTTGTATATGCGCATTCGCTGGTAGGGGCGCGATATATCGCGGCCGCGCCCGGATGGATGGCGGCAGGCTGCGCAGCGAGGGGATCGGCCGTGCACGGCCGATAACAGGATGAGGCCTGCTGGAGCTGCGCAGCTGCGGCTGGCTGGCTGCGGCTGGATGGGAGGCGGGGGGGGAGAGTGCTGAGGGGTGGGGTGCCGGGGTATAAAAAAAGCAGATTTGGAAGGGATTCCAAATCTGCGGGTGGTGGAGTACAGCGGACTCGAACCGCTCACCTCGACACTGCCAGTGTCGCGCTCTAGCCAGATGAGCTAGTACCCCGGGTTTTGCGTTGCAAAGGTAGGGTTTATTTTTTAATTGTGCAAATTTTTTCGGTTTTCTCTGGATTTTATTTTTTTATTTGGCTGCGCGGGAGGGAAGGGCGGCCCTTTTCAGGAGCGAAGGGCGGGCCATGCGGGTGCGGGCGGCTGGGGGCCTCCGGGCGCGGCCGCGATATATCGCGCCCCTACCGGTGGATGGGTCTGTGGGGGATGTGGGGCAAAAAAACGCCCCGGCCGGAGTGGTCGGGGCGGTAGGGGGTCCTTGGCAGGGGTGCCTATGGGGCAATTGGCTGCCGGGGGATGCCGGGGCGGGGATTACTGGCGGCCGGCGACGGTGACGTCGCGGCTGATTTTCGAGACGAGGCCCTGGAGTACTTTGCCGGGACCGAGTTCGGTGAATTCGGTGGCGCCGTCGGCAATCATTTTCTGCACTGACTGTGTCCAGCGTACGGGTGCTGTGAGCTGGGCGATGAGGTTGGCTTTGATTTCCTCGGGGTCGGTGTGGGGAAGGGCGTCGACGTTCTGGTAGACGGGGCAAACGGGTGTGTGGAATTTGGTGGCGGCGATTGCCTCGGCGAGTTCGGCGCGTGCGGGTTCCATAAGGGGTGAGTGGAATGCGCCGCCCACTTTCAGGGGGAGTGCGCGTTTTGCACCGGCGGCTTTTGCGGCTTCGCAGGCAGCGTTGATGGCTTCAACTTCGCCGGAGATTACCACTTGTCCGGGGCAGTTGTAGTTTGCGGCTACGACTACGCCGGGTGTGTTGGCGCAGATTTCTTCTACCTGGGGGTCGGTCAGTGCGATGATGGCGGCCATTGTGGAAGGCTTTGCTTCGCAGGCTTTCTGCATGGCGCGTGCACGTGCGCTGACGATTTTGAGGCCGTCCTCGAAGCTGAGGGCGCCTGCGGCGGTGAGGGCCGAGAGCTCGCCGAGCGAGTGGCCGGCTACCATATCGGGCTTGAATTCGTCGCCGAGCACCTTTGAGAGGATTACGGAGTGGAGGAATACAGCGGGCTGGGTCACTTTTGTCTGTTTGAGGTCTTCTTCGGTGCCTTCAAACATGAGGTCGGTGATGCGGAATCCGAGGATTTCGTTTGCTTTTTCAAAGAGTTCCTTTGCCTGGGCGCTCTGCTGGTAGAGGTCTTTGCCCATACCTACAAACTGTGCTCCCTGGCCGGGGAATACAAATGCTTTCATATTATGCGTTAATGAATGATGTTTATACTTTACGGGGTGATTACCGGGTTGCAAAGTTACGAATTAATTTTCACTAAAGAAGATTAAAATAGCATTGATTTTCACCGGAGATGCAATATTTACGGGGAAAAGCGTTATCTTTGCAAAGGGGTATGCTCTCCGGAGCGCTGCGGCTTGCCCGCGCCCTCGCTTGGAGCGCTGCGGCTCGTCCGCGCCCTCAATCAATCTTTACCTTCAGAATTTTCAAATTTTCTTTACCATTGATTATGACACTTACACTTATCCCTATGCTTAGTCTGCCCGGCGGCAGCGAGTGGATTATCATTGCGCTGGTGGTGCTTCTGCTCTTCGGCGGCAAGAAGATTCCCGAGCTTATGCGCGGTCTGGGCAAGGGTGTGCGCAATTTCAAGGATGGCCTCAACGATGCCTCCAAGGAGGTTGACGACGCCGCCAAGGCTGCCACTAAGAATCCCGACGAGAAGGCCTGATCCAGGGCTTCCCGGCCTGTAATATTTGCTTTTGCCGGCGCGGATTTTGGTTGCTCCGGCTGAGGCTGTTTTCTATTCCAAGATTTTCACTTAATTTCCGAGGTTCCTGCTTTGCAAAACGGGGAAACTACATTCTGGGATCATCTGGATGTGCTCCGCGGTGTGCTCATCCGTATGGCTATCACGCTGCTGGTAGCCTCGGTGGCCGTGTTCTGTATCCTGCCCGACATTTTCGACAGGCTGGTGCTGGCGCCGTGCCATGCGGATTTTCCGCTGTATGCGCTGTTCAACCGGCTGGAGGACTCGGCGGCGGCTCTTATGGGTGCGTCGGCGCCGGAGCATGGCGATTTCTCGGTGTCGCTGATCAATACGCAGCTGGCATCGCAGTTTTTCATCCACATTTCTTTTTCTGTGCAGCTGGCGCTGGTGATTACTTTCCCGGTGCTGATTTATCAGCTGTGGACGTTTGTGGCGCCGGCGCTGTATCCCAATGAGCGGCGGTATGCCTCGGGGGCTTTCTTTTTCGGGAATCTGCTGTTTTATATGGGGATGCTCACGGCTTATTTCCTGATTTTCCCGCTGACGGTGCGGTTTCTGTCGGAATATCAGCTGTCGGCGGAGATTCCCAATACGATTACGCTCGACTCGTATATGGACAATTTTGTGTCGATGCTGTTAGTGATGGGGATTACGTTTGAGATTCCGCTCATCACGTGGGTGCTCGGGCGGCTGGGGATTCTCACACGGGATTTTTTCTCTACTTACCGGCGGCACGCGGTGGTGGTGCTTGTGGTGGCTGCGGCCATTATTACGCCCACTTCCGACCCGTTTACGCTTATGGCTGTGTTCCTGCCGCTCTACTTGCTCTGGGAGCTTTCCGCGCGGCTCACCCCTCGCAAAGCGATGGAGCAGGCGGTTGAGTGATCGGCCATACATGGCCGATCACAGGACAAGGCCTGATGCGCCTTAGTGGAAGCTGAGGCTGGCGAGCTTAATGGAAGCTGAGGCTGGGAAGGCGGGATTAGAAGCCGAGGAGTGAGGGCATGGAGGAGAGGCCGCGGGGGTGGTTGGCGGCCATCCATTCGGCGGCGATGACGGCGCCCAGGGCGAAGCCTTCGCGGGAATATGCTTTGTGTTCGATGGTGATTTCATCGACGGGGCTGCTCCACACGATGGTGTGGGTGCCGGGCACTTCGCCTTCGCGGCGGTGGTTGATGAGGAGCCGGGTGGGGTCGGCTTTTGCGGCGTCGGGGTCTTCGGTCCAGGCGTTGAGGCGGCCCTGTGATGCGCCGATGAGGGTTTCGGCTGTTGTGACGGCGGTACCGGAGGGGTGATCGAGTTTGTGGATGTGGTGCACCTCGGTGATTTCGGGGTGGTACTGGCTGTATGGGGCTATGAGCGCTTCGGCTTTGGCGGCGATGGCGCGGAAGAGGGCTACGCCGATGGAGAAGTTGGAGGTCCAGAACATACCCTGTGGGGCGGTGTCGAGCATTGCTTTCACTTCTTCGAGGTGGTCGAGCCAGCCGGTGGTACCGGCCACGAGGGGGATTCCGGCGTCGATTACGCGGCGGAAGTTGTCGACGGCTGTGGCGGGTGTGGTGAACTCGATAGCTACGTCGGCGTGGAGAAAATCGGGCGCCGAGAAGCGTTCCTGCTGCCCGGCGTCGATGGTGATTGCTATTTCGTGGCCGCGGCTGAGGGCGATTTGCTCGATGGCGTGCCCCATTTTGCCGTAGCCGATGAGTGCTATTTTCATGTGCGTGTTTTGCGAAGCTCTTTGCGCACTACGTGCGGGATGGCTAATGTGGTGAATATGAGCAGCGCGCCTCCGGCCAGGGTGAATGCCCAGACGTCGCGCAGGGTGTTGGGCTCATAGAAGAGGAAGAATGCCGCCATGCAGAAGAATACTGCGCTCCAGGCTTCGATGCGGTAGAGGCGCTTGATGCGCGGGTGGCTTCCGGTGTAGGGGGAGAAGAGCTTTCCTACGAGGTAGAGGAGCGCTCCGGCGGCGTAGACCCATTTCCACCAGGCTACGGCCTGCGGACCGATTTTCACCTGGAGCAGCGGCAGGAGGGTGCCGGCGCAGATGGTGAGCAGGCCGAGGGTGGCCACAATTACCCAGATGGCGCGCGGCGGGCGGCCCTGCAGCTCGTCGAGGGTGTAGGTTTTTTCGGGCGCGGGTTTGCCGTGGTTTGCGGAGGCTGGTTTTTCCTGATTGCTCATAGTGCTAATTTTCAAAGATATAGACATCCTCGTCGGGGCGCTGCATATGGTATTGCTCGCGCACGATTCGCTCCAGCTCGCGGGGGTCGGTGGAGAGGGAGGCATTGAGGCGGTGGTAATACTGCATGGTGTCGTTGTTGGCCTTGATTTCGGCTTCGAGGCGGTCGATTTCCTGCTGGTATTCAACACTCTTGAAGTAGGAGTTGTCGTTGAAGAAGAGCACGAACACAATGTATACCACCGCCACAATCAGTGGCAGTGTGATATATCGCCGTGACCAGCGCCAGGTGCGGGAGAGAAATTGGGGCATAGGATGGGGAGATTATTCGGCGGGGTCTTCGTCCTCTTCCTTCATGTTGTGGAAGACCTGGGTGACATCGTCGTCTTCTTCGAGCTTTTCGAGGATTTTCTCGATGCTTTCGCGCTGGTCGGGGGGAAGCACTTTCAGGTCGTTGGGGATGCGGACGAATTCTGTGGAGAGGATTTCGTAGCCGTTCTCTTCGAGGTAGTTCTGGATGTTGGCGGAGTCTTCGAAAGCGCCGGTGAGGATGATGTTGCCTTCGTCGTCGGGTTCAACTTCCTCTACGCCGCAGTCGATAAGCTCCAGCTCGAGGTCTTCCAGCTCAACATCGGGTTTGGCAGCGATTTTGAGTACTACTTTGTGGTCGAAGAGGAATGTGAGCGAGCCCTGTGTGCCGAGGCTGCCGCCGTGCTTTGTGAAGATCGAGCGCACGTTGGCTACGGTGCGGGTGTTGTTGTCGGTGGCTGCTTCCACGAAGATTGCGATGCCGTGGGGGCCGTATCCCTCGTAGGTAAGCTCCTTGTAGTCCTTTGCGTCCTTGTCGGTGGCCTTCTTGATGGCGCGCTCGATGGTGTCCTTGGGCATATTCTCGGAGCGGGCGTTCTGGATGAGGGTGCGCAGACGGGGGTTGTTGGCGGGGTCAGGACCGGAAGCCTTCACGGCGATAGTGATTTCCTTGCCTATGCGGGTAAATGTTTTCGACATATTGCCCCAGCGTTTGAGCTTGCGGGCTTTGCGGTATTCAAATGCTCTTCCCATTGGATATAGCTGTAATGTATTTTATGATTAAGATTATTATCGGAGTGATGCACCCAGGGTGGATGTGAGGGCCTGGACGATGCGGCTCATGGCTGAGTCGATCTGCTTGTCCTGGAGGGTCTTTTCGGTGTCCTGGAGTGTGAGGGAGATGGCGTAGCTCTTCTTCCCTTCGGGGAGGTCGCGCGAACCGTCGGCGAGGGTCTTGCCCTCGTAGACGTCGAACAGCTCGACTGAGCGGAGGAGTTTGCGCTCGGCTTTGCGGACGGTATCCTCGATCTGCGCCATAGTCACGGCATTGTCGATCAGCAGGGCCAGGTCGCGCTTCACGGGCTGTGTCTTGGGCAGCGGGGCGAATTCGGTCTTGACCTTCGAGGCGAGCTTCACCAGACGGCTCCAGTCGAGCTCGGCGAAGACTACCGGCTGCTTGATGTCGAGCAGGGCGAGCACCTTGTTGGAGAGGATGCCCAGATGGCCGAGCACCTGACCGTTGCGCGAGGCGAGCTGCTGCGCTGCGGCGAAGATGTCGGGAGTTTCGGCGGCGGGGAGGGTGGTGAGCTTCAGCCCCTGGTTGTCGAGGCCGAGACGGGCCAGAATGTTGGCCACGCAGGCCTTGAGGTCGAAGTAAGTGGCCTTCTCGGCGGGGCGGCTCCAGTTGGCGGTGCGGATGTTGCCGGTGAGCCAGAGATCCAGACGGCTGCTCTCGCTGTAGGGAGCCAGGGGCGCCTCGGCGGTGGATTCGGCCTGCGGATTGAAGAAGTAGACGTTGCCGAACTCATACATAGCCAGGTCGGCGGCGCGGCGGTTGACGTTGTGGGCGATCGACTCCAGACCGCCGAACAGCAGTGTCTGGCGCATCACGCTCAGGTCGGTGCTCAGAGGGTTGAGCAGGCGCACGCAATGGTCGAGCGGATATTGCTGCAGCTGAGCGTAATAGCGCTCCGAGGTGAGCGAATTGTTGAGTATTTCGTTGAAGCCCTGGGCGGTGAGCTGCTCGGAGATGAGCTTGCGGAGGGTGTCGGCTTCGTCGCAGGCGCTCTTATACTGGAGCGAGGAGTGGACGGTGTCGGAGATTTCTACGTTGTTGTAGCCGTAGACGCGGAGCACATCCTCCACCACGTCGCAGGGCCGGCGCACGTCGAAGCGGTAGGTGGGCACCTGCAGGCGCACTGCAGCGGCGGTGTCCTCGCTTGCTATTTTCACGCCGTTGGCGGCGATGTATGCCTCGGCTTTGATGTCGAGCGAACGGAGGATGTCGTTGATTTCTCGGTTGGGGATCTCTTTGCCCACGAGGGAACGGAGATAGTCGTAGCGCAGCTCCACGGGGAAGAAGGGCACCGGCTCGGGGTAGATGTCGGTAAGAGGGCCGCAGATTTCGCCGCCGGCCAGTTCCTTCACCATCAGTGCGGCGAGCTTGAGGCAGTAGAGAGTGGCGTTGATGTCGCAGCCGCGCTCGTAGCGGAAGGAAGCGTCGGTGCTCAGACCGTGCCGACGGGCGGTTTTGCGCACGCGGGTGGGGTTGAAGCAGGCGCTCTCCAGGAAGATGTCGGTGGTGGCTTCGGTCACACCGGAGTCGAGGCCGCCGAACACGCCGGCGATGCAGAGGGGTTTCTCTGCGTCGCAGATCATCAGGTCGGCTTCATTGAGGGAGTGCTCCATGCCGTCGAGGGTGGTGAACTTTGTGCCCTCTTTGCAGGTGCGGACGGTGATGCCGCCGTTGATTTTGGCCAGATCGAAGCAGTGGAGGGGCTGCCCCATGCCGTGGAGGATGTAGTTGGTGATGTCGACCACATTGTTGATGGGGTGTAGGCCGATGGCCGAGAGGCGGTCCTGAAGCCACTGGGGCGAGGGGGCTACCTTGACGCCGCGCACGGTCACGCCGGAGTAGCGGGGTGCGCCCTGCTGGTCAATGACCTCTACGCTGATGCCGCCGTCGGGGCGGTCCAGAGCGAAGGCGTCGACTGAGGGGCATACGGCCTTCGCAGGCTCGGCATGACGTGCGAGCCAGGCCGAGAGGTCGCGGGCCACACCGAAGTGGCTTGCGCCGTCGATTCGGTTTGGGGTAAGCTCCACCTCCAGGATGTAGTCGCTGGAGAGGTTGAAATATTCGGCGGCGGGGGTGCCGGGAGCCACTTCGCGGTCGATAACGATGATGCCGTCGTGCGAGGTGCCTACGCCGATTTCATCCTCGGCACAAATCATGCCGAAGCTTTCCACGCCGCGTATTTTCGATTTCTTGATTTTGAATGATTCGTCGCTGCCGGTGGGGTGCAGCTCTGCGCCTACGGTGGCAACCACCACGGTTTGTCCGGCGGCCACGTTGGGCGCACCGCACACTATCTGCACCGGTTCGGCCAGTCCGAGGTCGACGGTGGTGATGTGCAGGTGGTCGCTGTCGGGATGCTCCACGCAGGTGAGCACCTTGCCGATTACGATGCCGCGGAGCCCTCCGGGCACCGATTCCACCTCCTCATAGGTGTCACATTCCAGACCCAGCGAGGTGAGGGCCTCGGTGAGCTTCGCGGGAGAGAGGTCGAAGCGGATGTAATCCTTTAACCAGTTATATGAGATATTCATGACTGAAATGCAAATATTCACGCAAAGTTACAACTTCTTCCTCAATCCTGCAAATCAAAGATTTCAGACAGAAAAACAGGAGGAAATTTTAGACAGAAAGACGGGGAAATTGAAAATTGAAAATTTTCCATCCGGGCGCAGCCAAAAGGAGAAATAAAGATAGTAGGGGCGCGATTTTTCGCGCCCGCCCCGGATGGCTACCAGGCGGAGGGAAAGACAGGAGAACAGGAGGCCGGGCGGTGGCTACAGTTGGCCATTCGGGCGCGGCCGCGATATATCGCGCCCCTACTGCGAGGGGAAAGGAAGAGGGCGCGGCCGGGGAAAGGAAGAGGGCGCGGCCGGATGGTCGCGCCCTCTGTGGGGTATTGGAGGCGGAAGCCGCCGAGATTCCATGCCGAAGACCGGATGAAATGCAGAATGCGTAATGCGTAATGCAGAATGCAGGCGGCAGTGCCGGGATTACTGTTTGGTGAGCTTGATGGTGGGAACGCCGGGCTGGGTGACGAGTGTCACGGTGTAGGTGCCAGCCTCATCAACTACGATGTCGCCGCCCTTGTAGACGTACTTGCCGGGATTGTTCTGGTCGGCGCCGAGATTGAAGCCGTCCCAGTCGTGGTTCACACGGATCTTGAACTTGTCGCCTGCATTGAACTCGGCTGTTGCTGTCCAGGTGATGCCGCCGTCGGCAGTAGTCATCTCAACATCGTTCCAACCGGAGGCGGGGAAGCTGCCGATGAGGCCAACGCTGGTGACTTCAGTGAACGTATAGGTGGTGAGCTTGCCGGTCGCTTCGTCGTACTTGGCGAATGCGTAGTAGAAGCCGTTGGGGATTGTGATGTCTTTACCCGGGCTGTCGAATGTGCCGGTGAGATCTGACTGGTGATCTGCTGCGGCACCGTATGTGTCAGCGTCGGCCCATGTGGTGGCGGTGCAGATCTTGAAGCCGCCGGTAACGGCGAAGATGCCGTAGTAGCCTACATTTTCGTCGTACTGCATCAGGGAGCAGTCGGGGAACTGCCAGCCGTTGACCGCACCGGGAGTATAGAGATACTGTGGACGGGTGAGAAGCTCCAGCTTGTAGGTGAGCGACTCCATATTGATTGTCATAATATAGTTGCCGGTCTCGGTGAGCTTGATAGCGCCGGCGTTCACGTCGGTGAGTCGGCCTTCGAGGTTTTCATCGCCGTCAGTCTGGGCGCCGTATACATACTTCCATCCATCTTCACTCGCAAGGGCGGCATCGACGGCCGGCTGCGATGCTACCTTGATGTAGCAAGGAGCTTCGGTAACCTTGAAGGAATATGTGAATACGGGATCGTCGTAAACATCGGCATCGGAAGTAGATTACGAAGCCTGTGTCGATGCACTTCACGTCGAGCTGACCCTTGCTTACATAGTAGTCGGTTGAGTCGTACCGATATTCGGTGCCATCGAGAGTCACATATACCGGGATGCGGTAGTAGATGGTGTGAACCTTGTTGGGGTTCTTGCCGAAGAATGCTATCTGAGCCTCGTTCCAGCGGTTGGCGTCGACATAGCCCTGATTATTGTCGACAAACTCTACGTTGATGTCCTTGACATCTTTGGAGAAGTCGGCCACGGGAGAAATCTGGAAGTAGTACTTCACTTCGGCGCCTGCGGGGAGATTCTTGACCTCATCGCGTGTGAGGACAGGGATAAGTCCGTTGTCGGCGGCATAGTCGGCGAGGTTTACTACGGCCGGGGGATTGGTGAGGAACAGCGAGGGTGTCGAGGTGATGTCGCCCACGGTGAGCACGGGCTCCTGGGGGTTGCTCTGCATAGGCGGTTCGGCGGGAGCGTCGTCGCACGCGGTAAACGCACCCAGCGCCATTGCGCTCAGAAGCAATATGCTGATTTTTTTCATTTCTTTAGAATGGATTATATATTAGCGTTTTTCATTTATGTGCCTCCGGGTGCCCGGCCGGCGATAGAGACCGGCCGGTGCATCTGTTGAGGCTGCTTCTTTAAAGCCAGGGAGCAAGCTCTTCCTTCAACTGGGGACCGAGCATGCCGTTGATGTTCTGGATATTCTTGATTTCACCTGTGGAGACAAGGCGCATCTTCCAGCTGCTGCCGGAAGTGAGGAGAACCACCCCTTCAAAGTCCTGGCCGAGGGTCATATTGTTGCCGTCGGGAGTACCAATGGTGATGGCATCCTTTTCGTCAACGCCTACCGAGGCGGGGCCGCCGAGGTTGATGGCACCCCATGTAGCGTCGGCAATCTTGAACTCGGTGCCCTTGGGCATTGTCACTACATTGGTGATATATGTGCCCTTTACCTTTGTAGTGTAGAATTCCCAGCCGTTGAAGTCACCTTCTCCGTTACCCCAGTTGTTCATAGTGCCGCGGAGGTAGAATTCGGCGTTTTTGTCGGGGATGGAAAGAGCCATATAGCTTACGGCCACATTCTTGTATTCAACCACGTTGGAGAGGTAATCGGTGCCTTCAACGGGAACATCAGGAATACCGGTCACCTGCGAGCGCAGACGCACGTAGATGGGCTTGTAGGTATTGTTGTAGTAGGCGAGCACGTCGTCTTTTGTCAGCTCATAGTTGGGGTCGCCGATGGCAGCGCGCTTCTCTGTCTGAATGATGTCGCAGATGGCAGCGGCCACACCGTCGTTGGTGGGGTTGATCTGGGCACATTCGGTGAAGGGGTTGGTCACTTCGCTGAACAGAGTGAAGTTGCGGTCGAGAGCCACCTGCACGTAGTAGCAAACGCGAGTAGCGAAGCCGTAGTCGGTGGGCTGGCTGCAGGTGAGGTGAAGGTTGTCGGATGCGGCTTCTTCAGAGAGCATAATATACATATTCTGCATCGTGGGGGTGTTGAGGAAGTTGCGCACCGGCTGCCCCTCGTGGGTGAGGAGCACGGGGTTGTCGTCCTTGGTCTCGTCGCAGGCGGTGAATCCGACAGCGAGCGCGAGTGAGGCGAGCAGTATTGAAATCTTTTTCATATTCTTGTATTCAGAATTTTAAAATTGTGTGAAACACTGCGTGTTCAAAGCCGGAATCAATTGTAGCCGGGGTTCTGCTTCAGCGAGGGCTGAGTGGAGAGGATGTTGGTGGGGATAGGCATCAGGTTGTAGCGGCTGTCGATGCGCTGACCCTGACGGGAGTTGCCCTTCCAGGGCCATACATCCTGACGGTTGCCGGTGTAGCGGCCGAAGCGGATAAGATCGGAGCGGCGGGTCATCTCGTAGTAGAGCTCGCGTGAGCGCTCGTCGAGGAGGGTCTGCTCGTCAAGAGCGTCGAAGGGAGCCACACCTGCGCGGTCGCGGAGGTAGTTCACGCCTGCGAGGGCATCGGTGAGGTTGCCGGCACCGTGGAGGTAGCACTCGGCGCGCATCAGATATACGTCGGCGAGGCGGATAAGAGCGAGATCGGCCGAGCAGAAAGCGTTGGAGTTGATGTTGTCGGAGAAGCCGCCGAGGCCGTCGGGAGTAAGGTTGGTCCACTTGATGGCCTGATAGCCGGCGATGGCGAAGTCGAGGAAGCCCTGGTTCTCGATACCGTTGGAGCGGATCCACAGCTGTGTGCGGAGGTCGCCGCCCTCAAAGCGGTTGGAGAGGGGCTCGCGTGCGGTAAGACAGCTCCAGGGGGAGGTCATACCGTATCTGCCGTCGCTGAGGGCACCTGCCAGATAGAAGGTGGTGCCGCCGTAGCTCTGCATCTTGTCCTGATCGAAGGGCACGCCCCAGAGGATTTCGTTTTCGGCTTTGTTGCCGCCGCCGGGCATATACTGCTCGTTGTCGCGGGAGAAGAGGTAGAGGTAGTGCTCTGCCAGACCGGAACCCTGGAAGCCGCCTCCCTTGTGGCGGTTGATGATATTGTTGCAGCAGGCAAGACATTTTTCCCAGCTGCCGGGCACGGGACCACCGGTGTAAACCTCGGCGTTGAGGTAAACGCGGGCAAGGAGGGCCTCGGCGCCGTCAAGACCTACACGGCCGTAAACGGGGTCGGTGGAGAGGCGACGGTTGTCGACAAGGTCGGTGAGCTCTGTCACGAGCCAGCTGTAGAGCTCGGCGCGGGGCATCTGCTCGGGGATAGTCTCGCCGTTGGGAGCGGCGGTGATGAAAGTGCCGTTGCCGAAGATGTCGCATACCCAGTAGTAGGTGAGGGCGCGCAGAGCGCGGACCTCGTTGCGCATCAGCACGGTGGCTTCGTCGGTAGCGCCTTCGGTGTTGGCCAGGAAGTCGTTGCAGACGGCGATATGCTGGTAGAAACGGCTGTAGGCGATTTCCACCTGCTTGTTGGAGGCGGAGAAGGAGGTGGTGCACATGTCGCGCAGACCGTTGTCCTCCCATACCCAGAATGCTTCATCAGAGGGGAAGCACTCCATCTCGAAGAGCAGACGGGTGTAAACCGAGGCACCGGCATCGGGCACGGTGAGGTTTGAACTGCCGGGGTCGGCATTGCCGCAGAGGCCAAGAAGCGCGTAGCACTGGGCGAAGGAGCGGCTCACAAATTCGGGAGAGCTCGGATCGGCGAAAATCTGCGAGGGGTCGATGGGCTCGAGGTCAAGGTCGCCTACACAGGAAGGGGTAACCAGTCCAAGTGTCATCACAGCCCCGCCGAGCATCAGATATTTCTTGATATTCATTGTGTTTCTGTTGAATTAAGAGATTAGAAAGTGGCTACGAGGCCGAGAGAGTAGGTGGTTGCCTTGGGATAGGGCGAGGATTCCACGCCGCTTGCAAGCTCGGGGTCGATACCGTTGTACTTGGTGATTACGAAGGGGTTCTGCACGGCTCCGAACAGACGCAGACGGAGCTTGTTGTTGAGAAGATTCTCCCAGGTGTAACCAAGGGTGATGTTGTCGCAGCGGAGGAACGATGCGTTGCGCAGATAGTAGTCGGAGAGGCTCTGGTCGTTCTCGAAGTAGTTGTCAGCCTTTACAAGGTTGTGGAGACCGTACTGGAACATACGGGAGTAAGAGGAGTTTGAGGATTCCACGTTGTTGTAAACGTAGTTGCCGAAGGAGGCGCGGAGGTTGAAGCCGAGATCCCACTGCTTGTAGCGGAACTGCGAGCCGAATGTCATAGTGACTTTCGGGTCTTTAGCGTGACGGAACACGCGGTCGGCCTGGTCAATGGTGCCGTCGCCGTTCTGGTCAACGTAAACACCTTCGATGGGGTTGCCTGCGGCATCGTATACCTGCTGGTAGAGGTAGAAGCTGCTTGCGGGCTGACCTACGGCGTTAACCATGGCGGTAAGGCCCTGTGAGCCGATCGAGGGACCGGTGGTGTATACGGCGTCGGCCGAGTTGAGGCGGGTAACCTCGTTGTGGTTGTAGCCTACGTTGTAGGTCAGAGTCCAGGTGAAGTCGTTGGTGACGATGGGGCGTGCCATAATGTTGAACTCGACGCCGTAGTTCTTGAGGTCGCCGATGTTCTGGTTGAGCATATTCACTGTGGAGGATGCTGCGGGCACGTTGACGAAGGAGAGAAGGTCGGTGGTCTTGCGCAGGTATGCTTCTATGCTACCGGTGATGCGGTTGTTGAGGAACCCGAAGTCGATGCCGGCGTTCCAGGTGGTGGTTGTCTCCCATTTCAGTTTGGGGTTTACACCGTTGGGGAATACGGGGTTGTACCATGCGTTGAGACCGTTGGGATAAAGCGATGTGCCCTGGCTCATCTGGTAGGTGGTGGTGTAGTTGTTGACCGAACCTACAGCCTGCTGACCGGTCTTACCCCAGCCCAGACGGAGCTTGAGGTCGCTCATCCAGCCTGCTGCATCCTGAAGGAAGGATTCTTCGTTGATCTTCCAGGCGAGGGCCACGGCGGGGAATACGCCCCAGCGGTTATCCTTGGAGAAGCGCGATGTGGCATCGCCGCGGAGAGTGAAGGTGAAGAGGTAGCGGTTCATGAAACCGTAGTTGATACGGCCGTAGAAGGAGAGGAGCTGCAGGTGCTCTTTGGAGTAGTAGAGGCCGTCGTCGCTCAGGGGGCTGGGCACGAAGGGCTTGCCGATGTTGGCTGCGGTGCCGGGAACGACGTTGATCACGTAGTTGTCGTCGGCATCGAGGAAGGGATAGTAGTATTCGTCGGTGAAGGGCACTGAGCCGTTGTTGTGGCTCTCGCGATAGAAGCGCTGCCAGGAGTAACCGGCCACTACGTCGAGGTTCGACTTGATGGCCTCGAATTCTTTCTTGTAGTTGAGGTAGAACTCAAGAAGGGTGTTGGAGGTGAACTGGTAGGTGTCTTTGCCGTAGCCGCCGCCAAACTGCTGGTTGCCGTCCTTCCAGGAGATACCGGAGTTGGCGGTTACATTGTTGGTCTCATTGGTCTTGGTCACGTCGTAACCGAGGTTGAGGTTGAGGTGCAGGTCGGGGAGGAAATGGAGGGCATAGTCGAGCTGGAGGTTACCGTTGCTGCGGTAAACGTTGGCGTAGTTGTCGCGCTCCATAAGGTTCGACACAGGGTTGATGTCGGCATTGGTCATGAAGGAGATACCTTCCTGATCGTGCTTTTTGTTTTTCTGTGTGTGCTGGTAGTAGCCGTTCCAGAGGAGAGCCTGCGAGGCATTGCCGATGGCAGGAATGTTGCTGCGGACGGGCTGTGTGGGGTTGTAGGAGATGGCGTTATACACAGCGCCTTCGTTGCCGAAGTTGTTGTGGATGTAGTAGCCCTTTACATTGGCGTTGACCGACAGATGATTGTCGAAGAACTTGGGAGTAAGAGAGATGCCGGCGGTGACGCGGTCCATCTTCGAGGTCTTGATGATACCGTTGGAGTTGGTATATGATACGTTTACGCGGTAAGGAACCACGCCGAGCGAGCCGCCGATGCTCAGGTTGTAGTCGGAGCTGACGGTGGTGCGGAGCACTTCGTCCTGCCAGTTGGTGGAGGCGTCGCCCAGAAGAGCGCGGTTTGCCGAGCCGGGTTTGGTGCGCTCCATCACAGCTTCGCGGAACTGGTCGGCGCTCATGTTCTCATATTTCTTGCGGGGAGTATCCACATAGAGGTTGGCCGAGAAATTGATCTGGGGCTTGCCCGATTTGCCTTTCTTTGTGGTGATGATGATCACACCGTTTGATGCGCGCGAACCGTAGATGGCTGTAGCGGAGGCATCTTTCAGCACGGTCATGCTCTCGATGTTCTCAGGCGAGATCATACCCAGGGCATTGCCCATACCCTGCACGCCGTCGTTGCTCAGAGGCACACCGTCGATCACAATCAGAGGGTCGTTGGAAGCGTTGAGCGAAGAGCCGCCGCGGATACGGATGCTGGCGCCGCCTTCAGGACCACCCGAAGGAGTTACCACTACGCCCGGGGTCTGGCCTACGAGCATATCCTGAACCGAAGTAGCCATACCGGCCTCCACTTCGTCGGGCTTGATTACAGCAACGGAGCCGGTGGCGTCCTGCTTTTTCACGGTACCATAACCGATGGCTACCACTTCGTTGAGCATCACGGAGTTCTCTTTGAGCTGCACGTCGATGTGGGTGCGGCCCTGAACGGCTACATTCTGTGTGTCGTAGCCAACGTAGGAAACAACGAGAGTGCCTGTGGGAGCGATTTTGATGGTGAAGTTGCCGTCGATGTTGGTAGAGGCGCCTGTTGTGGTGCCTTGTGCGAGCACACTTGCGCCGATAAGCGGTTCACCTTGGGGATCGGTGACCGTACCGCTCACGGTAATCGACTGCTGGGCCTGTATGCTGAAGCCGACGAGCAGTCCCACCATAAGAAATAGGAATTTCTTGGCGATTCCTGTTTGTGAATGTTTCATTTAAGGATAATTTGAAATTAATGAAGTTTTCAGTTTCCGAAAATAATTACGCGAAGAGCAAAATAATCTCGAACCTTGTGTGTTGGGAATGAGGTTCTTACGGAAAAATCTCTACTTTGTTCGGGCCTACGCTTAGGCCGATGGGATAGATGTTTAGGGCAAGCTGAGAGGGGGGGTATTAGATGGTATCAGAGGTGCTTGCCGCCGTTTTCCGGTATGCTTAAGGCATGATGCTGCTACGCTTAACTCAATAGAATCGTGGCAAAGATATTAAAAAGCTTTAACAAAAGCGCGAATTTTTAGCAAAAAAAGTGGTTTTGGGTGGTTAAAAAATGTTAATATTAAGAAAACCACCTGAATAGTTGGCGGAATGTTAAACTTTTGGTATTTTTGCAGGTCGAATAAGGCAGCGTGGCAGCTCCTGCGCACGGGATGCGGCTTGAGGCGCTGTTTTGGCATAATGAAAAAGATACGTCGCATCATATTATCCTTGGTGTTACTGGCGGGCGCGGCTTTGGCTGCGGGCGCGGCACCGGCCTGGGAGGAGGTCACTACCCCCGGGCAGGAGGTGGTGCGCTCGCTCGACACCGACCAGCCGGTGGAGACTGTTGTGCGCGACGGATACATATATATATATTCGCAGCGGCCGGTGACGGTGAAGCTGTTCTCGATTCTGGGGCAGCAGATTCATCAGGAGAATGTGCCGGCGGGGATTCATCGTCTGCGCATCAACTCGAAGGGGATTTATATCCTGCGGGCAGGTTCGCTCACCCGCAGGGTCACTATCTGATCGGGGGATTAGCTAAGGTAGCTAAGGTAGCTGGGGTAGCTATTTTAGCTAAGGTAGCTAATTTAGCTAAGGTATCAGAGGGGCAATTTTCAGCAAATATGGCGCCAGAGCCGCCGCCTTACTGGAAGGCGGGGGTGGCTCCCGGTGTATTGTGGCGGCCGCCGGCTTTCTTGCCGGTGGCTGCGGCGCTGTTGGCAGCATCAGCGATGCTGGAGGCGGCGGAGTTGGCAGCATCGGCGATGCTTGAAGCGGCGGAGTTGGCGGCGTCGGTGGCGCGGATAGCTACGCGGCGGATTTTGCCGGAGATGGTCTTGGGGAGTTCTTTCACAAACTCGATTACGCGGGGGTATTTGTAGGGGGCGGTGATGCGCTTTACGTGGTCCTGGATGTCGCGCACGAGGTCGGCACCGGCCAGGCGCACGTAGTCTTTGGCCAGAACGATGGTGGCTTTCACGATTTGTCCGCGGATTTCGTCGGGCACGGCGGTGATGGCGCACTCCACCACGGCGGGGTGGGTGAGGCAGGCGCTTTCCACCTCGAAGGGGCCGATGCGGTAGCCCGACGATTTGATTACGTCATCTTTGCGGCTGACAAACCAGAGGTAGCCGTCGGCGTCGCGGCAGGCGATGTCGCCGGTGTGGTATAGGCCGTCGTGCCAGGCGGCTTCGGTGAGTGGTTCGTCGTCGAGGTAGCATTTGAAGAGGCCGGCCGGTCGGGAGGCGTCGCGGCGGGCGCGGATCACTATCTCGCCGTTGACGCCGGGAGGCACGGGGTGCCCTTCGTCGTCGACCACGTCGAGGTCGTAGAGGGGGTTGGGGATGCCCATCGAGCCGGGGCGGGGCTTAATCCAGGGGAAAGTGCCCACGGTGAGGGTTGTTTCGGTCTGGCCGAAGCCCTCGCGCAGCTCTATGCCGGTGAGTTCTTTCCATTTCTCGAACACCGATGGGTTGAGGGCTTCTCCGGCGATGGTGCAGCGGGTGAGCGCGGAGAGGTCGTAGCTGCGGATGTCTTCGCGGATGAGGAAGCGGAACACGGTGGGAGGCGCGCAGAAGGAGGTGATGTGGTAGCGGGCCATTATGGCCAGGAGGTCGGCGGCCACGAATTTGTCGAAGTCGTATACGAAGACGTCGGCGCCGCAGATCCACTGGCCGTAGAGCTTGCCCCAGACGGCTTTACCCCATCCGGTGTCGGCCAGGGTGAGGTGGAGGTCGCCTGGATGGAGGTTATGCCAGAAGCGGGCGGTGACGATGTGGCCCAGAGGATAGGTGAAATCGTGGGCCACCATCTTTGGTTCGCCGGAGGTGCCGGAGGTGAAGTAGATGAGCATCGTGTCGGCGTTGGTGTTGGGGTGGAGCGGCCGACGGAATGCGGGGGCTTTCTCCATACCGGTGTCGAAGTTGAGCCATCCTTCGGGCAGATCGGGACCTGAGGATATGAGCCACTCCACTGAGGGGCAGTGCTTTATGGCTTCGTTGATGTTGCGGGTGATTGAAGGCTCACCGGCGGCCACAATCACGCGGATGTCGGCTTTGTGGCAGCGGTAGATGATATCCTCGGCGGTGAGCAGATGTGTGGCCGGAATGGCCACGGCGCCGAGTTTGTGCAGCGCCATCATGGCTATCCAGAAGTGGTAGCGGCGCTTGAGCATAAGCATCACGCGGGTGCCGTGCTTCACGCCCAAGGCCTGGAAGAAGGCAGCGGCGGAGTCGGACAGCTCTTTGAGCTGACGGAAGGTGAAGCGGCGCTCCTCACCGGCGGGGTTGGTCCAGAGCAGAGCCTCGCGGTCGGGCTCCTCGGCGGCCCAGGCGTCGACCACGTCGTAGGCGAAGTTGAAATTTTCGGGGATTATGAGGCGGAAATTCTGCCGGAAGTCATCGTAATCGGTGAAATCGGTGCGGTTGGTGAAACGTTCGATCATAGCTGTAGAAATTGTACCTGAAAAACTGTTGCGGCGCGCAATGGCCGCTCAATACTGATATGCTTGGAAATTTATATTCCTAAATTGAAAACGCTCGAAAGTTAATAAAATATTATGAAAGGTGGTGAGAAATTACTAAGTTTAAGTTTTTGCACACGGGGTGTTAATGGGTGTTAAAATTAACGTAAACCGCCGCGCTACAAGCCTTTTGGGGAAAGGGCAAGTAGCGCGGCGGTTTGCGGCAGGGCGGCTATGTCAAAATAGTCGGCGACGTATCAACCTATGGGGACGCACTCCGGGTGCGTCTGCTTAAATGATTGATATTCAGTACGAATAGTGGACGCACCTGGGGTGCGTCCCTACAAATTTTATCTCTGGCGGATGAGGAAGATTTCGGTGGGGAAGTGGTCGGAGTAACCGTTGAGGTAGGAGCCGCCGGAGAAGGTGCGCAGGGGGTAGTTCTGGCGGGTGCCTTCGTTGTCGCGGAGGAATTCAAAGTTGTTGACCTGGGCTTTCCAGAAGTGTAGGCGGTGCTTGCCGGTGTTGCTCTCCAGGAGCGACCCGCTCACGATAATCTGGTCGAAGAGGTTCCACTGAGAGCGGTAGGCCAGGGTGCCGATGCCGCGGTCGAGCATCTGCCAGAAGGGGTTGTAGAACTGGTGTTCGCTTACTTTGTCGGCTTTCTTGGCAGCGCCGAGCACTTTTGCGCAGGAGGGGTCCATGGGGTCGTCGTTGAGGTCGCCCATCACGATTACGCCCTGGTTGGGACGGAGGGTCCAGAGGGAGTCGGCGATGTGCTTGCTCAAGGCAGCGGCGGCCTCGCGGAGGTAGTTGCTCTGCTGCTGTCCGCCCATACGTGAGGGCCAGTGGTTTACGATTACCGAGAGGGTGTCGGCGCCCATAACGCCGGTGACGCACATCTGGTCGCGGGAACGGAAGTTGGGGTTGGAGGGGATGGAGAGCAGGGAGTTGCTCACGCTGTGGAGGCGGAAGTAGCGGGGGTTGTAGAGGGCAGCCACGTCCACGCCGCGGCGGTCGGGCGAATCGTGGTGCACGATCTGGAGGTTCCAGGGTTTCTTACCGTCGGCCACAAGGCGCTTGTCGACGGCTTTCACCAGGTCTTCGAGCACCGTGCGGTTCTCAATTTCGCTGACGCCGATGAAGGCGGGGCCGTTGGGGGTGACGGCGGTGGTGAAATTGCTGATGGCGCGGGCAAGGTTCTCGATTTTCGACCAGTAGCGGTCGCCGGTCCAGTGGTTTTTGCCGGCGGGGGTGAACTCATCGTCGCGGCCCAGGGGGTTGTTGGGGATGGTGTCGAAGAGGTTTTCGAGGTTGTAGAAGGCCACGCCGTATACCTGGTATTTGGCATCGGACTTAGATTTCTCCGCAGGGGCGGGAGCATCGGCGGCAACAGCTGCGAAGGCCAACAGGGCTGGCAGTATGGAAAGCAGAATACGTTTCATTTAAGGTAAGTGTGTTGTGTTTGTCGCAAATTTAAGCATTTTTTCCGAGGCGGCAATATATAGCACGCAAAAAAAGCGGGGGTTAGGGCTCTTCGGTGAGGGAGTATTCGAGGAAGCGGAGGAGGGGGTAGAGGATGTGGAGCTTGTCGGCGGCGGCTTCGGGCCAGCGGGGGTCGGAGAAGAAGCTGCGCCCCAGGGGCATATATTTGCCGTATTCTTTCAGGCGGAGAAGCTCGGCCTGGGGGTGATTGCGGTCGTAGCCTTTGGGGATGGTCTTGAGGCGGTCGCCGTACCAGCCGGGGAAGTTGGCCTGCAGGGCGGGTTCGTTGATGATTTCCTCAAATTCCTCGATATTGTCGACGATGGCTTTGCGGAGCTTGCGCAGCAGGGGCGCTTCGGGGCACCACATACCGCCGTAAAGGCCCGAGGATTCAGCTTCGTAGGAGTCGGTGGCACCGCCGATGCGGCCAGGGCCAACCTGGATGTAGAATCCGGGGAGGTGCACGCTTTCGCTGCCGCGGCCTCGGGGCGAAATAGAGGCCGAGAAGTATGTTTTGTAGGGCGATTTATCCTGCGAGAAGCGGGTGTCGCGGTAGATGCGGAAGGCCGAGGAGGCGCCGGTCTGGCCTTTCAGCTCGGGCCACCACTGTGAGCAGAGGAGGATGAGCGTGTCGAGGTCGGCAAGCCACTGGGCGCGGAGATCGTCGTAGCGGTTCTTGTTGGCTTTGAACCAGTTGCGGTCCTGACGGCGGCCAAGCTCCTCGAGGAAGGAGTAAAGCGCGGGGATATAGTTGGTTTTTGGCATAGGGTATCAGGGAATGTCGGTCCATTCGATGTCGGTGATTTGCTCCTCTGTGGCGGTGTAGGTGGTTTTGGAGGAGCCTTTTGCGGAGGCGCCTTGAGCGGAACCGGCTTGCGCGGAGGTGCCGGAGGCTTGCGCGGATGAGGTGGTTTCGGAGGTGGCGGTGACCTCTACTTCGGTGAATTTCACGTATTCGCCGGTGGAGGAGTCGATTTTCTTTTTCACGGGGCGAGGCTCCGACCAGCCGGTTTTCGAGCGACGCGGCTCATTGGCGGCGCGGGAACGGCGGCCTCGGATGGCGTCGGGGTCAAAGCCGGCGGCGCGCATAAAATCGTCCTGGGCCTGCTGGGCCTGGCGACGGGCGTCGTGCACCACGCTCCACACGCGGAAGAGCGGCCGAATCACAAAGAAATAAAGGAATAATAAAAGTAATATATAAAAGAACATCTCTGTCGATAAGGGGGGATGGGAGGAGGCTTTTTTTAATGCGGAATGCGGAATGCGGAATCCGCGATGGGGGGCTGTAGGGGCGCGATATATCGCGGCCGCATCAGGCGGAGGAGGTGGCGGAGTGGTGCCGGCCTTGTTGCGAGATCGGCCGTGTACGGCCGATAACAGGACAAGGCCTGCTGGGGCTGCGCGGAAGGCCGCGGCAGGCGGCGAGAGAGAGGCGCCAAGAGGCAAAGGAGAGCGGCTGGGGCGCGGCAGGGGCTATGCAGGCGCGGCCGCGATATATCGCGCCCCTACTGGCGGGGGGCGCGGTTAGGGGCGGGGGGAGGCGAGGCGGCGGCGGGCGTCGTTGGCGATGGAGAGGAAGAAGTAGAGGATGATGGTGTAGGCGAAGCCTTCCACGCCGAAGGCCGCTACGAAGATTACGGCGGCGATGAGCAGGATGTAGCGGAAGAGGTTTTCGCCGATGCGGAAGTTCTTGAGTTTGAAGGAGAACATACGCATATCGCTGACCATCAGCATTGCCACCAGGAAGACAACGGCGCAGACGATGAGGTTGCCCCAGTATACGTGGGTGTGCATCCACTGGGTGGCGTGGCTCTGCATCCAGGCAGTGGCGCCGATCCAGAAGATGGCGTTGGCGGGGATGGGGAGGCCTTTGAATTCGGTGGCCTGTGAGTCGTCGAGGTTGAATTTGGCCAGGCGGAGGGCGCCCATAGCGGGGATGAAGACGGCCACGAAGGGTATCCACCAGGAACCGGTCCATACCTGCAGGATGTTATACAGGAGGAGCGAGGGTGCTACGCCGAAGCTTACGAGGTCGGCCAGCGAGTCGAGTTCTTTGCCCAGAGGGGAGGGAGCGTGGAGCCATCGGGCTGCGGCGCCGTCGAAGAAGTCGAAGACTGCGGCGAGGCCTACGAGTATCCAGGCCAGCTGGCGGCCGTTGATGTCGGTGCCGAATACGTGGCCTATTGTGCGGTCGAATGAGAAGGCGCAGATGCAGGCCAGGCAGCCTGAGATGAGGTTGCAGAGGGTGAGAGTATTGGGAACGGCTGTTATGATTTTTCGCAGAAACATTGAGGCAATTTTCAATTGATTGCAAAATTGGGCGCTAACTTAGCTAATTTCGCTAACTTAGCTAAGGTTGCGGACCGGGGAAACTTAGCTGAGGCAGCAGGCCGGGGAAAACTTAGAGCAGGCCGGGATTACCGGGCGGGGTGGAGGAGGCCCACCTGAGTGACGCCGCCGATTGTGGCATCGCCGAGCTTCACGAGGATGTCGGTGCCCAGGGGGAGGAAGAGGTCGACGCGCGAACCGAGTTTGATGAATCCCATATGGTCTTCGATGGCGGCTTCGTCGCCAGGACGGGCGTAGGTGACGATTCGCCGGGCCATAGCGCCGGCAATCTGGCGCATAAGTATCTCTTGTCCCTCGGGGGTGCGGATCACCACTGTGGAGCGCTCGTTTTCAACGGAAGATTTGGGGAGGTATGCAGCCATAAAGCGGCCGGAGTGGTGCTTGTAGTAAATCACCTCTCCGTCGACTGGAAACCAGTTGGCGTGTACATTCAGGGGCGACATGAACACCGACAGCTGTATGCAGCGGCATTTGAGGTATTCCGGCTCGTAAACCTCTTCGAGGGCCACGACCTTGCCGTCGGCCGAGGCCACGACAGCGTTTTCGGGGTTGCCGGGGAAGTCGCGGTGGGGTGAACGGAAGAAGTTGGCCACCAGCAGATAGAAGATGGTGGAGATTACCAGGACGGTAATGGGGAGCCATATAATGTCGAGGCACCATATCCACAGGGGCAGGTTGATGAGCAGGAGTACTGCCATGAGGATAATGAGTATGTTGGTGCCTTCGCGGTGGATTTTTACTCTCATTAAATTATAAGTGTGTTTTGCTTGAGAACGGGGGATTATGAGCTTTTAATTTTACAAAGGTAGCGTAAATTTCGATAAGCACAAAAAAAATTACTCGTCATCACGACGAATAATCTTCTTACCTTAAATCTAATACCATGAAAAACTGATGCAAAGGTAATGCTTTTATGTTTTAAAACATATATTCTGGCAAGAAAAATGCATTAATTTAACTTTTATTAGCTTTGTAGTGGAGAATGGTGCGGAAAATTCACACTTGTTTGCACTTTTGGGCGATAGGAATTTATTTTGTAACTTTGCGCAATAAATATATAGGCATACTTCTTGAAAAATATGGGTAGACTTCTTGCCATAGATTACGGGAGGGCGCGGTGCGGAATCGCCGTGACCGACACGCTGCAGATTGTGGCCAACGCGCTGCAGACGGTCGATACGCCCGCCTTGGAGGCTTTCTTGCGCGACTATTTCGCGCGCGAGGAGGTCGATGCCGTGGTGGTGGGTCTGCCCCGCAATCTCGATGGATCGCCCTCCGAGTCGCAGCGCTATCTGCTGCCGGCACTTGGGCGCCTGCGCAAGGCCTTCCCCGGGATGCGCTTCGAGATGTACGACGAGCGGTTTACCTCCGTACTGGCCCACCGCGCTATGATTGCGGGGGGAATGAAGCGCTCCGACCGCCGCGAGCGCGGCAACACCGACCGCATCGCTGCCTGCATCATCCTCAACGACTATCTCTCGTCGGTGAAGCCACTCCCCGGCAGCAGTCGGTGAAGCCACTCCCCGGCAGGTAGCCCGCATTGAAAAGAAAACTATTTACAGCATAAAGCAGTCATTGAAACAATGAAACTTCCGGTATATCTTTACGGCCATCCGGTGCTCCGCAAGATTTCGGAGCCGGTGCCGGCCGATTATCCCGACCTGAAAAAGCTCGTGGCCGATATGTTTGAGACGATGTACGCCTCCGACGGTGTGGGCCTGGCAGCTCCGCAGGTGGGTCTGAATATCAATATGGTGGTTATCGACGCCGACCCGGTGGCCGATACCTTCCCCGAATGCAAGGGGCGCAAGCTGGTGATAATCAATCCCGAGCTGGAGATTCTCGACGGCGAGAAGGTGCAGCGGGGCGAAGGTTGCCTGTCGCTCCCCGGCATCTCGGAGGATGTGAAGCGCGTGGAGCACATCAGGCTCAAATGGCAGGATGAGGACTTCAACGAGCACACCGAGGAAATCTCCGGATTCCTGGCACGCATCGTCCAGCATGAGCTTGATCATCTGAGCGGCACGCTCTACATCGACCATATCTCGCCGCTGCGCAAGCAGTTTATCCGCGGCAAACTCCACAATATCATCGAGGGAAAGACGCGCTGCGACTATCCCGCCAAATATGCACCCCGCAAACGCAAATAATCACGGTTACGTAATATATTTCTGAATTATGGCCGCACCCAATCCCGACGACAAGAAAATCATATTCTCGATGGTAGGTGTCTCCAAGACCTATCCTCCGCAGAAACAGGTACTTAAAAACATATATCTCTCATTCTTCTACGGTGCCAAAATCGGCATTATCGGTCTGAACGGCTCTGGTAAGTCGTCGTTGCTGAAGATTATCGCCGGCATCGACAAAGATTATCAGGGCGAGGTGGTCTTTGCCCCCGGATATTCTGTAGGCTACCTGGAGCAGGAGCCTAAGCTCGACCCCGGGAAGACCGTAATCGAGGTTGTGCGCGAAGGCGTGCAGCCAGTAATGGACCTGCTGAGAGAATTCGACGAGGTGAATGCCGCCTTCGCCGACCCCGACGTGCTTGAGGACCCCGACAAGATGGACAAACTCATCCAGCGTCAGGCCGAGCTGCAGGATGCGCTCGACGCCGCCGATGCCTGGAATATCGACTCCAAACTGGAGCGCGCTATGGATGCCCTTCAGTGCCCGCCCGACGACCAGAAGGTCGACACCCTCTCGGGTGGCGAGCGTCGCCGCGTGGCTCTTTGCCGCCTGCTGCTCCAGCAGCCCGATGTGCTGCTGCTCGACGAGCCTACCAACCACCTCGACGCCGAGTCGATCGACTGGCTCGAACAGCATCTGCAGCAATATCCCGGCACGGTGATTGCCATCACTCACGACCGCTACTTCCTCGACCACGTGGCCGGGTGGATTCTGGAGCTTGACCGCGGCGAGGGTATTCCCTGGAAGGGAAATTATTCCTCGTGGCTCGACCAGAAAACCAAACGTATGGCCCAGGAGGAGAAGCAGGCCAGCAAGCGCCGCAAAACTCTGGAGCGCGAGCTGGAATGGGTGCGTATGGCGCCCAAAGCCCGTCAAGCCAAGGGTAAAGCGCGTCTGTCGAGCTACGACAAGTTGCTCAACCAGGACCAGAAGGAGCGCGAGGAGAAGCTGGAGATTTTCATCCCCAATGGTCCGCGCCTGGGCAACAAGGTGATCGAGGCCCACGGCCTGGAGAAATCCTACGGCAAGAAGCTCCTCTTCAAAGACCTGGAGTTCTCGCTGCCGCCCAATGGCATTGTGGGCGTAATCGGCCCCAACGGCGCCGGCAAAACCACCCTCTTCCGCCTGATTATGAACCAGGAGACCCCCGATGCGGGCAACTTTGAGGTGGGCGACACGGTGAAGGTGGCCTATGTGGACCAGCGCCACCACGACCTGCTGCCCGAAAGCACCGTATATCAGGTGATTTCGCAGGGCGTGGAGCAGTTCCGTATGGGAGGCCGCGACGTCAACGCTCGCGCATACCTTTCGAAGTTTAACTTCGCCGGAGCCGACCAGGAGAAGAAAATCGGTGTGCTGTCGGGTGGCGAGCGCAACCGTCTGCACCTGGCTATGGCGCTCAAGGAGGAGGGCAACGTGCTCCTGCTCGACGAGCCTACCAATGATATCGACGTGAACACCCTCCGCGCATTGGAGGAGGGCCTGGAGAATTTCGCCGGTTGCGCTGTGGTCGTAAGCCACGACCGCTGGTTCCTCGACCGCATATGCACCCACATCCTCTCCTTCGAGGGGGATGGCAAAGTGGTGTTCTATCAGGGCAGCTACTCCGACTATGAGGAGTATAAGAAGGCCCAGAACGGCGGCAAGGAGCCTCCCCGCCGCCGCTACCGCAAGCTTATGGCCGACTGACAGTAGCCTGTGGCCGTGATTGGCACAGGCCTGCAGCCGACTGAAAAATATTACCTTTGAAAAAGCATCAGACGAAAATGAATATAGCAATCGTAGGCGCATCGGGCGCCGTGGGGCAGGAGCTGCTCAAAGTGCTCGACCAGCGCAATTTCCCCATCGACAGCCTGCGTCTGTTCGGGTCGAAGCGCTCGGCCGGTAGCGTGGTGAAATTCCGCGGACAAGAGATAACGATTCAGGAACTTACCCACGACCCGGAGCTGTTTCGCGGCGTCGACATAGCCTTTACATCGGCCGGAGGGGGCACCTCGCTGGAGTATGCCTCCACAATCACCGCACTTGGTGCGACGATGATCGACAACTCCTCGGCCTTCCGTATGGATCCCGACGTGCCCCTGGTGGTGCCGGAGGTTAATGCCGCCGACGCCCTCAACGCTCCGCGCCGCATCATCGGCAACCCCAACTGCACCACCATTCAGATGGTGGTGGCGCTCAACCCCATACGCAACCTCGCCGGATTGAAGCGCGTTCACGTGGCTACCTATCAGGCGGCTTCCGGCGCCGGCGCTTCCGCTATGGAGGAGCTGCGCTGCCAGCACGCCGACATCGCCGCCGGGCGCGAGCCGAAGGTGGAGAAGTTCGTGGCCCAGCTGGCCTACAATGTGATTCCGCATATCGATGTTTTCACCGACAACGGCTACACCAAGGAGGAGATGAAGATGGTGAACGAGACGCGCAAGATTATGCACGACCCGAAAATCCGCGTCAGCGCCACCTGTGTGCGTGTGCCGGTGATGCGCGCCCATTCCGAGGCCATCTGGTGCGAGACTGAGCGCCCCGTGAGCGTGGAGGAAGCCCGCAAGGCTTTCGCCGCTGCAGAGGGCGTGGTGGTCTGCGACAACCCCGCCGAGAAGGAGTATCCGATGCCGCTGGGTCTCGCCGGCTGCGACCCGGTCTACGTGGGGCGCATCCGTCAGGACCTCGCCGACGACAATTCGCTGGCATTCTGGACCGTGAGCGACCAGATCCGCAAGGGTGCCGCTCTCAATGCCGTGCAGATTGCCGAATATCTGCTCAAACACAAAGCATAGCCGAGATTGATTCCGCTTGCACTACATAGCGCACCGCTTGTCACCAACCCTGTCACGATTTTCCTGATAGTGCTGGCGATAATCCTCTTTGCGCCGGTGGTGCTCAACCGCCTGAGGGTGCCTCACATCATCGGTATGATTGTGGCCGGTGTGGTGGTGGGCCCGTTCGGGCTGAATATCCTCGACCGCGACAGTTCGTTCAACATCTTCGGGCAGGTGGGGCTTCTCTACCTGATGTTTCTGGCCGGCCTGGAGATTGATATGTTTCACCTGCGGCTCAACCTGCGTCGCGGCTCGGTGTTCGGGGCGCTGTCGTTTCTGATACCGATGGCCATGGGCGTCGCGGCGAGCGTGTATGTGCTTCATACGCCGTGGCTTACCGCCTTCCTGCTGGCGTCGATGTTTGCCTCGCACACCCTGATTGCTTACCCGATAGCCGCCCGCTTCGGCCTGACGAAGGCTCCGGCGGTGCTGGTGTCGGTGGTGGCTACCATCATCTGTGTGGCCGGTGCGCTGCTCGTGCTGGCTATGGCGGTGAACATCCACGACAACGGCGCTCTCGACCCCCGCGGGCTGCTCCGGCTGGGCGGAGGGAGCGCACTCTATATCTTAGGGGTGCTTTACGTATATCCCCGCCTTACCCGCTGGTTCTTCAAAAACTACTCCGAGAAGGTCACTCAGTATGTGTATGTGCTCACGATGGTGTTCTTCTCGGCGTGGCTGTCGGGCGTAGTCGGGCTGGAGCCGGTGCTCGGCGCCTTCCTGGCCGGCCTGGTGCTCAACCGCTACATCCCCTCCAATTCACCGCTGATGAACTCTATCGAGTTTGTGGGCAATGCGCTGTTTATTCCCTATTTCCTGATAGGTGTGGGTATGATGATCAATGTGGGGGTAATCGCCAGCGGAAACACTCTCTATGTAGCCGGTGTGATGCTCGTGGTGGCCATCGTGAGCAAGTGGCTCGCGGCCTGGGGAACGCAGAAGATCTACCGTATGGCGCCCAGCGACCGCTCGATGATGTTCGGCCTGACTACGGCGCATACAGCCGTAGCGCTGGCTGTGGTGACCATCGGATATAATATGGTGCTTCCCGATGGGTCGCGGATGATGGACGAAACCATCCTCAACGGCACGGTGCTGGTGATTCTCGTCACCTGCGCTATCGCGCCGATTTCCACCACCGCGGCGGCGAAGCACATCAAGCTTAGGATGCTGGGCGACACCGCCCCTGAGGCTGAATCGACGTCGGTGGTCAACCGCACGATGGTGGGTGTGTCGAACCCGATCACGGCTGCCGCACTGGCCGAGCTGGCCCTGCTGATGCGTCGCCGCAAGTCGGGCACTCGCGCCGACCGGCTTTTCGCGCTGCATGTGCGCAACGATAATTCGCGGGCGTCGAAGGAGATGGGAGCCAATTCGCTGGCGCTCGCCACTGCCGCCGCGGCCGGTGCGGATGTGGCCATCGAGGCTATCGAGCGCTACGACCTCAACACCGTGGCCGGGGTGCTCAATACCATTCACGAGCGCGACATCAATGCTCTGGTGCTGGGGATGCACCGCAAGAGCAATGTAATCGACACGTTCTTAGGCTCCAAGCTGGAGCAGTTACTCAAGGACACCGCCCTGATGGTGGTGCTGTCGAGGTGCTATATCCCGGTCAACACGGTCACACGTATCGTGGTGTTTGTGCCGCCGAAGGCCGAATATGAGTCGGGATTCCGCCAGTGGGTGGAGTCGCTGGCGCATCTGGCCCAGGAGGTGGGATGCCGCCTGATTGTGTGCGCCAATGAGCAGGGACGCAAGGCTGTGGCCGCTGTCGTGAATGCCACCGGATTGGGAATCCGGCACGAATACCGTTCGGCCGACGACATCGACGACTTTATGCTCCTGGCCAACCGGGTGCTCGACGACGACCTGCTCATCGTGGTGGGCGCGCGTCCCGATTCGCTGAGCTACACGCCTGATATGGCTGATATTACTGTGTTCCTGCAGCGCTATTTCGACCGCTCCAACCTCCTGCTGCTTTATCCGGCGCAGACGCTTGGCGCGTCGCTTGCCGGGAATCCGGCCGCGCCGAGTGGCACCCTGGGAGGCTCCGCCGCGCTCTTCACCGCCGAACAGGCCGGCACCTTCGCCGACCCGCTCCGCAGCGGTCCCTCGCAAGCTCCCTCGCTGCTCCGCACCCTCCGTACCCTTCTCCGCCGCACCTTCTCCCGCCGGTAATAAATAATGCGGAATGGCTCGAAGACAGGAGAACAGGAGGGGCTTCGCGGCACTGCCTTCCGAAGCGGAAGGCAGGAGAACAGGAGGCCACGCGGAGAGTCTTTTGCTGCTACATTAGCTATCTTAGCTAAATTAGCTACTTTAGCTATGGTAAAAGGCGGGGCGTAGAGGTCTGTGGGGGCGCGATTCTTCGCGCCCGCCCCCGGATGGCCTCCCCAAAAAGGATATTTCGCTGGATGCGGCCGCGATATATCGCGCCCCTACCGCCGATGGCGCCCCTACAGCTGTTGGAAGCTCCTCCAGCTGTGGGTCGCCTGCCGTAGATGCCCCGGATGGCAATTTTTAATTTTCAATTTTAAATTTTCAATTTTGGCGGGGGATTAGCGGCGGGTGTAATCAACGGCGATGGTTTGCTTCTGGGAGCAGGGTGCCGAGGGGAGAGTAATACGCAGGGTATTGGTGGCTGCATCGTAGCTCCAGGCGGCAGCAGAGACGGTAGCGGCAGCAGCTGCGCGGGGGGCTTTTTTGCCGTTGATTTTTACGGATTTGGGGGCGGTGGCGTTGACGATGTTGAGGGTCCAGGCGCGGTCGGGAGCCAGCGAATCGGCTGCTTTGCCGTGGCGGGCGCCGATGGTGTAGGTTTCGCTGTTGCCCTTAACGTTGTGGGTGAACTCTGTTAGGGCGTAGTTGTCGTCGTAGTCGTTGCTGTCGCCGCTGTCTTCGTAGAGGCTACCCTTGCCGGAGGCACCGGCTACGATGTTGAGCACCATTGTGGCGGGTTGCTCGTTGGCGCGCATCACCCCTTCGGGATAGAGCGGTGTGATGGATCCTGCCTTGTAGAAATAGGGAATCTGGGTGGCGGTGAACTCCATAGTGCGTGTTGCGGGGCCGGAAATCATCTGGTGTGTTGCGGCGCTCCACCATTGTCCGGCGGGGAACCAAATCTTTCTGGAAGCCAGACCGCTGACGCTGTCGGCCGGGGCGGTGACGGGTGCCACCAGGATGTTGTCGCCGAAGTAATATTCATCTTCGATGGCGTAGGCTTCCTCAGCCTCGGGGTGCTCGTAGTAGAGCGGTCGCACGAGGCCCACACCGGTGTCGTAGGTGTTGCGCGAGGCGGTGTAGATGTAGGGGATGAGAGAGTAGCGCAGGCGCACTACGTCGCGCAGTTCATTGAAGTTGGGGAGCATCCAGATGCGGCGCTCGATTTCATCGGATTTGCCGGCGTGGCTGCGGAAAATCGGCGAGAAGGCGCCGAACTGAAACCAGCGGAGGATCAGTTCGGGGTTGTTGGCCATACCGGGATCGGGGTACATGTGGCCGCCCAGGTCGTGGCCCCAGTAGGTGTAGCCCACATTCGAGGCCGTGGCGGTGAAGTAAGGCTCGAAGGCCAGGGTGGGGAAGTTGATAAAGGTGTCGCCGGAGAAGCCGAGCTGATAGCGATGGCTGCCCAGACCGCCCCAACGGTGGAAGATGAGCGGACGGCGGTCGGTGCGGTTCTTCTTCATATCGCTGAAGAGCACGTGGTTGTGCCAGAACGTTTCGCCGAGATAGGGCACAACCTTGTTGATGGGCCACTGCTGCCAGTCGGGCCACCAGAAGTCAACGCCCTCATCCTCATGTTCGTGGAGAATGTTGGAGAAGAACGACTTGTAGAAATCCTTATCTTCAAGGTGCCAGGCGATGGTGTCGCCGCTCTCGGTGAGGTATTTTGTGCCGAGGTCGCGCACCATATTGCGGAAATAGCGGGGGGATTCGACGCGGCCGATACCGTCGCAGGAGTGGAAGTTGAGGCCGGTGTGGTAGCCCTGGTTGTGGATGTCGGCGAGCAGGTCTTCGGGGCGCGGAATCAGACGGGTGTTCCACGACCAGCCTACCCAGCCGCCGATGCCTACAGAGTGGCCGTCCTCGTGGCCGTTCCAGTGCCAGTCCATATCGAGGATAATCACGTCGGCGGGAATCTCTTTCTCCTTGAGGGTCTGCATGATGCGGCGGTAGTCATCGTCGGAGTAGGCGGCGAAACGGCTGTACCAGTAGCCGAAGACAAACTTCGGGGGCAGGGGTATCTTGCCGCCGATTTTGGTGAAGTCGCCGATGGCCTTCTTGTAGTCGTGGCCGTGGGCCAGGAGGTAGGTGTCCATCGCGGTGGTGTCGGCGCGCTGAGCATACCAGTCGAAGCCGATTTCGGGGTCGTATTCAAAGGCCAGCGACTTGCTGCCGTCGGCGCGGGTGGAGCCTTTCCAGGAGTCATCGATGATAGCCCAGCCGGAGCGAGATACCAGACCGTCCTCCATAAACTTGCGGTTGCTGTCGCCGTTGTTCCAGTCGAGGGTGCGGGCGGTGCCTTTGAGGTTGGCGGTGTCGGCTTTGCCGGGGAACCATTCCACGGGAGCGCCGTTGACGTTGAAGGCTACCGAGAGATTGGCGGGGGAGACGGGAGAGGTGCGCGGGTCGGTGCCCTTGCGGTATTTCAGGTGCAGGCTGTCGGTGTCTAGATAGAGGAAATCCCCCTCCTCGCGGGTGGTGAAGCGGGGCACCGACTCCATCCGGCGGTTAATTATGGCGAATGTGGCACGGTCTTCAAAGCGGCCGCTGTCGCTGTATTCGATGCGCACCATCTGGGGTGTGAGCACGGTGAAGCGGGCGTTGCCGCTGACAACCGTAGCCTCGGGTGCGGCCACGGGGTTCTGGGCAGCCGGCGCGAGCGCTATGGTTGCCATTGCAAGGGAAAGAAGGGATTTCTTATTCATAGCTTTTTCTTATAATGCGGATATTAGACAGGCACAGGAGAACAGGGGGGAGAGGGGCGGGGGATTAGCTGAGGAAGGAGAAGCCGCGGAGGAGCTTGCGGAGTTTGTCGAGGGCGCGGCTAAGGAGGTTCATCGAGGATTGGGAGTTGATGTTGAGGAGCTTGCCTATTTCGCTGTGCGTGAGGCCTTTCACATAGAAGAGGTAGATGGCCTGGCGCTGGCGTGCCGAGAGCTTGGAGAGGGCGTTGAGAATGTTGCGGTCGCGGTGGGCCTGCTTGTCGTCGGGGCCGGTTTCTGTGGCCGGGTCGTGGGTGGGGTGCTCGAAGGCAAAGAGATCGTCGAAGTGCACGTTTTTCAGGTCGGATTTGTTCTGATGCAGGATGAGGTTGCGCAGCGACACGAGGAGCCACGCCCTTACCGACACTTCCACCTGATTCCAGCGCGATGGATGGCAGAGGAGCCCTACAAATAGCGTCTGAATCGAATCCTGGACCATCTGCAGGTTGGGGTTGAACTTGAGTCCGTAATTGACCAGCAGACCGTAGTGACGCTTGTAAATCGTCTCTACGGCTGTGCGGTCGCCCCGGGCTGCAAGTGTGCAGAGATCCTGGTCGGAAAGATATATGTAGTTCTCATCTACCATCGGCGGATGCTGTAACGCTACTGTTTATAGAGTGTAGGAGCCTGAATGATAAAGGTATACATTGCGGTTGCCCTCTTTGCGCAGGAGGCTTGCCGCGCCGGTGGCGGGCATATCTGCGGGGAGGTAGACCTCGGCTGTGGTGTTGGCTGGAATTTCAAAGTGGTAGGAGAGAGTGCCGTCGGGGGCGTATGCCCAGTTGCTTACGATGGGACCGTAGATTGATTCGTAGGTGCAGTCTACGTGGCCCAGGGAGCGGTCGAAGAGGGGAGCGAGGCGGATTTTCTTGTAGCCGGAGGAACCTTCGGCGTTGGAGATGCCGCCGAGGATTTCATACTCCCAGATGAGGAGATCGCCAAGGAGCATCACGTGGTTGCCGGAGTTCATATCGGGGGCGGCGGTGTCGCCGTTCCAAAGCTCCCAGATGGTGGTGGCGCCGCGTGAGGCCATATAGCCCCAGGAGGGGTAATCCTTTGCGGAGGCGATTTTCAGCGCCAGGTCGGGGCGGCCGTTTTCGGAGAGGCCGCGCATAAGGTGCTGAATGCCAATCACGCCCACGCTCACGTGGTCATTGTATTTGTCGCGGGTGGTGGCCACGATGTGGTTGAACACGCTCTTGCGGTTGGCGTCGTCGACCAGGCCGAAGCGGAGCGGCAGCAGATTGGCCGTGACGGTGTAGTTGCGGTAGCAGCCGCGTGCCGGGTCGTAGAAACGGCGGTTGAAGGCGGCGCGGATGCTGTCGGCGTCGGTCTTCAGCTCTGCAGCGCCCTGATTGTCGCCGGCGATTGTGGCGAAGCGGCTGAGCAGATTCGAGAGATAATATAGGTGCGCCGTGGCCAGGAGGGCGCCGTCGGTCACTCGCTCAGGGTCGGAGGAGTGAATCAGGTGCAACTCTTCGGGCGGGAGGCACCAGTCGCCATACTCGTCGCGCTCCACGATGTAGCCGTGCATATAGTCGTGCTTCATGTGGTCGAGCCACTTCTTCATCGCGGGATAGTGACGGCGCACGGCGGCGGAGTCGCCATACTGCTTCATAAGCATATCGGCGGCATTGGGGTATGCGGCGGGCCAGGTGAGATTGTCGGAGAAAACATCCCAGTAGTTGGGGCAGATGTCGGGGAGGCCGCCGTTGTCGCGCTGGCAGGAGGCGATATCGTCGAGCCATTTGCGGTACAGACCGTAGTTGCCGAAGGGGAAAGCCTCGCCGTAAGCGCCGGTGGTGCGGTCGCCGAGCCAGGGGAGACGCTCGTCGCGCTGCGGGCAGTCGGTGGGGAATCCGCGGTAATTGCTGCGGATGCCGCGCACGGCGTTGGCGTAGACGGTGTTGATCACGTCGTTGCCGCAGCTGAAAGAGCCGGTGGCGGGCATATCGTCGTAAACCACCATCGAAGTCACTTCATTGGGTGAGAGCTGATAGTTGAGCCCTTCCACGGTGGCGTAGCGGAAGCCGTGATAGGTGAAGGTGGGCTGATACACCACCTCGCCGGGACCGGCGTAGATGTATGTGTCGCAGGGCTTGGCCGAGCGAAGGGCGGTGACGTAGAGGGAGGAGTCGGGCGAGAGAGTTTCGGCGAAACGCACACGGATGGTGTCGCCGGCGTTGAGGTCGCCGCGGAGCTTCAGCCGGAGCCAGCCCACATGGTTTACTCCCATATCCACCAGGAATGAGCCGTCGGGACGGCGTGTGACGGTGCGGGCCATAATGTGGTCCTTGATGCGGAGTGGCGGGTTGATGGCATACTGGAGCTTGCCGCCGGGACCGCCGGTGACGGGAGCGGCCACCCAGGCGGAGTCATTGAAGCCGTTGGCGTTCCAGGAGGGCATCTCGCAGAAGGCGTCGTAGATTTCGCCGTCAAATTCGCTGTTGGCGCGGATGGGGCCGTCGGTAGTTAGGCGCCAGGAGCCGTCGGAAACAACGCTGCTTCGTGAGCCGTCGGCGTAGACAATCTCCAGGCGGGCCAGCAGACGGGGATAGCCGAAGAATACCATAGTGCGCATACGCTCGGGCGCAAAGCGGCCGTTGCCGAGCACCACGCCCAGGGTGTTGTCGCCGCTGCGGAGCAGGTCGGTCACATCGTGGGCGTCGTAGAGGGCGAGCGCATCGAAGCGTGTGGGCGGCCCCTGCAGCACGGCATCGCCTACGCGGTGGCCGTTGAGATATGCCTCGTAGGTGCCCAGGCCGCAGATGTAGAGCGTGGCGGCGCTGATTTCCTTGCCTTTGTCGGTGGCGAAGGGCTTGCGCATATAGCGGGCGGGGATGGCCTTGCGGGGGTCGTCGCCGGGGAGGCGGCCGCCAATCCACTCGGCATCCCATTTGGTTTCGCCGCCGGGAATGCCGGTGCCCCACTGTGCGGGCTTGCTCCAGGGGGAGGTGCCGCGGTTGGTTTCAACCTGCACGGCCCAGTAGACGCGGCTCATCGGCGGAATCTCGGTGGCGCCGCAGGGCACCCACTGAGAGGCGTCGGAGAGCACACGGCCCGAATCCCAGATGTCTGCTTTGCCGGGGGTGAGGAGGGTGGAATCGGAGGCCACGAGAATATGGTAGGCTTTCTGCATCACGCCCGGTTCGTCGGAGGTAATCTTCCAACCGAGACGGGGTGTTTGCTCCAGGCCGAGAGGGCGGGGCTGCAGCTCGGATGTAAGCGAACCGACGTTCACCGCGGCGCTGCAGGCCGCGGCCAACGTCAGCGCTGCTGACACTATGATTGATCGTATCACTTTTTCAATGGTAGTAAAAGGTAATGTAAAATTGAAAATTGAAAATTTAAAATTTAAAATTAAGAGAGGCGGGATTGGGGGGGGGGGAGAGGCACGGGTGGAGGGAGAAGGGGCGGGGAGAGGGGGCTTTGCTTCGGGCAGGCGCCCTCAGCACTGTGTTGAGGGCGCAAGCCCGAAATGAGGATGCCCGGAGGGATGCCCTGGCCCAGGAGGCGAAGAGAGGGTAGCCGAGAGGCAGAGAGAGGGTAGCCGAGAGGCCCCGCATTTTCAATTTTCGAGCATTTTGATGAAGTAGCCGCCGACGACGGAGCGGTTGCGGAACTGGCGGGCGATCTTGCGGTCGGTGTAGGGCCAGTCGGTCATAGGCTTGCGGTCGGTGGTTTCGTTCATAAATTTCCAGACGGGGTGAACCAGAGCGCGGAAGTCGCGGTCGTTGTCGGCCATCGTGGCTGTCCAGAGAATCCAGTCGGTCTTGGTGTAGGTCTCGCGGCAGTCGAGCGGGAGGCCATATTCATTCTGGTGGGCCAGGTAGTATTTGATTTCCTTGTCGTAGACCTCCTTGGGGAAGATGTTCCAGCCGAAGATTTTGTCCCAGACGAGATTGTATTTCTGGCTCCATGTGCCGGGCTTGTCGAATGCCAGACGGTAGTGGTCGCCGTCGTCGGCCATTTCTACCCAGCGGGCAGCCATCTCGCGGGCCATATCCATATACTTCTTCTCGGTGTCCTTGTCGCCGCGCATACCGGCCAGATAGCCGTAGGCAGCCAGGCCGAGGATGGCCTTGCCGGAGAGGTTGGCGTTGTGGGCAAGATGACCGGCGAAGTCGTCGGTGCAAAGCTGGTTTTCGGGGTCGAGACCCTTCTCCTCCAGGAAGTTGGCCCACTGAGTGAGCAGCGGCCAGTAGCTCGAAGCATAGTCGGCATTGCCCTCGGCGCGGGCGATAGCGGCGGCCATAATGAGCATATTGCCGCTCTCCTCCACCGGCATATCGCCGCCATAGTTCTGACCCAGGGCCAGCGGATAGCGACCTACATCGTGAGCGGCGTAGGGCTTGTTCCAGGCGTCGGAAGCGCAGTATTCAAAAATCGGATTGATCAGACCCTTTGCCAGCTCCACATTGTAGAGCAGGAACATCGGAATGGAGGGATATGAGAGATCGACGGTACCGATCGAGCCGTTGGAGAAATTCTCCTTCGAGGGGAAGATGAGCACGCCCGAGGGAGCCTGGCAGAGCTTGTGCGCGGCCATCACCTGGCGCCATGCCAGGGTGCAGAGGTCGGCATAGTCCTCGCCTCCGGCCTTCTTGGCATCGGAGTAGAGCTTGCGGTCGAATTTGGCGCACTCCTTCATCAGGCGGGGATAGTCGGCCTGCGCCTTGAGGAATTGCGAGAGGATTGTCTGGTCGCCGTTGCGGTTCCAGTAGGGGCGCAGATTGGTGCCCATATAGTTGAGCGAGAACACATCGTCGTAGCCCAGCATCAGAAATCCTTCGGCTTCCTTAGCCGAACCAAGCTGACGGGTGAGCTTCAGCTCCTTACCGTCGACATCGAAAGTGGTGTCGGCCGAGGGTGCGGCCACGTAGAAGCGACCCCAGTTGATGCGGCGGTCGTCGCCCCATTTCTCGAGGGTGCGCTGCTGCACGGTGCCGGTGCTCATCAGCGTGAGGCCGTCGGTACTCTCCACGCGCTCGTCGGTGGGCTCACCGGGGAAGTCAACGGCGTGGAGCGGCGAAGCAATCAGCGTGAGAGCTGTGGTGTGCGCCTTGCCGTCGGTGGATTTCACCTTGTAGGACATATAGTTGACCGGGCGCGAAGCCAGTTCAAGGTCGTTGGGGAGGAAGGGCGCGGTGAAAGTAACCTCCAACTGCACGGGGCCGCAGTCGAAAGTATAAACCGTCTGAGTGGCGGAGTAATCCACCGAAGTCTGAACGGCAGCCTGCGGGAAACGGTCGGCGGCGCGGTCGCTGCCGAGGATGGCGAAGTCGTAGATGCCATATTTGCCCTTGTCGTGATGGGCGTGGGCGGCTACGAGATTGCGGCCCGGGCGGAGCATACCGGCGGGAATGGGCTGCAGACGGTGGTCGTTGAAGTCATTGCCGCCGTCGGCCAGCATCAGGCGCTTGCCGTTGATGAAGATTTCGGCCTTGTCCTCGACGCAGTAGTCGAGCCAAAGATCCTTGCCGTCGAGATTCTCGGGGAGGTCGACATAACGGCGCACCCAGATGTCCTCGCAATCCCAGGTGGTGCCTCCACCGGGACGGCAGAACTCATTCTTCACCTTGAGGTATTTGCCATCGGTCCAGGTGGTGGCATAGCTGCCGCGGCCCGGAGGCCAGGAGCTGTCGTCGTGGCTTTCCAGCGCCCAGCCTTCGCCGGGGAAATGCTTCTTGTATTTGCCTTCCCACTTGCCCCATTCGGCATTGGGCACCAGCATCTCCATATACCGGAAATCGCGGCCCATGAAACGGTAATCCTTACCGTCGACCGATAGCACGCCGGTGAGGGGCTGCTGCCGGCCGGTCCAGTGACGGGTATCGTCGGCATAAAGAGTGTCGGTCATCGACCAGACATTGGTGTAAGGGTCGATAGTGACCAGCGGATAAGCCGGGGCGCGCAGGCGCGAAGCCTCGGCCTCGGGAGCCTGGGCCACTGCCGCCAGGAGTGCGGCAATTGCGAAGAATCGGAATTGCATATCTGGATGTTGGGGAATATCAGTGTTTCTGGAGAATTACGATAGAATTGGGCTGGAGCGAGAGGGTGACTGCGCCGTTTTTCACGGGGAGAGTCGTGGCCTTGCCGAAGCCGTTCTCGGTGAGGGGGAGCACCTTCACAGAGGAAACTTTGCGCCAGTCGGCGGGCAGAGTCCAGGTGCGGTCGGTGTAACCCTCCTTCGAGTAAGCCATAATTTCGGGCTTCTTGTCCTTGGTCTGCACCAGGGGGAAGAAAGTGTTGTCGTGGTCGCGCAGGAGGAGGTCGCCGTGAGTGACGGTGCGCTTGCCCCAGTCGGCTACGATGCCGTTTTCATAGATTACTTTCTCGGCCTTATCGTCGTAGGAGACGGGCTTCGACTGGCGATAGTAGAGCATGGGGATGAGCTGAGTGGCGATACCCTGGCGGGCCTCATTCCATGCCTGGCCCCAGGTGTGGCCGGGACGGTCTACGAAGTTGAAGTCGGTCTCTGCGCCGTAAGCGTCGCCGAAGAGGAAGATATCCTTATCCCAGCGGCGGAAACGGCCTATATTGCCGCCATCGGCCAGGCCCTTGGGCATAGATACGCGCTCGTAAGGGGTGCGGTCGTCCCACCAGGCGCAAGCCTGCAGACCGTAGAAGGGGTCGACGCGCTCGGTGTTGTGGAAGAACTCGGCGGTGAGGTCGATGCCGTTGGAGCGGAGCCAGCGCATAACCTTGCGGAGAGTTTCCTCCATCTGCAGGGCGGTGAGATTATCGTAGGGGCTCGGACGGCCGAAGAAAGCATCGAAGTGTACAGTGCCGGCATCCTTGAGGTCGCACAGCTCGATGAGCTTTGTGAGGCGGTCCTGCAGGGCACCCTTCTTCCATTCGGCGGTGTTGTTGACATTATACACCTGCTGGCCGTTGAATACCGCTAGCGGGGTGGGCTTGCCATCTTTGTCGCGGCAGATGAAGCCGTTTTTCAGATAGTGCTCCCAGAGGGGGGAGTTCTCGTAAGCATCGCCAAGGAGCACATGCACACTAATGGTGGTGTTGTATTTCTTGGCCTCCTCGCGCAGCCAGCGGTAAGAGTCGGCGGCGGTGGCGTCCTGCGGGCGCTTGAGGGCTTCGTTGAACTCGAAGAATGCGGGGTATTTCCAGTCGTGGCCGTCGTACTGCCAGCCCACGAGGTAGAAAATCTTCTGTACGCCACGCGATAGTTCGTCGATACCCTTGATTACCTTAAGAGCATCCTCGAAGGTAAGCGACACGTTGGAGCCACCCTCCGGTTTCGGGCGGGCCATAAAGAGCTTGCCCAGCAGGAGATTGCTGTAGTCGAAATTGTAGGGAGTCTCAGGCGCCATAGTGGCGGTGTAGTCGTAGACCGAACCGTCGATGTGGTCTTCCCAGTCGGGAAGCTCTGAGGAAGATGTGGCGGGAACGTTGAAGTCGGGGGATACTGCAGGCGCAGCCCCGGCAGGCACAGCCCCGGAGGGGGCTGCGGCTGCCAGAGCTACTGCGCAGGACACAAAAAGTGATGATAACATTTTACTGCGTGGTGTATTTTTTTGTTAGAGTTTGCGGAGGATTACCATAGAATTGGCGTTGAGCGAGAGGGTGACGGTGCCGTCGGTGACAGCGAGGGTGGAACACTGGCCGAGGCCCTCTTCGGAGAGCGGAATCATTTCCACGGAGGTCAGATTCTTCCAATCGTCGGGCAGTGTCCAGCGGCGGTTGGCGTAGCCGTTCTTGGAGTAAGCCATAATTTCAGGCACACCATCCTTTGTCTGCACTAAGGGGAAGAAAGTGTTGTCGTGGTCGCGCAGAAGCACATTGCCGTGGCGCACGGTCTGGTTGTTGTAGTCGCTGACGGTGCCGTTCTCGTAGGTGACGGTCTTCTTCGAGGAGTCGTAGGCGATGGGGCGCGACTGATGAAAGTAGAGCATCGGAATCACCTGAGTGGCAATGCCCAGCTTTGCGGCGCCCCAGGCAGCAGCCCAGTTGCGAGTGGGGTCGTAGTCGACGAAGTTGAAATCGTTCTCAGCGCCGTAGGAGTCGCCGAAGAGGAAGATATCCTCGGCCCAGCGGGAGAAGCGGCCGATATTGCCGCCGTCGGCCAGGCCCTGCGGCATGGCGATGCGCTCGGCAGGGGTGCGGTCGTCCCACCATGCGCAAGCCTGCAGACCGTAGAAGGGATCGACGCGCTGGGTGTTGTGGAAGAACTCGGCGGTGACGTCGATGCCTTTCGAGCGCATCCAGCGGAGCACCTTGCGCAGAGTCACCTCCATTTCCTCGGCGGTGAGGTCGTCGTAGGCACTTGCGCGGCCGAAGAATGCATCGAAGTGGATTGTGCCGGCATCCTTGAGGTCGCACAGGTCGATGAGCTTCTCCAGACGGGCCTGGAGGGCGCCCTTCTGCCATTCGCGGGTGTTGTTTACGTTATACACCTGCTGTCCGTTGAACACGGCCAGGGGGGTGAGGTTGCCCTGTGCGTCGCGGCAGATGAAGCCGTTCTTCACATATTCGTGCCAGAGGGGAGAGTTGGGGTAAGCATCGCCAAGGAGCACGTGCACGCTCACTACGGTGTTGTACTTCTTTGCCTCCTCGCGCAGCCAGTGGTAAGAGTCGGCTGCGGTGGCATCCTCATCGCGCTTGAGAGCTTCGTTGAACTCGAAGAATGCGGGATATTTCCAGTCGTGGCCGTCGTACTGCCAGCCTACGAGGTAGACAATCTTCTTTACGCCGCGCGAAATCTCGTCGATACCTTTGATTACGCGGAGGGCATCCTCATAGGTGAGCGACACGTTGGAGCCGCCCTCTACGGTGTTGGGACGCGCCATGAAGAGCTTCAGCACCATAGAGTTGGCGTAATCGTGGTTGTAGGGGGTCTCCGGGGCATTGGTGAGGGTGTAGTCGTAGACCGAGCCGTCGACATTGTCCTCCCAGTCGGGAAGTTCAGCTACCGGCTGGGCATCGGGAATCTCCACATTCTCGGTGCAGGCGGGGCCAATGGCGCCCGCCAATGCAACAACACCGGAGAGAATGACTGTTTTGAATATATAGCGATTCATTAATTTAGAAAGTATTAGATTTGATTAATATACCGGATTGCCGTCGATAGTGCCGACGCGGCGCATATACAGTTCGTGAATCTTCGAGCGGTTGCCGGCCTCGGAAGAGGGAAGCTGTGGAATTAGAACCACCTTGATGTAGCGCGACATGATGGCGCGGTTGAGCACGGCGGGAGGAACTGTGATCCAGTAGGTGCCGCAGGCCGAAGGCTCGTTGCGCAGGCCGGTGATTGAGCCGACCTTGACCCAGTCGACTGTGGCGTCGAACTCGCGCAGGCGTGTGTCGAGGGCGATGTATTCGTCGGAGACGGAAACGTCATTGCCCCAGTTGCCCCGGGAGTTGAGCAGACCCTCTTCGGTGTATGTGAGCTTCGGGTCGAGATCAGTGGCTGTGGTGATGTAGAAGTCGATACCGTAGGGAATCACATCGTAATAGCCGTTGTTGTGGCCGAGCTTCACGCCGATTTCGCCCACCATAGAGCGGTTGCCCATATCCACCACCACGTAGGGGCGGCCAAGGTTCTGCGAGTTGGGGAAATTGTCGTTGATGTAGCTCATCCAGCCTTCGCCGTCCTCAACACCGTCGAATATAAAGTCGTAGCGGCCGTAGGGCATTGCGATTGTGCCGTAAGCTACTTTCCAGCCGGTGCGGTCGGTCACGTCGATGAATGTGTATTCGTGCGAGTTGCAGATGAGCAGAATCTCGGAACGGTCGGTGACAGTACCCTCGGTTGCCGACGTCATAATCAGCGGGAGCACGAAGGTGTAGTCGGGGTTGGCCTCGATGAGCGAGCTGATGGCAGCGGCATCGAAGGTGACGGGGTGATTGAGGAAGGTTGCTTCGGCGGGAATCTCCACATCGGCCTCCATCTGATAAGTGGAGGGGGAGAGGATGCGGTAGTTGATATCCTCGGGGATGGAGTAATTCTGCTCCAGATAGTCGGCCGACATCACGTCGAAATGCACTTTCGAGGTGTATTCGCCGCGCTTCTCGATTACGAAAGTAGCGGTAGTGGCGGAGCCGTCGTCGTTGATTTTGATTTTCTGGCGCTCATCCTGGAGGCTGACAACCACGGGGCTGACCACGGCGTGGAGGATAGCCAGGGAGCGGGCGGAGTTGACGGTCTCGTTGGCGGAGACGATGCGCAGGGGCACCACCATGTCGTAGCCGTCGTTTTCGGGCTTCTGCATCTCATTGAAGATGTGGGGAGCGTCGAAGGTCACGCGGGCCGAGCAGCCCGACTGGCCGGGGCGGATGGTGATATGATAGTCGTGGATGGTGTACATCGTGGCGGGGATTACGCGGTAGTGCGTGCCCTGGGTGTTGTTGTAGTTCTCGTCGATCCACTCCTGGTTCATCACATCGAGGACGATTTCGGCTTCCGACTGAATGGCCACGCCATTCTTCAGCAGGGGCACTTCATAGCAGTACTGCCCGTCGGCCACCGACATGGGCACCTCTATGAGGCCGCTCTCCTTGATGGTGATGGAGTTGTTGTATTGGGCGGGCACGATTGAGCTGTAGTCGTCGCCGATGTCGGAGCAGGAGGTCGACGCCACGGCCATAGCCGCAGCCAGCGAAAGTGCCGGGATGATATATTTGGGTGTCATGGTTTAGTAGTTGGGAGCTTGGATAAGTTGAGGATTGTTATACACTTCGCTTACGTTGATGGGAAGCAGATACATGCGGGTGTCCCAGGCAAAGGGCTGGTCCACTTTTGTGCGCTGGTTGAATTCCTCGAAGGTGGGGTCTTTCTTAGCCAGGGCGTTGAGGCCTTCGCGGGCACCGCTGCGGAATACCTCGGGAGCGATCATCCAGCGGCGGGCGTCGTAGTAGCGGTGGCTTTCGCCCCACAGCTCCACGAAGCGCTCGTTGCGGATCCAGTCGATGAGCGACATCGAGCCGAGATTCTCGGTGGTGAGCTCGGGGATGTGGTTGTGGGTGCGCACGGCGTTGACAGCCTTGAGGGCGGCGTCGGTGTTGCCCAGCTCAGCCTCGCATTCGGCCAGGTTGAGATACAGCTCCGAGAGACGGATCAGACGGGCGGGGGAGCGGCGGCCGTTCCAGCTGCCGTTGATGCTGATCTTGAAGGAAGGCTCGCACCACTTCTTGCAATAGAAACCGGTGGTGGAGTTGTCCTGGTTGTAGAGGTCGGGGTTGTAGCCCTGAGCCATAGAGTTGAGGTTGTCGACGATGAGGGGATGGCCGTCGCAGATAAGCTGGGTGTACTCGTCGCCGTCGAAAGAGATGCAGGCGTAGAATCGGGGTTCGCGCTTGTCGCAGAGAGTGATGATGCGCTCGTGGTCGGTGAGACCTGCCGATTCAAACCAGCGGGAGTTGGGCACCTCGGGGTCATCCTTGGGCAGGATACCGTTGCGGGTGTAGAAGTGCTCCACGGTGTAGAGCAGCGGAGAGAGGGCGGTGATGCCGCCGGCGCGGCCGCCATCGCTCAGCGAGAGCACATTGTGGGGGCAGTGGTCGCCGAACCAGAAGGGGTACATATCGGGGTTGGAGATTACGCCCCATACCACCTCGCGGTTGCCTTCGGTCTCCACGGCGGTGTTGGCATAGCGGATGTGCATCACGTGGCGGCGGAATTCCTCGTCGGTGCCGGGGATGTTGGGCAGGGGCACCTCATCGTTCTGGCGCTGGATTTCGGCCTGAGCTTCGGTGTAGAAAGCGCGGTTGCCCTGGGTGAGCGCGTAGTCGAGCGCTTCCTGGCAAGCCTGGCGGGCACGTACCCATTTCTCGCGGCTGTACTGGTGGCTTACCAGCTCGAGGCCGTAGCCGGGAGTCTCGTAGTTGACGTTGCGGAAGTTATCCCAGGGGAATGAGCCGTTCCAGAGGGGTGATGCGGCGTATAGGAGCACGCGGCCTTTCAGAGCCAGTGCGATGGTGGAAGTGGCGCGGCCAAGCTCGGAGTTCTCCACAGTGGCGGGGAGCACGGCAGCGGCTTCGTCGAGCCACTGTACGATGCGGTCCACGCAGTAGTCGAAGTGCGAGCGGCCGGGGATATCCTCTTTCTGAGTGTCGCTGCCGTAGTAGTGGTCGATGATGGGGCAGGGACCGTAGGATTCGAGTACGCGGAAGTGATAGTAGGCTTTGAGGAACTTAATCTCGGCCATCCAGCGGTTGATGTCGGCGGTGGTGCAGCCCTTGGGGTTGTTCTCGGCCAGGGTCTTCTCGAAGAAGTGGCAAACGCCGATGGCGCTGTAGCACTCCGACCAGGGAAGATTCCACAGCGCATTGTTGGGCACGGTGGATGAGGAGAGCTGATTCCAGGCGGTGACCTGGCTCAGACGGCCCCAGAGCACGGGGTGAGCAAATTCGTCGGTCGACGACTCGTGGGCGCCGACTGAGGCGAAGCCGTTGTTATAGGAGCAGATCGAATAGCAGGAGTACAGGAAGTCGATAGCATCCTGCTTGTCCTTCATCGCGTCGGGCAGGTCGGCGGTTTCGGGGGGCACCACATCGAGATAGTCGGTGCATCCTGCCGAAGCAAATGCCAGCAGCGCCGAGGCTGCCAATGTCTTGAAGTATTTTATGGTGTTCATTTTAAGGAATCGCGGTTAGAAGTGGAATTGTGCGCCGATATTGAAAGTGCGCTGCAGAGGATAAGAGTTATAGGAAAGCTCGGGATCCCAGTGCTTGAAGGGGCCCCATACGGCGAGGTTGTCGCCGCTGAAGTATACACGCACGAAGGGGAAGGAATATCCGATCTCGAGTGTCTTGAAGCGGATGAAGGAGCCGTTGCGCATCCAGAAGGTGGATGATACGAGGTTGCCGGCTACCTGCGGGCGGCTGATGCCCAGACGGGGGTAGGCAGCGTCGGCGCGGGGATTGCTTTCGCTCCAGTAGTCGTCGGCGATGAACTGCATAATGTTGCGGTCCTGGTTGGATTCGCCCGAGCAGAAGGGAGCGATGCCGTCGATCATAATGGTGCGCTTGGCCGAACCGTTGAAGAACACGCCGAAGTCCCATTTCTTCCACATCACGTTGGCACCGATACCATACTGAATGCGGGGCTGGGGTCCATATTTCGAGATCATCACCTGATCCTGGTCGGTGATAATGCCGTCGCCGTCGATGTCGCGGTACTTGATATCACCGGGCATCGGGGTGGAGCCGAGCGACTGCTGCGAGGGGGAGTTGGCGATGTCGGCTTCGTCGACAAAGAGGCCGTCGGCGATGTAGCCGTAGGTGGCCGAGAGGGGTTTGCCGGTGCGGGTCTGCCATACGTAGGGATAGTCAGGCTCGTCGTTGTAGACATATTTGTTCTCGGTGTAGGTGAAGTTGCCTCGGAGGTCGACGGAGAGGTCGTCGTTGAAGCGGTGAGTCCAGTTGGCGCTCAGCTCGAAGCCTCGGTTCGACACCTTGCCGACGTTGCCCCAGGGAGTGGCGCTGCACCAGCCGAGGATTACAGGCCAGGAGCTGCGCTTCTGCAGAATGTTGGAGCGGCGGTCGTCGAAGTAGTCGAATGTGATGCTCAGGTCGCGGAACAGCTCGATGTCGAGACCGATATCAAACTTCTTGGCTCTTTCCCAGCCTGCATTCTCCACAGCGAAGCGGGAGAAACCGGGACCGCGGCGGTATTGCTCGCTCACGTCGCCGTGATAGGGACCGGTCCAGTAGGGGCCGCCGGCGTTCATAATGATTTCATTGCGGTAGAGGAAGTGAGCGGCACCGGCCAGCAGACCTGTTTCGTCGGAACCTACCAGACCGTAGGATGCGCGGACTTTCAGGTGGTTGATGTAATTGCTCATCGGCTCCCACCATGTTTCGTTGGAGGGCACCCAGCCGAGCGAAACGGCGGGGAAGAATTCAAAGCGGTGACCCTTGTCGAGACGTTCGGTACCGTTGTAACCGAAGTTCACCTCGGCCAGGTAGCGGTATTTGTAATCGTAGGTGAAGCGGCCCGACAGACCCTGGTTGCGGTTGGGGAGCACGTCGCTGCGGAATTCACGCATCATATACATAAGCATACCGGATACGTTGTGGTCCTTGTTGAAGCGGCGGTTGTAGGTGAGGCGGGCGTCGAGGTAGAAAGTGCGGTCGCTGTAGCGGTTGATGCCGCCTTGAGCGATGTAGTCGGTACCTTTCTGGAGGCTCTCGGTCATATAGAAGCCGGGGTCGGAGGCATCCCAGGAGTTGGGCATCACGCGATAGTAGTAGGGATCGATGGTGTTGATGTAGCTCGACTCGGCGTAGCTCTTCATATTCACGAGCACCGAGAAAGCAAGGCCTTCGGTGATGAAGTCGAGTTTCTGTTTGCCGGTGAGCGATGCGTTGATGGTGGAGTAGTTGACCTCTTTGTAGGATTTCATCATCTCGGCATAGGGGTTTATATTGAGGCGCGAGCCGGTGAGCACCGAGTTGCCGAAGCGGATGTGATTCACGTCGCTTTCATTGGGGAAGAAAGCGGGGAAGCAGACCGGGTTGGTCATATATACGGCGTTGAAGAGGCCGGAAGTGCTTGTGCCCGGGCCGCGACGGTTGCCGAACTGCGCGTTGAGGTGCAGGTCGATGGTAGTGGTTGAGGTGGGCTTGTAGCTGATATTGTTCTGGAAGATATAGTTCCAGTCGTTGATGTTGGAATCGAAGCTGTAGGTTTCGGGCACCTTGAGAATACCGGAGTCGTGGTTGATCTGGAGGGCCATGTAATAAGTCACCTTCGAGCCGCCGCCGGTGAGGTTGACGTTGGCGCGCTGGTTGTAGGTGGCGTCGCTGAACATCAGGTCATACCAGTCGACATTGGGGTAAACGTAAGGGTTTACGCCGCTGCGGGTGTAGTTGATGGCGTCCTGCGAATACTTGGGGGTGGCGGTAGGGGTGCGGGCCACCTGGGCTTCGTTGTACATCTCCATCCAGCGTGCACCGTCGACATATTCCACACGCTTTACCGGCTTGAGGAAAGAAGCTTCGAGGGTGACGTTGATTTTGGCGCGGGTGTTCTCCTCACCTTTCTTGGTGGTGATGAGCATGACACCGTTGGCGCCGCGGGCACCGTAGATGGCGGTGGCGGAGGCATCCTTCAGAATCGAGAAGCTGGCGATCGACTCGGCGGGCAGACGGTTGAGGTCGGCGGTGGAGATTTCGATGTCGTCGAGCAGAATCAGAGGAGTGGCGCGGCCGCCGAAGGTTCCCACGCCGCGGATGTAGAATTCGCTGGAGGAGCCGGGTTCGCCGGAGGTGGTGTTGGAGATCACACCTGCAAGCTTACCTGCGAAGTTGGAGGTAAGAGAGGAGGAGGGAGCGCGCAGCTCGGCACCTTTGACCGATGCGATGGAGCCGGTGACCGACACTTTCTGCTGTGTGCCGGCGCCCACTACCACTACTTCGGAGAGCATCTTGTCGTCGGGCGACATCTTTATATCGAGCACACCCAGGTCGCCTACGGCGAGGGTCTGCGGCGAGTAGCCTACGTAAGATACCGTGATTTCATCGTTGGGGCCTACTTCGATAGAGTAGTTACCGTCGATGTCGGTTGTAGTACCGGTCTTTTTGCCTTTCACAATCACCGAGGCTCCGATGAGCGGCTCGCCCAGAGCGGAGTCGGTAATTGTACCGGTTAGGTGGCGTTTATGGCCTTTGGATGCTGCCGACTCCTTAGCCGGCGCATCCTTTTTGGCTTTCTGGCGGAGCATCACCTGGCGGTCTTTGATGCTCCACTCCACGTTGGTATCGGCGAAGAGCTCTTTGAGCACATCGTCGATGCTTTTCTTGACCAGATTCACCGACACTTTGCGGGAGGTGTCGACCGAGCCTTTCTGGTATACGAAAATATACCCTGACTGCTTTTCGATTTTGTCGAGCACATCCTTTACCGAGAGATTGTCGGCGGAGACGGTCACATTGGGCGGGGCCACCTGCTGCCTGTCAGGCTGAGCCTGCAGAGGCAGAGGGGCTGTCCCCAGTAGAATAATGATTATAAGGAAGGATTTGAGTAAATTTTTCATGATTGGTTTTCAGACGTTACGCCTTGTTACGTTGACGGTGTTACCTTTCAGTGTGAAGTTCAGCGGGATAGAGTAATTGAGGATATCAAGCACGTCGACGAGCGACTCGCGCAGGTCGAGCTTGCCGGAAATCTTTATGTTTTGGAGTCCGTCGGGTGTTACAAAATCCACACCATAGATGTAGTGGAGCCGGTCGAAGATCTCATCGAGCTGCTTGTTGTTGCAGATGAGATAGTTGTTCATCCAGCAGGTGTATTGGCTTATGTCGACGTTAGCGACATCGGAGAGGGAGTTTTCACCGGCCGAGACGAGCTGGCCGGGGGAGAGAGTGCGGCGGCTGTTGTGCTGCTCCACCCTTACCGAGCCGCGGGCGAGGGCAATGTCGTCGCTCTTGGCCGATGGGTAGGCGCAGACGTTGAATGCGGTGCCGAGCACACACACCTTGCAGCGCGAGGTATGCACTGTGAGGGGGCGGTTGGCGTCGTGGGCCACATCAAAGTAAGCTTCGCCTTCGAGGAATATTTCCCGGTTGCCTACACGGAAGTCGGCCGGATAGACCACACGGGAGTGGGAGTTGACGTGAATCACCGTGCCGTCGTTGAGCTTCAGGCTGGCGTGTTTGCCGCAGGGCACTATCAGCTGGTTGTACTGGCCGGGAGCGCTTGAGGCGCCGCGTGCGATGGTGTCGGCGTCGGAGACGATTGAGCCGGAGGAGTAGTCGAAGTTGGCCCTTGTGGCGCTTACCTCGATTTCTTCACTTTCCTTTACACGCAGTCGGGTGTTGCCGGTGAAGTCGGTCTCCGAAGCGGGAGCAGTGTGCAGAGCGTAAAATTCAATATCTTCGGCGGGTAAGAGCTGACCCTGCTGGCGGCTGAAGAACATCAGGGCGCCGGCCAGGAACACGATCCCGGTGGCAATGGCTGCGGCTCCGATGCGCACGTTGCGGCGGCGCAGGATGCTGCGCAGAATGTTGCTGCGATGCATCACTCCGTGCCACTGTTGCTCTACCAGATTGTCGGGAACTTTAATCTCCCGGCTGCATAGCAAACGTATCAGTTCGGTAAGCTTAACATTGTCCATTCCGGGGGTGAATTGATTTTTACGTTAAGGGGGAAAACCGGCGCGTCGAGGGGGGTGCGCTGACGCGCTTTCTCGGCGCGCCGGTATCACAATCTTTTATCTTAAAACTTGTCTATTCAGAGAACTACGGGCTTGCCGTCCTGCTTGCTCACCTTCTTGACGAAGAGTTCGCGGAGACCCGCACGACCCATATCGTTGACAGAGTGGGGGTAGTATTTTACTACCAGCTTCAGGTAGCGACCGGCCAGTTTCTTGGCGAGCTGCTCTTCAGTGAGGTCGAGAGTCTTGATGTTTTGAACAAAATCAAATTCGCAGTCGATTGCGCCGACAAGCTTCCAGTCGTAAGCTGCCTGAGCTTGATTTACTTTGTCTACAAAGGCTAAGTAAGCATCCTTGTCGCGCACGAAGTCGAAACCATTGTTCATCTTGTTGCGCTCTTCGTCGGTGATAACGTTGGTGTCCACAGCGTCGGTGGTGACGTAAAGCTCAACACGCTGGGGAATCACATCGGGATAGCCGGTACGGAAGCCGAAGCCAGCCACCCAGTTGGCTTCCTGCATATCGATGATAGCGAGAGCATCGCCGGCAGTGTAAGACATTACCCAGTCGCCATCTTTCTCGCCCTCGTTGTAGTGAGAGAACCAGGATGATTCGAGGTCGTTGTCGAAGAGGTTGCTGAACGTGCCATAGCCGGGGAACTGGCATGTGCCCCAGAGGACTTGCCATGCGGTGCGGTCGTTGATGTCGGTTACGGTAAAGGGTTCGGGCTTCTCGGTAGCGCTGCCGCCGATTTCCTCGCCGTCTTCCCAGTCGCCTACGTTGACGTCGCCGCCCAGGTTAACGCCTGTGGAGGTGATGTTGAGCTTGATGGTGTAGGCTTTGCCGCCTTCGAGGTTCAGACCGCTGTAATCCCATACATAGGGGGTATCGGCGATCTTGAAGCTTACGCCAACCGAGCTTTGGGTCTGGGGAATGGCGATGAACTCGTAGGTAGCGGTGGTGTTGGCGTGGCTGGTAGCCAGAGGCTTGATGGCGGTGGGGGTGGCGTTGGCGTTGAGAGCCAGGGTGGAGTTTGTGCCGTCGAATGCGCCGAAGTCAAACTTGGCTGCGGTGAGCATACCGTTAACTGCCACGTTGGTCACGGGGTTCACACCTTCCTTCTTATATGCGTCGGGATAGGTGATTTCGAGGTAGACCTTGGCGAGCATGTGGGCCATCGACACGGGCAGGTTGCCGTTGACAAGGCCGGTGGCGGGCACAAAGCCGACTTTCTTCATAGCGATGAAGTCGGAAGCCATCACGGCTTCTTCGGTGGTCTGGTCCTCAAGGACTTTCACGTCGATGACACTCTTGTCGTCGAGGGTGCCGTCGATATAAGGTGCGTATGCGATGATTGTATGAGCGGCCTCCTGGTCGTCCCAGTACATTGTTTCGTCGGTGTTCCATCCGCCGATAGCGTCGCCGGTGAGCTTCTTGTTGGCGTAGAGGGTGGCCTCGGCGCCGGAGATGGTAAGACCGAATTCCTTAAGTGTTTCGGTGGCGTGGCCGGCACGAGAGATTGGCTGCACATCGGTGACCACCTTGATTACATTTTCCGGGGTGCGGTTGGCGCCTGCGGGCTCGTCGCTGGAGCAGGAGCAAAGTGCGCCGGCAGCCAGTACCCCAAGAAGGGGAAGCATTTTTTTCATGTGTAAAACAGTTTTAAAGTTAAATGTGGTTAATTTTGCGGACTCTGTGCTTATGAGTAGTTAAATGGCAAAAACCTACTCACATTTTTGCAAAAAAATTCAAAATAATTTGAGTAGCTTTTCCGGGGCACAATACTCTTATATTGGAATCGGCCGAAAAGCGTATATGGGAATAGGCGAAAACGCGCCCTCCCGCGCCAAAATGGCCATTAATGTATCCAATCTGTAACTATCATTTATTCACTACTATAAATCTTGCAAATGGAAAACAGAAGAGGCTTTCTAAAGAAAATTGCTCTCGGTGCTTCGGCGCTCGCTCTCCCCGCAGGCGCCCTGGCTGTTGATGATAAAACCGCTGCCGCAGCCGTGGCCGCCTCGCCCGGCGGCGCGTCGCTCACCGGCGGGTATCCCACGGTGACGCCCCGCGGTCTGGGTCTGCCCATCACCGGTACGTTCCTCGATGAAATTTCCTACGATATCCCGCACCAGAACTGGGGCGAGGCCGAATGGGATGCCGACTTCCGCCACATGAAGTCTTGCGGCATTAAGGATGTGATCCTCATCCGCTGCGGTCTGCGCAAATTTACGGCTTATCCGTCGGAGTATCTGATGAAGAAGCACAATGCTTATATGCCGCACGTGGATCTGGTGGATATGTTCCTGCGTCTGGCCGAGCGCCACGGCATGAAGTTCTGGTTCGGCACCTACGACCTTGGCGGTCTTGTGCCCGACAAGGATATCAGCATTATGACCGAGGACAACCTTCACGTGATTGAGGAGGCGTGGAAGCGCTACGGCCACTATCCCGCATTCGGCGGTTGGTATCTGAGCTGCGAAATCAGCCGCGCCACAAAGGGCGCCATCGAGTCGTTTGTAAAGATGGGTAAGCTGTGCAAGGACCTCTCCGGGGGTCTGCCCACGTTCATTTCCCCGTTTATGGATGGCAAGAAGGCTGTGCTTTCCTCCGACAATACTCTCACGAAGGAGGACGCTGTGAGCGTGCAGGAGCACGAAAAGGAATGGAACGAGATTTTCGACGGCATCCACGAGGTGGTCGACGCCTGCGCTTTCCAGGACGGGCACATCGACTATGATGAGCTTGACGCTTTCTTCGAGGTGAACAAGAAGCTGGCCGACAAATATGGCATCAAGTGCTGGACCAACGCCGAGACTTTCGACCGCGATATGCCTATCCGTTTCTTCCCCATCAAGTTTGAGAAGCTGCGCATGAAGCTTGAGGCCGCCAAACGCGCCGGCTACGACAAGGCTATCACCTTTGAGTTCAGCCACTTCATGAGCCCGCAGTCGGCCTATCTCCAGGCCGGCAACCTCTACAACCGCTACCTCGAATACATGGGCATCCCCCGCCAGGCATAATGCTCAATGCGTAATGCAGAATGCATAATGCGCATAGCAAAAGACAGGAGAACAGGAGGCTGCGCCGCGCTGCCTTCCGCTTCGGAAGGCCGGAGAAAAGGAGGGGCTGCGCTGGTAGGGCAGCAGGCGGGGATGCTCCATTTCGGGCATGCGCCCTCAACACAGTGCTGAGGGCGCATGCCCGAAGGCAGGTGCAAAAACAAGCAAGGCCGCGCATTGGGCGGCCTTGCTTGTTTTTGCATTATGCGATTTATACGCAATATACGAATTATACGCAATATACGATTTATCTACTTTGCCGGGCGGCTGGCTGGGCTGCAGGCTGAACAGTGGTGAGAAGCCGGGGCTGCAGGCGAGGCGCCGGGGCCGAGCCGGGCGGGCGCGGGGATTAGCGGGCGTCGGCGGAGTAGAATTTCTGGATGCGGTTGTCGACTTTCTTGTTGCCGAGGAGGATGGCGGGAAGGGAGCGCTGGAGGATGGCTGCGCCTTCACGCTGGTTGTAGGCCATGGCGTCGTTGGTGTAGTCGAAGGGGCGGGCGGTCTTGTCGATCTTCGTTACGTTGAAGACAATCACGGCGTCGTCGAGGGCGATGGGCCCTACGAGCTGGCCTTGCTTTGCTACGGCAACATTGGCGTTGAGGGCTGCCTGGAAGGGAGCGAAGCCTTGTACCATGGGCTGGCCGAAGGTGACGGTGGTGGTGTCGACGCTGACTTTCATAGCTGCGGCGTATCCGGCGATGTCTTTGGCTTTGCCTTTGTAGTCGGCTACGAGTTTTTCGCCTTTCATACGTGCGCGTACCTTATTTTCAAGGTATTCGTGAACGCGGGTGTTGGAGGCGGGGATGAAGTCGCCGTCGTAAACGTCTTTCACGGCTACGGCGATGAGGCGGGAGTCGTTATCGTTGGAGAATACACCGCTCACGGCGCCTTTTTTGTTGTCGATGGTCCACTTGGCGGCGTTGCGGGTGTCCTGGATGGAGCCGATGCCGAGGGTGGAGGGGGTGACTACGCCTTCCATTACGTTGTATCCGGCTTTAGGAGCGGCAGCAGCGAATTTCTCGGGGGTGTCGTTGGTGGCCAGGAAGTTGCGGAAGTCGGAGTTGAGCTTGTTGACGGTGGCGTTGGAGGGGATGACGTCGTAGGTGATTTTGGCGATGTCGTAGATGGTGACGGGAGCACGACGGCTGCGCACCTTCATAGCCACACCGGGATTGTTCTTGCTGGTGAAGTACTGACCGTCGGCGGCAGCGTTGATGTCGTCTTTAATCATAGCCAGCTGGGGATCGATGAGCGAGATCCATACTGAATCCTGGCTCTGGGCGATGAGCTTTTCGCCGAGGTCGGCGGGGCGGCTGCCGCCGTTGAGCTTGGCGAGCACTGAGTCGACGGGGGCGTTTTCAGCGAAGACGGCCATGTCGAGGAGCACAGAGTCGACGTTGTTGGTGACACCGAGGAGCTTGGCCAGCACGAACTGGTTGTCGAAGTTGGAGACGGTGACTACGCTGTCGGCGAGGATGCGGTCGAGGGCGCGGCTGAGGCCACCTTCGAGCTTGCTCTTGGGAGCGGAAACGCGGTCGACGTAGAATTTGGAGTTGCCGGTGAGGGCTTCGGTGCCGGGGGTTACTTTCAGCTGAGCGAGAGCCTTGTTCACATCGGCCTGAGCAGCGGCGATGTCTTCCTTGGAGGGAACTACGTCGACTGTGATGTAGTCGATGAGATACTGATCCTCGTCGATGCGGAAGCGGTTTTTCTCGCTGTTGTAGAGCTCGTTGATGTCGGCTTCGGAGGGCTTGAACTGGTCGTCGGGCAGCGAGGAGAGGTCCTTGCGTGCGTAGGCGATGGTCGAAGTAGAAGCGTTGTCATCGTAGTAAGCCTTAGCGTCGAGCTTGTTGGCGGTGAGGGCACCTGCGAAGAGCGAGTTGAATTTCTCGCTGAGCATCATATCTTCGGTGTTCTTTTCCAGGGCAGTCCAGGCATCCTGGAGCTGGCGGGCCTGGTCGGGCTGGAGGCCGTACTTGTTGGAGTTGAATGCGTAGTCGTAAAGCTCCTGAGCTGAGGGGAATCCGAACTGCTGCACCATACGCACTACCGAGGGGTGGGGAGCGTCGCCGAGCATGGCTTTTGAAAGCTCATTGTCGGTAACGACGAGGCCGAGGTCTTTGAATTCCTCTTTGAGGAGGAGCTGGTTGACCATCTGTTGGAGCACCTGGGCCTGCATGCGGTTGTTGTCGATGTCGGTGTGGCCCTGCTGACGCATCTGCTCCGACTGCTGCTCCACGCGGCGCTGGAATTCCATGTAGTCGATTTTCTGGCCGTCAACTTCAGCCACAGTGTGAGAGTCGGTGAAAAGCTCGCCGGGGTTATCGACCGCGGTGAGGATGAACAACAGAAGCGCGATACCCAGAATCGAAATAATGAGGATGGGCCTCTGTCGGATTTGTTCGAGTGCTGACATTTGCAGTAAAAAAGGTTTATGTTATTGTTTTTATTTTATCAGATTTAGCCCACAAAGATACGATTTTTCCAAAACTAACACAAATATTAATGCTGTTTTTGCAGCGGAGGGGGTGTATTTTGTGGCAAATAGGCTGCAAATGTATGTCGAAACGGCTTTTTGGCAGATAAATATGGGTGTTTTACGGGTTAAAATATGTAACTTTGCACCCGATTTTTTTTCACATCATCGCAGCAATATGCTTTTCAACTCCATAGAGTTTGCCGTATTTCTGATAGTGGTATTCCTGCTCTACTGGCTGGCGTTCAATCAGCGGGTGAGGGTGCGCAATCTGTTTATCATTGCGGTGAGCTATCTTTTCTACGGCTGGTGGGACTGGCGGTTCCTGCTGCTGATAGCGTTTACGTCGCTATGCAGCTACCTCACGGGCATCGCCATCGGCAGAGCCTGGCAGGAGGACCGGCGCCCGAGGGCGCGATTTTTCTGCGGGCTGAATATCCTGATAAACCTGGGTATTCTCTGCCTGTTTAAATATTACAACTTCTTCGTGACGCAGTTTGCCGCGCAGTTTCTCGACGGCGACACGTCGGGTATGCTGGTGAAACTGATTCTGCCGGTGGGCATCTCGTTCTACACCTTCCAGGCGCTGAGCTACAGCATCGACGTGTACCGCCGGAAGCTGGAGCCTACCCGCGACATCACCGCCTTCTTCGCGTATATCGCTTTCTTCCCGCAGCTTGTGGCCGGCCCGATTGAGCGCGCCACCAACCTGCTGCCGCAGTTCTACAAGCTTCACCGCTTCGACTATGACGCGGCGGTGGATGGAGCGCGGCGCATCCTGTGGGGTCTGTTCAAGAAGGTGCTCGTGGCCGACAACTGCGCCGCGGTGGCTAATTCGGTATTCGAGAATTATCACAATCTCCCGGCCAGTTCGCTCTGGATCGGCGCGATAGCCTTCTCATTTCAGATTTACGGCGACTTCTCGGGCTACAGCGATATTGCCATAGGCACGGCGCGGCTTTTCGGCTACAATCTGATGCAGAACTTCCGCATACCTTACTTCTCGCGCAACATCGGGGAGTTCTGGAAGCGGTGGCATATCTCGCTGAACACCTGGTTTGTGGATTATCTGTATATTCCGCTGGGCGGCAGCCGGGTGTCGCGCCCGAAGGTGGTGCGCAATACCTTCGCCATCTTCCTGGTGAGCGGCCTGTGGCACGGGGCCAACTGGACTTTCTTAGCCTGGGGCGGCTATCACGCGCTGCTGTTCGTGCCGCTGATTCTGTTGGGGCGCAACCGCAAATATAAGGGCGTGGTGGCAGAGGATAGTCGATTCCCCACTTTCAGGGAGATGCGCGCTATGGCCGTGACCTTCTTCCTGGTGGTAGTCGGCTGGGTGCTTTTCCGCGCACAGACCATCACCGACGCCTGGCAGTATATCGAAGGAATGTTCCGAGCCAGCCTGCTGAAAAAGCCGGTGGGGATGGTGGAGCACGATATGTGGGTGTCGCTGGCGATGATAGTGGTGATGCTTGCGGTGGAGTGGATTCAGCGCCGCAAGGAGCACGGCCTGGCTATCGAGAAGATCCGTCAGCCCTGGATTCGCTGGGCCATCTATTATGCGATAATCTTCGGGCTGGGCTTCGGGCGCGGCGTGGAGACATTTATCTATTTCCAATTCTGATATTCTGAACAGTATCAAATTATGTCACAGGAAAACATATCAGCCGGCAACGGTGCCGACGGCGGCGCACCGCGCGGCAGATTCGATATAAATATGCCGGCGCTGAAGCGTTTTCTGCGCCGGGTGGGCATCGGCGCCATACCGGTGTTTCTGGGTATGTGTCTGATAGGCTACTATGCCATAGAGGTGCGCTGCAATCTCACGGGCGACCTGGGCAAGCTGGGCAAGATACAGTTTGGTCCCGAATATCAGGTGCGTACCTATCCGCTGGCCTACCCCGATACGCTCGTGGTGTGGTATCCTCATTGCGGCCACACCCATCGCGTGGGGGTTATCGGCGACTCGTTTGCCTATCAGTATCCTTCGGGCTTTGCTGCCGCGCTCGGGCACGAACTGGCCGACACGGTGGATGTCTACACTCTGTCCAGTCAGTCTTACTCCCCGGTGCAGGCTGCCGTGGATCTTGTGAAATCGGATTTCTTCGAGAAGCACCCCCAGGTGAAAACGGTGATTGTGGAGAGCGTGGAGCGTATGCTGGTGCATCGCTGGGCCGATGTGGATTTCAATAAAGAGAATAAGATGCCGGTGCTGAAAAGCCGTGTGCCCGTAATGTTGGGAACATCGGAGCAGCATTTGCAGAGCCAGTTGTCGGCGCTCCAGAAGGAGACCATTGACTGGGTGAAGCTCTCGTTGAAGATTTTCGACAGTCCGGTGAGGAGTATTCCGCTGAAACAGAAGGTGTTCTCGCACGATGAGATGGGCTCGCAGCTGTATTTCTATTACCACGACCTCTCTTCCAAGGCCACTCCAGATCGTCTGCAGGCCGTCCGCACCAATGTGGAGAGGCTTCACGGGCTTTTCGCCGCCAAGGGGGTGGAGATGATAATGATGATTTCGCCCGACAAGTATGAGGTGTATCAGCACTTTGCGGCCGATAACCCCTACGAGCCGATTGTGTTGAGCGCGCAGCTGAGCGAGACTCTCGCGGGGCTTGATTATGTGGTGAATCCTACCGAGGCGGTCACCCGGCTGGTGGCCTCCGGCGAGCAGGATGTGTATTATCTTAACGACAGTCACTGGTCGCCCAAGGGCGCCCGGGTGGCCGGCGCGATGCTGGCCGAAAAGATGAGGGGGCAAAGCTCCGAGGTGGAGAAGTAGCGCCTCACAGCTCCGAGATGGTAAGGTTGCGCCTCAAAGCTCCGTAGTGGAGAGGTAGCGCAGATTGTCGTCGGTGGTGAGCAGCAGGGGTTTGCCGGTGGGGATTTCGTAGGATACCACTTCCTGGGGGGTGAAGTGGCGCAGCATCATCACCAATGCGCGGAGCGAATTGCCGTGCGCCGAAATCAGGATGGTGTCGAGCACTTCCAGGCGGGGCATAATTATCTCCTCCCAGCAGCAGCGCACGCGCTCAATGGTATCGGCCAGCGACTCGGTCAGCGGTAGCTGGTCGGCCGACAGGTGGCTGTAGCGGGGGTCTTTGCCGGGGTATCGGGGATCGTCGGGAGTAAGTGCCGGGGGCTGCACATCGTAGCTGCGGCGCCAGATGTGCACCTGTTCGTCGCCGAATTTCTTCGCAGTTTCCGCTTTGTTGAGTCCCTGGAGGGCACCATAGTGGCGCTCGTTGAGGTGCCAGTCCTTGATTACGGGGATATAGTCGAGCTGCATTTCGGCGGCTGCTATCTGGAGGGTGTGGATGGCGCGGCGCAGGTAACTGGTGAAGAAGAATTGCGGTTTCAGTCCGGCGCGGAGGATGGCGCGGCCGGCGTCGCGCGCCTCGGTGCGCCCTTGGTCCGACAGCTCTACATCGGTCCAGCCGGTGAATCGGTTTTCGAGGTTCCACTGGCTCTGGCCGTGGCGAAGAAGGATGATTTGTTTCATTTCGGGGCAGTTATTTGTTTGTTATGTTATAACAATCTGAGGGGGTAAAGTGTTATAAATATATGGCTGGCTTCAGCCCGCGATACTATTTATTTATTAAGATGAGAAAATTCTATTGTTGCGACAAGGGCTTCCGCGAGACCGACCGCCCCGAAGGGGTGTGCTGGGTGGATGTCGTGACCCCGCACACGGGCGATGTGGAGTATCTGACCAAAGTGGAGCAGGTGCCCGAAATGTTTCTGGAATATCTGCAGGATAAGGATGAAAGGGCGCGTGTGGAGCGCGATGGCGACTGGATGATGACGATTGTGCGCATCCCCATACGCGCCCACGGCGCTATGCCCTATGTCACCGTGCCCCTGGGAGTAATCAGCCACGGGCTCAACCGGGTGATCACGGTGTGCTATCACCAGAACCATCTGATCGATGACTTCGCCGAGCACACGCGCCGCAAGTGTGTGCTTTTCGACAATGTGGCCAACTTCACTCTGCGCATCCTCTATTCGGCCTCTTACTGGTACCTGGATTTCCTGCGCTCGCTCACCGAGGATGTCATCGGCACTGAAAAAGCGCTGGAAAAATCAGTGCAGAACGACGACCTGATGATGCTAATGAAGATTCAGAAGTCGCTCGTATTCTTCAACACCTCCATCAAGGGGAACTCAATGGTGCTCGAACGGGTGAAGAAAATCTACACCGACACCCTCGACGATGACCTCTACGAGGATGTGGAAATCGAGCTGCGGCAGGCCGACTCCACCGTGGGTATCTACAGCGACATCCTTGAGGGCACGATGGACTCCTATGCCTCGATTATCTCCAACAACGTCAACCTCGTGGTAAAACGAATGACCGGCCTGTCGATCATCCTGATGGTGCCCACCTTCGTGGCCTCGCTCTACGGTATGAACGTAGACATCCTTATCACCGGCCGATACGCCTTCTGGATCGTCATCGGCATCGCCGTGGTTCTCACCGCCGCCGCCTTCCTTCTCCTCCGCCGCCTCCGCTGGGTCTAATCCCCCCTAACTTCTACCGCCACACCATTCAGGCGGTGTTGTTCGTGTTTTATGCGGTGAAATATCAATTTATTTTAGAAATTATAATTTGTGAATAATAGGATTTTTTGTAAATTTTAACAAAAATGAAACCGTCATTATTACTCTTAATTTCTTGTTTCGCATTGGGAATTACATCCTGTCAATATTCGACATATTACGAGATTTGTAACGTGTCAAGTGACTTACAAAAAAATACACTTGGTCAATATGAGTATGTCGATGATGCCTGTACTGTCAGTTATGATTTCTGGCGAGATGGCGGAGAAGCAGGATTCGTTATAACCAATAATTCTAATCAAATTCTGTATGTAGATTTGTCAAAATCTTTTTTTATTCGAAATGGTATAGCGTATGACTATTCCTTTGAACGCACGATCTCAACTTCTGTAGCTTCTACATCGTCATCCTCTTCATCTCAATCCGGAACTGCTTATGGATATTGGAACACAATCGGTAGTTATGTCCCAGGGGCAATTTCTGCTACTAAAGTTTCGAGTGGAGGCCATACAAAGTCTACCACTGTATCTTATAAGGATAAAGAAGTAGTTGCTATTCCTCCATATTCATCTAAGTTTATTTCAGAATATTTGATAAGTCCGGATGTTTTTTATGATTGTGATTACAATATAACTCCAAAAAGGAAGGAGGCTCCAACTTATTCATTTGACTTGCGAAATTCTCCTATTGTATTTACGAATTATATTACATACCACGTAGGAGGCAATGCGACTCAAAAAGTAATTGACAACCAATTTTATGTAGATACTATTACTTTCTTATCTAAAAGATCTGCCACATCGCGAGTTAAAGTTGGCTGTCCTCAGGAAAGAAGTGAAAAGCGTATCGTAAATGGTGCATCTCCGGTTAAGTTTTATATCAAGTACGAAAGATCTTATTCCTCGCATACATCATCATCTTCAAAATGATAATTATGATGTGCTTATAAACGCTTATTATTGCATATAAGATAGTCCCATAACTTAGAGCTTTTAGTCTCTTAGTTGTGGGATTTTTTATTTAGTCGGCCTTGAAAAATGTTTTTTCTATCTTTTTAACTCATTTTCCCTGTCACAGTTTCTGAAACAGTATCCTAAAATAGGATTCAAAATGGAACTATTCAAATGAATCGCCTAATTTTGCATTGACCTTATTATATGGCGAAGATGTGGTTATATGGCGAAGATGTGGTTATATGGCGAAGATGTGGCGGGGAGATGGCGGAATTTGGAAATTTGGGAAATAATTGGTAATTTTGTCGCCAATTTCGGCAGCACTCGGTTGCCGTGTCACATATTTATCATTTTATGAAGAAAATTCTTATGGCCGCAGCGGCGGCCACAGTTGCCCTGGCATCGGCCGCTGAAGGCTATCAGGTGAACACGTTCAGCGCCCGTCAGGAAGGTATGGGCCATGTAGGCGTAGCCATGAAGCTCGGCTCGGAGAGCCAGATTTTTAACCCCGGCGCGCTGGCTTTCTCAGAGAATACTTTCCAGGTGTCAGGCGCTTTAAGTGCTATCAAGTCGAATGTGACTGCCACTCACGAGGGTAAGGACTACAAGACTTCCAACAAGGTGTCGACCCCGATGAATTTTGCGGCTTCATTTCGCATTTATGATAATCTTTATGCCGGTGTGACGCTCTACACCCCTTACGGATCGTCGATCGACTGGGGCAAGAGTTGGCCCGGTGCCGTGCTCAATGAGTCGTGCGACCTGAAGATTTTCACCGTGCAGCCCACCGTGTCGTGGCGCATTCTCCCCAATCTGTCGGTTGGTGCCGGTCTGATGATTACATGGGGTAATGTCAATCTCAACAAGGGCCTTGTGTCGTCGGCTTCGATGAATAAGCTGGTGGGGCTGATGAATCTCCCCTCGCAGCTGACCGGCCAGAAGCCTCCTTATGAGGAATTCGGCATCACCGCCCCCGCTTCGGTGAATCTTACCGGCGATTCCGAGCTTGCCTTCGGTGTGAATGTGGGTGTGCTCTGGGATGTGCTTCCCAATCTGTCGCTCGGCGCATCATTCCGCAGCAAGCAGGATATGCACGTAAAGGCCGGCAATGCCGCCGTGACTTACGCCAATGCTCAGGCGGCCGGCATTCTCAGCGAGAAGCTCGACAACCTGAACTACGCCAACTTCGACGCGTCGATGCCTGCGCCGTATGTGTTCACCGTAGGTGCATCCTGGCGCCCCATCCCCCGACTGCTGCTCGCTTTCGACGCTCAGCTCAACGGCTGGGGCACTTACAAGAAGCTCGACATCACCTTCGCCGGGCTGCCCGAGATGTTCAACCAGTACCTCACGAAGGATTATCACAACGCTATGACTTATCACCTCGGCGGTGAGTTCGCCCTGACAGAGCGTTTCGACGTCCGCGCCGGTCTGATGGTCGACTGCTCTCCCTGCAACACCGACTACTACAACCCCGAAACTCCCGGTATGACTAAAATTGAGCCGTCGGTAGGTCTCTCCTTCCGTCCGCTCAAGGGCCTTTCGATTGATGTAGCCTTTATGTATGTTCACGGCTGCGGCTCCAGCGGTACCGGCGAGTTCGACGATTTCATCGCTCCCATCTACAACCAGCAGATTGGTACCGTCAACCCCACACTGCAGGCATTGGGCAAACCGGCACTCGAGCCGCTGCCCACCACCGGCACCTTCAAGGCCGACTACAAGCTCAACGCCATCATTCCCGCCATCGGCGTCAGCTATCAGTTCTGATTCCCCGGGGGGGGGGATTGCCGCCTAACCCCGCGCCGCACCCGCTTGCGGCGAATGAGGCCAAAGCTTTCAGCTTGCGGCGCCGAAAAATCCTCACTCCCAGCGATTAAGGCGTTGCCGGACGAGACTGTGTCAAAACTCAAATTAATGTATTAACTTGTAGGAATGCACCCAAGGTGCATCCACTTAAAAGGCTGATACTCAGCGTGTATGACGGACGCACCTGGGGTGCGTCCCTACAGACGGATACGTCGGTGGCTATTTCGACACAGTCCTGAACTATAAAACTGAATTATGAAAATTGCAGGAGCGCACACCTACTGTGCGCTCCTGCAATTTGCTTTTGCCTCGAGCTTTTTATTTCAGGCTGCCTATTCTATATGGTGTATAACTATTTTGGGAGTCCTCGCATTTCCTCTTCCACCAAGCGCACGCGGAATTGAAGCTCTTCTGCTGACGGAAGCAGATTTGATTGAACTACCTGAATATTGTCATAAGAAGCAACTCCCATAAGGAGTCTGTACGCCCTTGAATGCCCAACGCACATCTATATCGTTCTTATCACTGCATATAAGCAATCCAATTGTCGGATTATCATCCGGGCCTTTCAGCAGCTCATCCACGGCATTTACATAATAATTGAGTTTCCCGGCGTATTCCGGATCAAATGGTCTGACTTTTAACTCAACCACTACGTATGATTTCAGACGGATATGATAAAACAGCTATCAATTCTGCGAGTGCGATTGCCTACAATGAGTTCTTTCTGTCTACCCACAAATGCAAAACCGGTACCGAGTTCGAGGAGAAATCGAGTAATATTCTTCTCAAGTGCAGCCTCCAGCTGTTCCTCTCTATAATCGTTGGGTACGGTTATAACTCCGAAGTCGTAATTGTCCTTAGTGATTTCCTGTGCCATACGGCATTGAGCCTCCGGCAGATATTCGGTGAAGTTGCTGATGGCTTTGCCGTGTGATTTATACAGATGGGCTTTCAACGAATTATCTAATGTCTGACGGCTCCAGCCACCCAATATACATTCCCGCAGATAGAAAATAGCTTCATCTATCGAATTGCATTTGGTTATGATGTTAACTTGGTGACGCCACGGCACACGACTAAGCAATAATGGCAAATCAAATTCTCCACCAGCTTGGTGGAGTTTTATAATATGCTGATTAGAAGATTCCTGTATTTCTACACCAGCTTGGTGGAGTTTTCTATTGCTTCCGGCTGAGAGAAAAATGTATACCATTTTTTCATAGCCCAAAGATTTGTAGTTCCAAATCCTTTTTCTTGCGGGAAGGCCTCTTGCAAGTCGAAGCTGAGCTGCTCAACGACTCCGCTTCCCCAGTGCTCCTCTGCCTTGCGCATCACAAGGTCACGACCTAAGCTCCAGTTAAACCGTAGTTTTTCTGTGTTGATTTTAATAGATGCTTTGATCTGTGCAGAGATGTAGCGCCGCTTGATTTCTGATATCCAAGCGATATATTCCGAGTCAATTCTAAAATCCTTGACACTGACAATACGGGGTCCGTTGCGGTGTGTAATATCTTTCATAATGACGCAAAATTAGCATATTACCGTGATATCTGCAAGCTTTAATTATGTATAAATGAATCGAGATGGTGGCGTGCACGGTAGTGTAGGGGGGGGGAGTGCCGGGAATAAAAAATAGGCTGTGCGGGGCACAGCCTATTTTTTTATGCAGCGGATTTAATCCGGGAATCTGCAGTGGATTTTGTCCGGGAATCTGCGGGGATTAGTCGATGGGCTCGTCGGCGGGGTAGCCACCCATTTCGCGGATAGCGTTCTTCAGCATTACGTACTGCTGGAAGAGGTGGTTGACGGGCACTTCGTTCTTGGTGTAGTCGTGCATAGGGCTCTTGAGGAAGAAGCTCAGGAAGCGCTGGATGCCGTAGCGGCCGTTGCGGGCAGCGAGGTCGCTCAGGAGCACGAGGTCGAGGCAGAGGGGAGCTGCCAGGATGGAGTCGCGGCAGAGGAAGTTGATCTTGATCTGCATGGGGTAGCCCATCCAGCCGAAGATGTCGATGTTGTCCCAGCCTTCTTTGTTATCGTTGCGGGGAGGATAGTAGTTGATGCGTACTTTGTGGTAGTAGCCGTTGTGAGTGTTGCCTTCGCCGCCGCAGTTTACACCGTAAAGGTCGGGCTGATCTTCGGGCACGAGGATCGACTCCAGTGTGGAGAGCTTGGAAACCTCTTTTGTGCGGAAGTTGGCGGGTTCGTCGAGCACGAGACCGTCGCGGTTGCCGAGGATGTTGGTCGAGAACCAGCCGTTGAGGCCGAGGCAACGTGTGCCGATGATGGGTGCGAAGCCTGATTTTACCAGGGTCTGGCCGGTCTTGAAGTCTTTACCGGCGATAGGCATCTTGGTTTTTTCGGAGAGCTCCCACATAGCGGGGATGTCGACGGTGGTGTTGGGGGCACCCATAATGAAGGGAGCGCCTTCGGTGAGTGCTGCGTAAGCGTAGCACATCGAGGGAGCGATGTGCTCCTTGTCGTCGGCTTTCATTGCCTTTTCGAGGGCGTCGAGAGTGAAGTGAACTTCTTCGTTGACGGGAACGTAAACTTCGGTGGAAGCGGCCCAGAGGACAACAACGCGGTCAACGCCGGTGTTCTTCTTGAAGTTGCGGATGTCTTCGCGGAGCTGTTCAACCATTTCCCAGCGGGTCTTGCCCTTCATGATGTTGTCGCCATCAAGACGCTTAGCGTAGTTGTGGTCGAAGGCGGCCTTCATGGGCACGATTTTCTCCAGCTCGTCCTTAACGGGAAGGATGTCCTTCTCTTTGAGGACTTCGGCGTGCATAGCCGATTCGAAAGCGTTGGCGGGATATACGTCCCAAGAGCCGAAAACGATGTCGTTGAGGTCGGCCAGGGGCACGATTTCGTTGTAGTGGAGATACTTTTTGTTCTCGCCCTCACCGACACGGATTTTGTCGTACTGGGTCATTGAACCAACAGGCTTGGCGAGGCCTTTGCGGGTCATCAGCACACCGGTCATAAAAGTGGTGGACACAGCGCCGAGGCCGACAACCAGAACACCGAGCTTACCCTCGGCTTTTTTAACGTTACTCATTGTTTGATAGTATGGTTAAGTTTTTGTAAGGCAATATTTTACGCGGGACCCTCGCGGGAGCGGGGGAGGCGCTGCGTAGCCGAAGAAAATAGTCTGAAACTGTGTTACTTCACTGGCATAAGCAAAATTGCCCTCAAAAGTAGGTAGATTTTTTGAATTGCAAAAATAATTTTGGCGAAAAATTTGTGCAATATAGCTAATAAAGGTTAAATATAGGGTAATATTCCTAAAAAGTGTTTACGGAGCGCGTTGTGTGTAATGGAGTATTAAAAATAGTTAATTAAGCGGCGCGGAGGGCAATGTAGCGGGCGTAGCGGCTGATGAAGCGGCTGAAGGCGGGGATGCGCATGAGCACGCCTTCGAAGAGGAGGGTGCCCAGCAGGGCGCAGAGGATGCCGAGGCTGACGTCGATGATGTAGTGGTGGGAGGTGTAGACGGCTGTGAACCAGATGCCGAGGGTGATCACGGCGAGCAGAATCTGTATCCAGCGCGGTGAGCGTGCTTTCAGGGAGTAGATGAATGCCACGAGTGTGTAGGCCGAATGGAGCGACGGCACGGCTGCGAAAACGTTTGCGTTGCGTCCGTAGAGGCCCCGGAAGATGCCGAGGCCGGTCATTTGGTCGAAGGCGCCGAGGCCTGCTGTGTCGCCGGGTGTGCCGAGCTGGAAATCGAAGCCGTGGAGGACCACATACCATGGCGGCGCGGCGGGGTGGATGTAGTAGCCGGCAAAGCCGATGAAGTTGACCAGCAGGAATACCAGGGCGAAGTGGAGGTAGATTTTCTGCTGGCGGTTGAAAAATAGGTAAAGGCCGAAGAGGATGGGCACGGGCACCCAGCAGAGGTAGAAAAATCCGCCGAGGAAGTCGAGCAGCGGGGTGGTGTGGAGGGCGAAGAATTCGTTGGGGGTGAGCAGTGTGCCGTCGGCGGCGGTGATGCCGAAGAGGGCTTTTTCGGTGTCGTAGATGCCGCGGATGTCTACGGGGTTCACCTCATAGTTGTGGACGATGTTCATCCAGTCGTATGAGATGCCGAAGATGATGAACGGGAGAAGGGCCACCACTATCTTGCGCGAAACGCGGGTGGTGAGAAACAGTGCGGCTATGAGCAGGGCGAGCCAGAAGTGCTCGGGGCGGAATCCTACGAAGATTGCGGTGACCGAGAGCCAAATGGCCAGCGATGCGAAGAGCGCTATGTTTTCTTTGCGTGTGGGCAATGAACTGATGGGTGGATGGTTTGACGTACGGCGCAGCAGTGCGGCGGATTATTTGGTGAGCTCGCGGCGGCAGAGGTTTACGCGGGCAAAGGCGGTGACGTTGGCGAAGATGGCGATGATGGTCATACAGCCGATGAGCACATACATTGCGATCTCGGCTTTGTCGGGGGCGGCCAGGCCGATGATGCCGCAGGCGAGGCAGCCCAGGGAGGTGACTACCACGCGCTCGGGGCGCTGCATAAAGCCTATTTTGCATTCGATGCCCACGCCTTCCGCGCGTGCGCGTACATAACTTACCATTACCGAGCCGATCAGGGCCAGCAGGGTGATGAGTGCTCCGATGGTGTATCCGGCGGTGATGAGGAAGTATGACATAGCGCCGAGGGTGAGCAGTTCGCAGTAGCGGTCGAGCACCGAGTCGTAGAGGGCGCCGAAGCGCGATACCATATTGCCCAGGCGCGCCACCTGGCCGTCGAGCATATCGAACAGCGAGAAGAGGATGGTGACGGCTCCGGCCAGGGTGATGAGGTCGAAGCGCAGGTTGGCGGGGTCTTCAGCGGCAAGCAGGCCGGCCCAGGCAATGATGCAGGCCGAGGCTACATTGCCCAGCAGGCCGATGGTGGTGACCATATTGGGTGTTACGCCTATACGGATCAACAGCTTTACAAAGGGGTTGATAATCTTGTAGATACCCTGTTGCAGGCCGTCGCGCTGCTGCTTGAAAGTGTTTTTATCAATCATTTGTGCTATGCGTTCTTTGCTTTTTAAAGGTGATGAAATCCACCAGACGGATGGCGAAACTGTCGAAGCGTGTGCGCCGGTAGACGAAGTTTTTCTGCATCAGGAAATTCCAGGCCAGGGAGACAATCAGCGACACGGAGAGGCGGGCGAAGGCGAAGACGCCGTCGGGCTTGATCCAGTGGCTGTTCATAATGAAGTCGATGCGCTGCAGGGTCTGTTCGAGCAGCGTTGTGCCTCCGAGGTTGAGTATGAAGGAACCTCCCCAGATGAGAATGTATTTCACGGCCACGGCCTTTACGGGGCAGTTGTCGCTCTGGAAGGTGAATTTGTAGTTGACAATGCAGTTGACGATGCCTCCGGCCACGAGGCCGATGGCGGTGGCCAGGAAGGTTCGCATCGGCGAACTTGGGTCGAGCGAGCGCAGAACCCAGGCGTAGAAGATGAAGCAGATACCCATATCGGTCCACGACGCTATCTGCGACGATACCGAGGAGCGCAGGAAGGTGAAGATGCCTTTCCCGTGCATAAATTTGTCGGCTACCGTGCTGGCTGTCTGTTTAATGCTCATTCTTCTCAGTCTGCTAAGGTGGTGAGGGTGGTTCAGCGGTGCGATTTTATCGCGGCCATCACCGCTTTCGCAATGTATGTGGCGGCCTCGGTGCGGCAGGGCGCGAAGGAAGGCCAGTCGTTGAAGTCGATGATCGAGAGGGAGCCGTCGTCGGCCTGGATGCACTCGCCGCCATAGACGATGAGGTTGAGCTCGCGTGCGGCGTTGCGGCACAACTCCTTGAGAGCCTCGTCTGTGCGGCGGTTTTGCTCGTCGCGCATCGTCAGCGGGTCGGCTTCGTAGGGGCGGAACCAGTGGAAGAAGGGAGTGCCGGCCACACCGTAGAACTTCACGAGTTTGCCGGTGAGATGACGGGAGATGACGGCGCGCTTGAATCCGCGCAGGAAGTATTCCTGAAGCACATCCTGAGCTTCAGCAGGGGTGCGCACGTAGCTCACGTCTTCGGCGTGCTGCGTGTGGTAGTCGCCGCGTTTGATCCAGCACTGCGACATGCCGAGCTTCTGGAGGCGGGTTTTCACCACCTCGTCGGTGTCGACGATGATGCTTTGGGGATAGGGGATGTTGCTGCCCAGGAGGATGCGGGCCTGACGCTCGCGGATGCAGTTTTCGATGCCGTAGCCCGAATTGATTACGAGCTGGCCGGCATCCTCGAGCTGCTGGAGGCGCTCGGTGGAGCGGCGCTCTCGGCACATATTGATGATGATGGGTTCCTCCACGGCGCCGGAGCAGAACTGCTCTTCGGAGTATGTGCGCACCTCGCAGCCGCGTTTACGCAGCTGCTCGGCCACGGTGTTGAGAATCGTGGCGTCGTTGCCTATATGATTGGGGGAGAATACCCCCGCACGCATTATGGCGGCAATTTTAGTGGTGGCCATAGCAAATCAGTATTCCAACGTGCAAAGATAGCTGATTTAGCCCTAAGATGCAAATTTATTTTTTTGCGGCTGTGCGGAGGGGTGTTTCGCGCCGCAGGTTTATTTTTTGCGGCGGAAGTGGTCGTTATACATTTTTATGCCGAAAACGATGGCCGAACAGATGAATGTGATGAGGTTGGTGGCGATCAGTGGCCAGTTGAGCGGGTGGCTCAGGCATCCCTGCACCACGAAGAATGCCGAGCCCAGGCCCATCAAGAGGAAGGTGGGGAGGGCTATGCCGTCGGTGTCGCGGGTGCGGATGGTGTAGATGGCCTGCGGCAGGTAGCCCAGTACCATACATATAGCGGCCAGGGAGCCGAAGATGGTGAAGAGATCCATAGTATCGGTGATTATCAGGTTGGTGTGTGTTGGTGGCAGACAGGCGGGCCGGGCAGCCTTGGTGGCTTGCCTCCGGCTTATCTTGGCCGGTCGGCGCAAAGATAAGCATTTTCAATTATTGATAACAAATAAAATAGATGGGAGTTTTTAGATGGCAGTTCTTAGATAGTAGATTTTAGATAGTAGATTTTAGATAGTAGATTTTAGATAGGGGATTTTAGATAGGACTTCGGGCATGCGCCCTCAGCACGGTGTTGCTGATACGAGGAGTGGAAGGATGGTAGCAAAAAATAAGCCACCGCGGTGCGGTGGCTTGAATGGGAACTTACATGGTTGCACTTCATAGATTGTTTATGTTGAGCGCATCCGCTCATAAGAGAGAGGCGTGAGTCCCAGGGATTTGAGCGACGGGGACAGCTGTGGCTGTTCGTCGCGAATTGCCACGTGTCCGCCGTTGCCTTGCCAGTCGATTCCCCCAACACACATACATATCATCATAAAAACTTAAGCATATTGCCATTTGTTTTGGAGTTATAAAGAATCGAAAGTCAAAATCAGTGAAGCCTCACGGTTTCGAGAAACGGAACCGACTGGCGGTCACACGGATCGGGCGGGAGAGAGCCGGTGTGTGAGAGCACAAAAAGCCGAAAGCTGGAGAGGGAGATGCGGCACCGGAGGGGGGGGTGGCCCCTGCGGGGTGCGGGCAATACCTGCCGCATCAGGAGAGAGATGCTTTGTTTGTATGACTGATTGCACTGTGTTCACATATCCGGGAATACCATAACCCGGGGCAACGTGGAATGTGTCCGTTGCTAAATCCTCTACAAAATTACGGCATTTTGTCGACACTTCCAAGGATTAATACTCTATATTGCAGCTTTTTAACTAAAAGCACTCAGTTTTAGCATTTCTTTTCTACCGAATGGTTAAAATTAAGAAAAATCGCAGCCGCGGCAGGCGCTTTGCTGCAAAATCCTTAGCCGGGATTCGCGCCCGGGCAGTGTGGCGGTAGCCGCTGTGCGCTTTCGTGTGAACACCGCTGTTTGCTTCGCCTTATAGCCGCTTAATAATATATTATTGTGAAAAAATTGAAGAAAAGGGTGGAAAATTTGGTGGGGGAAGAAATTTTTTGTAATTTTGTGCGCTTTTTAGCCGCAACAGGCTCGATTAAGTCGGGCTGTCGGCCGGGAAGATTCCCGACCGTCGAGGCCGCGCCTGCCGGTAAAACCTTATAATATAATTATTTCCGATGTACGCTATCGTAGAAATTCAGGGACAGCAGTTCAAGGCCGAAGCAGGCAAATTCCTGTATGTCCACTATCTCGGCGACGAGAAGAAAGAGGGCGAGACCGTAGAGTTTGACAAGGTCCTCCTCGTTGACGCCGACGGTGCCGTCAAGGTAGGCGCGCCCACCGTAGAAGGGGCAAAAGTAGTATGCGAGGTAAAACGTCCCCTCGTAAAAGGCGATAAAGTTATCGTCTTCAAGAAGAAACGTCGCAACGACTACCGTCGCAAGAACGGTCATCGCCAGATGTTCTCCCAGATTGTAATCAAAGACGTAATCGCTTAATCCACAAACCGAAAACTTAAACTAAAATGGCACATAAAAAAGGTGTAGGTAGTTCTAAGAACGGCCGTGAGTCGGAATCGAAACGACTCGGAGTAAAAATTTTCGGTGGCCAGAAGGCTAAGGCAGGCAATATCATCAAGCGCCAGCGCGGCACTGTTCACCATCCCGGCCTTAATGTGGGCATGGGCAAAGACCATACCATCTATGCACTCGTAGACGGCACAGTAGTGTTCACTACTGGCAAGGAAGGGCGCCGGTTTATCAACGTCACCCCCGAAGCCGAGGCATAGTGGCCTTTGAGAGCGCGCAATAGCAGCCATTCCGGCTGAAAAGCCGCCCTCAGATTCCCTTTGAAAGCACATCACGCTGCGCCGAAATCGAAAATTTCGGCGCAGCGCTTTTTTGCGGGCTAAAGCTCCGCACCGGCGCTGATTTGCGGGCTAAAGCTCCGCACCGGCGCCAAAATTTCCTTCGGGCGGGGCTTCCCCGGCAGCATCCTTTCAGGGCGGGGCTTCCCCGGCAGCATCCTTTCGGGGCGGGGCTTCCCCGGGGCATGGTTTCATGGCGAGGCTCCATCGGTTGTAGGGGCGCGATAAATCGCGGCCGCATCAGGCGAAGGGACTTTTGGGAGGCCATCCGGGCGCGGGCGCGAAAAATCGCGCCCCTGCCGGCGGATACGCTTATACGAATAGCCAGCTGCTCGGCTTATAGATTTATATGTCTTATACGATTTATACTATTTAGCGAATTAGCAGATTGAAGATGAAGAAGATAGTGATTATGGGCGCGACCTCGGGCATAGGGCTGCGGGTGGCGCAGATTTTTGCCGAAATGGGCTGGGTGGTTGGCGCTGTCGGGCGCAATGTCGCTGCTCTGAATGCTTTAGCCGGTGAGGAAGGCTCCACCGAGGGGAGCGCCAGTGAGGAAATTTCCAGTGAGGGAAGCGGCAATTTGGGGTGCGCGGGGAGGATTGTGGTCGAGCAGGTGGATGTGACGAGGGAGGATGCGCCGGAGGGGTTGATGCGGCTTGTGGAGAAGATGGGCGGTATGGATGTGTATCTGCATGTGGCGGGGATTTGGTGCGCGAATGATGAGTTGAGCGGTGATGTGGAGCTGCGGGTGTTGCAGACCAATGTGGATGGGTTTACCCGGATGGTGGATGCGGCTTTCGGCTGGATGCGCGACCATAACGGCGGTGCGGGCAGGATTGCCGCAATCACTTCGGTAGCCGGTACCGAGGGTATCGGCGTGATGGCTTCCTACTCCTCCTCGAAGGCGTTTCAGCAATTTTATCTGCGCGCTCTTGACCAGTATGCCCGCGAGAAACGTCTGAAAATCCGTTTTACCGATATCCGGCCGGGGTGGGTGCGCACGCCTCTGCTCCTTGCCGGCGGCCATTATCCTATGCTGATGAATGTGGAGAAGGTGGCGCAGAGTGTGGTGCAGGCGGTGCTTCGCGGACGCCGTGTGGCCGTGATCGACGGGAGGTGGAATGTGCTTGTAGGGCTGTGGCGGCTGATACCTCACTGGCTGTGGGTGCGCCTGCCGATTAAGCCTTATTAAAAAATTTGCATCGCAGGGAGCGATATTTCAGTGAATTTCACTATTTTTGCGATACCTTTGATTTGCTGCGGCAAACCGAAATTGAATTATGAAAAAAATATCGAGAAATACAGCCTATCTGATAGTGATTTTCACTCTGGCGGCGCTGCTGCTGGTGTATTTTATGCCGGCCGACAGTCGTCATAAATATTCTTACGAGCTGAATCGCCCCTGGAGCTACGACCTGCTCACGGCGCCTTTCGACATCCCTGTCTACCGCGATTCGGCTACGGTGAATCAGCTTATCGACTCGATTGACCGCACGTTTGTGCCGATTTTCAAGACCGACGATGCCGCTCAGGCGCGTGTGACGGCCCTTGTGCGGGAGAATACCGCGCTGCCCGAGGCCACGCGCCGCCGTCTGCTCCGGGCCGTCAACGATGTATATATGGGTGGCGTGATAAATTCGAGCACTGCCGACATTATCGCCGACGGCAACCTGCAGGAGCTGAAATTCAATGTCGACAATGTGAATGTGACGCGCCCAACCGAGGGGCTGATGACCCAGCGCGACGCCTACGTATATATCGACAGCGTGTTTCGCAACAGCCCTGACCGCGCCGCCATCCAGAAAATGAATCTTGCCAATGTGCTCAACCCCAACGTAGTAGAGGATGAGCGCGCATCCCGGCAGTACCGCGAGAATCTTATTCAGCCCATCGTGGCAGCGGTGGGAGTGGTGCAGCAGGGAGAGCGCATCATCGACCGTGGCGACCGCGTGTCGCCGCAGCTCTTTCAGGTGCTGAAAAGCTACGAGGCCACGATTGACAAGATGGGCAACTTCGACCGCAGCCGTCAGATTTACAGCCTTTTGGGAAAGGTGCTGTTTGTGTCGTCGCTCCTTGTGATGCTGGTGCTCTACTTCAACTTTTACTATCCCGACACTCTCCGTTCGGTGAAGCGGATGACGGCGCTGATGGTGCTGATGGTGGCCTTCTTCATCTTTGGAGTGGCTATGCAGAAAACCATCGCGCAAGGGCTGTATATCGTGCCCTTCGCCATCATCCCGGTGGTAGTGCAGGTGTTTTTCGACTCCCGCACGGCCTTCTTCACCTTCGTGGCCGAGGTGCTTCTGTGCGGCGTGCTCTCCTCCTTCCAGCTTGAATTTATCTTCATCGAACTACTTGGCGGCACCGTGGTGGTGTTCTCGCTGAAAGAGCTGTCGAAGCGCAGCCAGCTGTTGCGGTCGGCGCTCTTCGCCTTCATCTCCTATGTGGTGGGCTACGCCGCTGTGGAGTGGATGACCACCGGGTCGCTGGTGTCGCTCTCCGGCCGTCTGATAGGCTATTTCGCCATCAATGCCGTGCTTATCTCCTTTGCGTATATCCTGATATTCATCTATGAGAAACTCTTCGGCCTGACCTCGGTGGTGACCCTGGTGGAACTGTCAGACATCAACACTCCGCTGCTGCGCGAGCTGTCGCGTGAATGCCCCGGCACCTTCCAGCACTCTATGGCCGTGAGCAACCTGGCCTCGGAGGCCGCCCACCGCATCGGCGCCAACGTGCAGCTGGTGCGTGCCGGAGCGCTCTATCATGATATCGGCAAAATCGACAATCCCGCATTCTACACCGAAAACCAGTATGGCATCAACCCCCACGACGCCCTTTCGCCCGAGCAGAGCGCCCGCATCATCGTGGGACATGTGCGCGACGGTGTGCGCCGTGCCGACAAAGCCAAACTTCCCGGCGTAATCAAAGATTTCATCCTTCAGCACCACGGCAAAGGACTTGCCAAATATTTCTACGCCAAAGAGCAGCAACTCCACCCCGGTGAGGAGGTGGACAAGGCCGCTTATTCCTATCCCGGCCCCAATCCTCAGAGCCGCGAGGCCTCGCTACTGATGATGGCCGATGCTGTGGAGGCCGCCTCCCGCGCCCTCTCCGACCATAGCGAGAAAGCCATCGCCGAACTTGTCGACCGCATCATCGACAACCAGGTGGCGCAAGGACTCCACTCCGAGTCGCCGCTGTCGTTCCGCGACATCTCGCAAATCAAAGACACCTTCATCAAGCGCCTCCGCTCGATGTATCACGGCCGCGTCTCCTATCCCCCCGAAGCTCCGGTAAAACCCGCTGTAGGTGCTTCGAAATAGCGCTTTCAGTCGGGCGCAAAAGGGCGGTAAATTGAAAATTACGGTATGTTAACATTAAGTTAGGAAAAGAAAGCGTAAATTTGCATTTAATTTACAATTAAGATAATGCGTAAGAATCCCATACTGTCGCGTAAGAATACTTTGCCGGTGCGTAAGAATATTATGCCGGGTAAGAAAACCATACTGTCGGTGCTTGTTGCTGCCGGCGTAGCGATTGCCGCTATCGGTGCCAACAATCCCGCGGGCAACAATGTAATCGAGGAGGTGGCCTGGATGGTGGGCGACCAGCCTATCTATAAGAGCGAAATCGAGGAGGCATATCAGCAGATGCTCTATGAGAAAACCCCGATCAACGGCGACCCTTACTGTGTGATTCCCGAGCAGTTGGCTATCGAGAAGCTGTTTCTGCACCAGGCCGAAATCGATACCGTGGAGGTGTCGGAGTCGATGGTGTCGATGGCCGTTGACCAGCGCGTCAACTATATGATTACCAACCTCGGAAGCAAGGAGAAGGTGGAGGAATATTTCCGCAAACCTCTCTCGGAATTCCGCTCGCAGATGATGGAGACGATGCGCAATCAGTATCGCGTGCAGGAGGTGCAGCGGTCGCTCACTAAGGACCTGAAGGTGACCCCCTCCGATGTGCAGCGCTATTTCCAGAGCCTGCCGAAGGACTCCATCCCCTTCGTGCCTCTGCAGGTGGAGTGCGAGATTATCACCATCAATCCCCGCATCCCGCAGGAGGAAATCGACGATGTGAAGTCGCGCCTGCGCCAGTATGCCGACCGCATCAACAAGGGCGAGGCCGAGTTCTCCACCTTGGCTATCCTCTATAGCGAAGACCCCGGTTCGGCTGTGCGTGGCGGTGAAATCGGGTTTATGGGCCGCGGCCACCTGGAGCCGGAATATGCGGCGGTGGCCTTCAACCTCAACGACAGCAAGAAAGTATCGAAGATTGTGGAGACGCAGTATGGCTTCCACATCATTCAGCTCATAGAGAAGCGCGGCGACCGCGTGAACACCCGCCACATCCTGCTGCGTCCGAAAGTGTCTGACCAGCAGCTCACTGCAGCAGTGAATCATCTCGACTCCATCCGCAACGATATTGTGGCCAAGAAATTCACCTTCGAGGAGGCCGCTCCGGTGCTCTCGCAGGATAAAGATACGCGCAACAACCAGGGTCGTATGTACAATTCCCAGTCGGGTACCACCCGCTTCGAGATGCAGGACCTCCCCCAGGAGGTGGCAAAGGTCGTGGACAAAATGCAGGTGGGCGATGTGTCGGAGGCCTTCATAATGAAAGACCCCAAACGCAACTCCGACATCGTGGCCATCGTGAAGCTTACCGAGCGCATCCCCGCGCATCAGGCCAACATCGCGGAGGACTATCAGACCATCAAGGGTATGTATGAGAATTCGGCCAAACGCAGGATGGTGAAGGAGTGGCTCTCGAAGAAAATTCTCGACACCTACGTGCGAATCGAGGACAACTGGATCGACTGCGAGTTTGAGCACCCTGAATGGCTGCGTAAGAAAGAGAAATGAGTCAGCGGAAAGGGAGAAATGGACTGGGCTTTCGGGCCATGCATCTTGTGCTGCTTGTAGCGGCGGCAATGGTGCTTGTGTCGGTGTGGGCGCAGACCCCGGCGAAGCAGCCGGTGCATAAGCGCGACACCACCCCCATCCGCCCCACTGTGCCTACGGCCAATCGCCAGCAGACCAACAAGGTGTTCCTCGAAAAGGCCAATGTGCTCAAGAAGATCGACGGTAACGAATACCAGATAGTCGTGGGCGACGTGGAGTTTCGCCGCGGTAATATGTTTATGTACTGCGACAGCGCCCTGTTCTACGACGCTCCCGGCGCCATCGAAGCTTACGGCAATGTGCGTATGCAGCAGGGCGACACCCTCTTTGTTTACGCCGACTGGCTTACCTACGCCGATACCACCCGACTGGCGGTGCTCTATGCCGACCCGGGGAAGAAAGTGCGGCTGATTAACCGCGACGTCACCCTCACCACCGATGTCTTCAATTACGACCTGGGTATCGACCTGGGCTATTACGAGGTTGGCGGCGTGCTCACCGACCCCAAAAACCACCTGACATCGTTTTACGGGGAGTATTCCCCTTCCACGAAAGATGCGCTCTTCCGCGACGATGTGCACCTGCACAGCCTTCGCACCAACGATACGCTCGACATCTTCTCGGAGCAGATGCTCTACAACACGGCCACACATATCGCCGTGCTTGACACCACCTCCACCATCATCTCGAAGGATGGCACCATCCACACCACCGATGGCGTGTACAACACCGACACCCGCGAGGCCGACCTCTACAAGCGGTCGCTCGTAGTGGCCAAGAATGGCAACACGCTCACCGGCGACACGCTCTATTACGACCAGGTGGCCGGTTACGGTCACGCCTTCGGCAATATCGAGATGGTCGACACGACCAAGAAGGTGATTCTCAACGGTGAATACGGCTACTACTACGAGGCTGAGGACTCGGCGCGGGTGTATGGCCGCGCGCTTGCCCGCGAGTACTCGCAGAAAGATACCCTCTACCTCCACGGCGACACAATCTATACCTTCCGCCGAGTAATTCGGCCCGAGCCGCCCAAGCCGGCGACTCACGAGGCAGAGCCTGCTGAGGCCGAAATGGCGCCAGCCGAGGCCGAAGCTGAGGCTGCCGTTTCCGAGGCTGCGGCCCTTCCTGCCGACAGCCTGGCCATCGATAGTGTGGCGGTCGATAGCCTTGCGATAGAGCTGCCAAAGGTGGATAGCCTTGTGGTAGAGCTGCCAAAGGTGGATAGTCTTGTGGTAGAGCTGCCAAAGATGGACAGCCTTGCGGTAGAGTTGCCGAAGGTGGAGATGGCGCCCGACACGGTGCATTATATGGTGGCGTATCCCAATGTGAAATTCTATCGTGTGGACCTGCAGGGATTGTGCGATTCTATGACCTTTGTCAGCAAAGATTCGCTGCTCCATCTCGACCGTCATCCGGTGGTGTGGAATGAAAACAAGCAGATCTTCGGCAACAAGATCATTGTGCATCTCAACGACTCCACGGTCGACTGGGCGCGACTGCCGCAGTTTGGCTTCGTGGCCGAGCATATCGACGAGGAGTTTTACAATCAGCTCACCGGCAAGGAGATGTTTGCCACCTTTGAGAAGGGAGAGCTGCGCCACCTCGATGTGAGCGGCAATGTGCAGGCTATAATGCTCCCGCAGGAGGATGACTCCACCTATAATAAAATAGCCAACCTCGAAAGCTCATATATGGCCGCTGATTTCAGCGGACAGAATCTGGAGCGGATGAAGCTGTGGCCCGAAACGTCGGGCACGATGACGCCGCTCTATCTTGCCAAGAAAAATCTGTTCTATCTGCCCACGTTCCGCTGGTTTGAGCCGCTGCGTCCGCTCAAACCCGAGGATGTGTTTGTCATCACGGAGGAGATGCGCGCCCTGTTCAGCGAGCCTGATTTCGGCACCTCGCGCCGGAAATAACCCTTACCAATTAGACCAATTAGGCCAATTAGACCAATTGGTCTGATAAGCCCCTCACAAAATCAAATTATTATGGAAGCTCTTACCGCCGACCTGCTGCGATTTCTCGACGAATCGCCCTGCAATTTCCTTGCTGTCAAGAATATCACCGACAAACTTCGGCTTGCCGGATTCACGGAGCTGAGCGCCGCCGACCGTTGGGCGCTCCAGCCGGGCGACCGCCGCTATGTGGTGAAAAACTCCTCGGCGGTGTTCGCGTTTATTGTCGGCGACGAGCCGGATGCCGGCTTCCGCGTGATTTCGGCGCACAGCGATTCCCCCGGCTTCCGCATCAAGCCCAATGCCGAGATTGTGAACGAAGGAGGGGTGGTGACGCTCAACACGGAGGTCTATGGCGGCCCGATTCTATATACCTGGTTCGACCGTCCGCTCTCCATCTCCGGGCGCGTGATTCTGCGCGGCAAAGAGGCCCTGCACCCCATTACCCGACTGGTGAATTTCTATCGTCCTCTGCTGACCATTCCGCACCTGGCCATTCACTACAACCGCTCGGTCAACGAGGGAAATCCGCTGTCGAAGCAGCGCGATATGCTCCCCGTGCTTGGCCGCGTTGGCAGCAAGGAGGAGGGGAAAGGACTGCTCACACGGATGGTGGCCGATGAGCTTGGCGTGGATGCCGCCGAGATTCTCGATTTCGACCTGACGCTCTACGACACTACTCCGGCCTGCCTCTTCGGCCTGAATGAGGAGTTTATCTCCTCCGGCCGTATCGACGACCTGGAGATGGCTCACGCCGCTCTGTCGGCGCTCACAGCATCGGCGGAGACACAGCCGCGCACCCCCTATACCCGCGTGATGGCCATCTTCGACAACGAGGAGACCGGTTCGGGCACAAAGCAGGGCGCCGCATCGCCGATTCTGCGCAACATCCTGGGGCGCGTGAGCGGTTCGGGCGAGAATTTCTTCCGCGGTGTGGCTCAGTCGTTTATGATTTCGGCCGACAATGGTCACGCGCTGCACCCCAACTATCCTTCCAAGCAGGACCCTACCAATCACCCGATTCCCGGCGACGGCCCGGTGGTGAAAATCAATGCCAACTGCAAGTATATGACCGACGCGCACTCCGCCGCCGTGTTCCGGCAGGTTTGCGCCGATGCGCAGGTGCCCTGTCAGACATTTGTCAACCACAGCGACACCCCCGGCGGGTCGACGCTCGGCAACATCCTCACCTCGCAGATTGAACTGGAGGGTGTGGATATGGGTGCGCCACAGTGGGCGATGCACTCCTGCCGCGAGACAGCCGCCGTGGCCGACCACCTTTCCACCATCGCCGCCTTCACCCGCTTCTTCGCGGAGTGAATCGCATAAGCTTATAAAGGAAAATCGTATAATTCGTATAAGATTTATAAAATTTATAAGTCTTATACGAATTATACGATTTATTCTTTAGCAGCGCAGCCGCCCTTATGCGTAGCCTGACGGCTGCGAGTCTCCGGGAGCGCTGTAAGCGTGGCGGCTTAGACGTTTTCTTCGAGGGTGAAATCTTCGTCGAGATCGTCGTCGAGAGTTACGTCGCTGAGATCGTCGGGGTCGGTGGTGTCGAAGTCGGCATCATCTTTAGGTGCATCGGCAGTTTTGTCGGCGGTCTTAGCGGCGGATTTCTTTTTAGCTCCGGCGGGAGCATCTCCGCCTTTCAGCGCTTCCAGCAGCTTGGCGCCGATCTCTTCGGCGAGTTCGGGATTGTCGTCAATCACCAGTTTGGCGGCGTCGCGGCCCTGTGCAAGTTTGGCTCCGTTGTAGCTGAACCATGAACCTGACTTCTGGATTATGCCGTATTCTACGCCCAGGTCGATGATTTCCGAAGACTTCGATATGCCTTCGCCAAACATAATGTCGAACTCGCAGCGCTTGAAGGGGGGCGCCACTTTGTTCTTGACAATTTTCACCTTGGTGTGCTTGCCCAGGACATTGTCGCCATCCTTGATGGGGGTGGAGGGGCGGATGTCGATGCGCACCGAAGCGTAGAACTTCAGAGCGTTGCCGCCGGTGGTGGTTTCGCTTGGCCCGAACATCGCGCCGATTTTCTCGCGCAGCTGGTTGATGAAGATGCACACGGTGTTGGTGCGCGAAATGGTGCCGGTGAGCTTACGCATAGCCTGCGACATCAGACGTGCCTGCAGCCCCACGTTGCGGTCGCCCATATCTCCTTCGATTTCGCTCTTGGGTGTGAGGGCAGCCACTGAGTCGACTACCAGAATATCGATAGCCGACGAACGGATAAGTTCCTCAGCGATTTCGAGAGCCTGCTCGCCATTGTCGGGCTGCGAGATAAGCAGATTCACCACGTCGACACCAAGCTTCTCGGCGTAGAACCGGTCGAAAGCGTGCTCGGCATCAATCAGTGCGGCAATGCCGCCATTTTTCTGCGCTTCGGCGATAGCGTGGAGAGCCAGGGTGGTCTTACCCGACGACTCCGGACCGAAGATTTCGATGATACGTCCGCGCGGATAACCGCCGACGCCCAGTGCGGCGTTCAGCCCGATTGAACCGGAAGGGATCACGTCGACCTGCTCCACGGCCTCGTCGCCGAGCTTCATCACAGCCCCGCGGCCGTAATCCTTCTCGATGTTCGACAGCGCCTGAGTCAAGGCATTGAGCTTTGCCTGCCTGGGGTCGATGTCCTTACCGGCTTTCTTCAGCGCCGGCTTCTTAGCGGATGATTTCTTTTCCATATCTTTTGAGAGTTTTGATTATTCAGATTAAACATAGCTGCCGGGGAACCACTGCCCCCCGCAATCACCGGAGAGCGGCAACGCTCCCTGATTCACAATGCAAAGATACAATATAGGTGGGCAATAATCGCGCACACCTAAGTTAAATAATATTATAAAGCCCTTGAAACAGGCATCTCTCACAAAGGTATGAAAATTTTTTGGAAAAATTTTTGCGCCGGCAGAACTTTTTCAGCCTCCGGATGTTTTAATAGTACATAGCAAAATTACTTTTTCCATTGCAAGAAATGTGATAATGATTGGTTTATTATTTAACGAGGAGTTACCGTGACGGTAATCCCTCGTTTTTTTTGTGTTAAAACTTGCGGGATTGGAGGGAGATGTGTGGGAGATTTGAAATAAATGTGTAGCTTTGCGATATGGAGTCCGCTTTGCGGGGAGAAATCCCGGAAATGACTTCATACGCCAAAGGCACATTGCCATTGTTCCCGGTACCGAAATCGCCAATTTCTATTTTCCTGCGGGGCAGTCAGTGAAGTATGCCTATATTCCGACCATCATAATCGACAGGGTGGACTGTATCCTGTCGAGCCAGATAGCCGGACGTGGGGCTGTAGTTCTATCGTACTTGTCAGGATGGGTGTTTGGCGATACCTGGTACTCAAGGACGTGACAGCTCAAGTAGCCTCACGTCTTTGGCGTTTTATTGCGTAACCAATCCAGGTATCTGGTCAAATAAACAGTTTTTTTTACAATGAAAGCAATAACAACGATGATTGTAGCTGCTATGGCAGCTGTATTAATGTTTGGCACAGTGGCATGCGGCGGCAAGAGCGTCGACCCCAAGCATGTAGAGCAGATGGTCAAGGATGTGGATTACACCAATCTCGAGAGTAAGGCCGTAACTTTCGATCAGGACCAGTATGCCGAGATGATAGCCTACTGCGACACGGCTCTCGAGAAAACGGCTGAGATGATGAAAAATCTTGGCAAGGAAGATGCCGAGAAGCCGAAATTGGAATACAGCCCCGATGTGGTCAACACTTGCATAGGCATCCTGGCCGTAGCCGATGAAGCAGGCAAGCTTGACGATTCCAACAAGAAGGCCTACGATAAGTTTACTGAAAAGAGCGAATCGCTGCTTGGTCTGTAATCCACCTCTCTACATCTTACTGCATCGCGCCCGGCTTCGGCCGCCCTCCGGGATGCATTTTTTTTGCGTGTGTTCCGTTTTTTGTTCCGGTGAATATAATAAAAATGGGTTTAACTCATTGAGTTAAACCCATTTACAAGGCTAATCGTCGGGGTGACTGGACTCGAACCAGCGACCTCACGCCCCCCAGACGCGTACTCTAACCAACTGAGCTACACCCCGATTAGGCTTTTTAATTTCTTCATTTCAATGTGCTTTAAAGCTCATCGCTATGAGGCTTTATTTTCAAAAGCGTTGCAAAGGTAGGCACTTTTTTTCAGTCTGCAAAATTTTTTGCCAATTATTTTGTCGAAATTTTGGAAGACGGGGCAGACGGGGGAGGCAGGAGGAATTTTAGACAGAAAGACAAAAAGGAGGAAGGCAGGAAAGAAAAGACAGGAGCACAGGAGGACAGGAGGCTGCGCGGCGCGGCCTCCGATTCAGAACGGGGGCGGGGTGGGGGAAATAAAAAAGCCTCGACGGGGAGTCGGGGCTTTGGAGGTGCCAAGCGGATTCGAACCGCTGTAAACGGTTTTGCAGACCGGTACCTAACCACTCGGACATGGCACCATTGGTGGGTTTTGCGGTGCAAAGGTAATGTTTTTTCGCAAGATTGCCAAATGTTTTGGCGTAATTTTGGCGCGGATGCGCATTTTGCCGCGAATTTTTGCCGCGAAAACAGGGTGGGAATGGGAGAAAGCAGGAGAACAGGAGGAGGAGAGATCGGCCGTGCACGGCCGATAACAGGACAAGGCCTGACGGAGCTTCGCGAGTAGAAGCTATCAGAAGAGGTGGTTATGCGGAGCGGAAGGAAGCAGCGGGGCGGAAGGAAGCAGCGGGGGGAGGGATGGCGGGGCGGAAGGAAGCAGCAGGGGGAGGGGGTTACTTGCCGAGGACGCGGCGGGCGCCGAGGTAGCGGGAGGCGTAGTAGGGAGCGGTGAGGCGGTCGACTTTGATGCCGCCGCGGGCTGCGTGGATGAAGGTGATTTCTCCGCTGACTGGGTCGGCGTCGATGGCGATGGCCACGTGGCCTACACGGCCTGAGCGCGCTGCGCGGCCGGTGAAGAAGAGGAGGTCGCCGGGCTGCACGTCGGAGCGGCTGACCTTAGTGCCCTGTGTGTATTGTGTAGCGGAGGAGGGGGAGAGGCTGATGCCGAACTGGCCGAAGACGTAGGAGGTGAATCCGGAGCAGTCGAAGCCTTTGGGTGAGCGGCCTCCGCGGACGTAGCGCACGCCGAGGAATTTGTGGGCGTAGTTGAGCATATCGTCGATCATAGCGGCGTCGGCCGAACCGTCGTCGATGTCGCCGAGCAGCTCCATACCGGCTGCGGGAACTATTTCAAAGGGGTTGGTTTTCGATACTGATGCGAGGGTCATATCGTCGGCGGTCACGCCGTCGGCATTGTGGTGGGCAGCGGTGTGGTGCGCGGCCGTGGTGTGGGTGTGGTTTTTCGTGGTAGCACGTTTTGTGGCCGACATTGGGATGGCGGCCAGCAGGAAGCATGCTAATATAAGGAATATGTTCTTTGACATTGGTAACAGAAGGATGTACAAAGGTAGTGAAAATGAGGCGGGTGTCAAAGGGTTGGCTGTCAAATAAATTATAATTTTGTGTTAAAGTTTTATAAATGGTTAACTAAATTGCACACCCGGGGAGGGAAGTGTGCAATTTAGATGTGAGAAATTTGAGCGGATTGTGGGAGGAAACAATTGCCGGGTCGAATCTTTTTCGTAATTTTGGGATGCTTTTAGCGCCGGCTATTAAGCAATGGTTGTGATTCGATTGTTTAATAAAATAGGATATAGTGAGATTGTTTAATAACTGGTCAACATTCTTCATATAGATATGCGCTTAATTTCTTTTCCGGTGGCAATGATAATGGTGATGCTGTGGAGCTGTCTGGGCCTCACAGCCAAGGCTGCAGCGCCGGCCGCGGCTCCCGCAGATTCCTCAGCAGTAGCTAATTTAGCTAATTTAGCTAATTTAGCTAACTCAGCAACCCCGGCTAACTTTGCTACCCCCGCTGATTCCGTTCGCGCCTATCCCACGGGGCAGTCGGTGGGGCTTGTGCTGTCGGGCGGCGGCGCCAAGGGCATCGCCCATATCGGGGTGATTAAAGCGCTGGAGGAGAATGATATCCCTATCGATTACGTGGCCGGCACCTCGATGGGCGCAATCGTGGGCGGACTGTATGCCGCCGGATATACCCCCGAGGAGATGCTGCAAATGATATTGTCGCCCGAGTTTGCCAACTGGTCGACGGGGCGCGTTGATCCCAATCTCACCTATTATTTCCTGAAAAAGCAGCAGACCCCGGCCTTCGCCACGCTGCCCATCAACCTCCACCGGAGCGATTCCACCGACACGGCCGGGTCGCTGATGCCGTCGAGCCTGATTTCCCCGCTGCCGATGAATTTCGCCTTTATGGACCTCTTCGCGGGGTATACGGCTCAGTGCGAAGGGAATTTCGACAACCTTTTCGTGCCCTTCCGGTGCGTGGCCTCCGATGTGGTGAAGAAACATAAGATTGTGCTTTCGCGCGGACGCCTGAGCGACGCCATTCGTGCCTCGATGACCTTCCCGCCGGTGTTCCAGCCGATAAAAATCGACGGCAACTATGTCTACGACGGCGGTATCTACGACAATTTCCCCGTGGATGTGATGCGCGAGGATTTCGCCCCCGACATTATGATAGGCGTGGATGTGCACTCCGAGGATGCGCCGCAGTCAAACTCCATCATCAACCAGCTGGAGAATATGATTATCCAGAACAACGATTACACGCTCCCGGCCGAGGAAGGGATACGCATCCACGTGGATGTGAGTCAGTTCTCGCTACTCGACTTCGGCAAGGCCAAGGAAATCAGCGCTATAGGTTATGCGCGGGCTATGGAGATGATGGACTCGGTGAAAGCGCGTGTGACGTCGCGGATTCCGGCACTGACGCGGCGCACCCGCCGGCAGGTGTTCAAGTCGCAGACCCCCTACGTGCGCTTCGATTCGGTGCACGTGCGCGGCGGCCATCCGGCGCAGAACCGCTATATCGCCAACCTGTTCAAACCGGCGCGGCTCGATACCTTCGGGATAGCCCGCGCGCGCCTGGCCTATTACAGCGCCATCTCGCCGGGCAGATTGCGCAACCTTATGCCCACGGCGAAATTCAATCCGCAGACCGGCCTGTTTACCCTCGACCTCGATGCCGATGTGAAGAGCAACTTCTCCTTAGGCGCCGGAGGCTACCTCTCCTCATCGATCAATTCAATGATCTTCGTGTCGGCCGAATACGCCTCGATGTCGTTCAGCTCGGCGGCTGTGAGCGCAATGGGGTGGATAGGGCAGAACTATATGGCCGCGCAGCTGACCGGGCGGCTCTATATGCCCACCTCGCGCCCCTCGGCCTTCGAGCTGGAGGGAGTGTATGCCCGCCAGAAATATTATGAGAGCGACAAACTCTTCTACGAGGACTCATCGCCCGCTTTTATCACCGATTACTCCGGCTTCGGTCGCCTGAGCTATGCCTGGGCCGTGACCCGGTCGGGTAAAGCCTCTATCGGTGTGGGTGGCGGCCAGGAGAAAAGCAACTTCTACTCTTCCGACGGAGGCGACTTCAGTCACCGCGGCCGTGAGCGCACCACCTTCAACCTCGGTCAGGCCATCGGCCGCCTTGAATTCGACAACCTCGACTCTCCGAATTTCCCCTCCGAGGGATTCGATTTCCGGATCTCGGTGATGGGACTGCTTGGCAAATACCACCACCGCTCCACCGCCATCGACGGCACCGTGGCCTACTTCGACGACGACGCCCGCTGGCTGCAGGGGGAGGTGCGCGGTGGCAACTACTTCCCTCTGAGCAATCATTTTTCGCTGGGCGTGACCTACGACGTGCTCGTGTCGACCCGCAAACTGCTCAATACCTACTACGCCTCCATCGTCAATGCCCCCGGCTTCGCGCCCACACCGGCCACCAACGGCGTATTCAATATGCGCTTCCACGCCAACAGCTTCGGCGCCGTGGGTCTCGTGCCCATCTGGAAACCCTTCTCCCGGGCGCAGGTGCGCCTCTCGGCTAACGTATTCCTGCCGGCACGGCGCATCGAACTGGCGCCCGACGGCATTAGCGCCCGCTATGGCCGCTGGCTGCACGACCCCGAATTTATCGGCGAACTCGACCTGGTGTATAACCTCCCCTTCGCCTCGGTCTGCGGCTACGTCAACTACCTCAGCTACCCGGCCCGCAACTGGAACTTCGGCCTCTCCTTCGGCCTCTTCATCCACGCCCTCCCCTTCCTCCGCTAAAATGTCGGGGAAAATTGAAAAATTGAAAATTTAAAATTGAAAATTTAGGGCTTGCGCGCTTGGCTGCTTTTGGGCTTGCGCGCTCGGCTGCTAAATTTAGGGCATGGAAGGGTGGTAGCCTCAACACAGTGGTGAGGGCGCATGCCCGAAGTAAAGGCGCTTTTTTGAATATATGGCGCCCTTTCTTTCGCGTATATATAATGTATAAAGGGGAAAGTGAGTGAAAATTTTGCAAATAAAAGAGGGAAAAGGCGGATGTTATAAAAATAATGATTAATTTTGCGAAGTGAAGCAAGTTAAGCTACTGTTAATTTGTAAACAAAACCAAGATTTATTACATAAATCATTCAGCATTAGTGAATCATTGCGGCATTAATGCCAGCCGACGTGCTTATTGTAATATTTTGACCGTTAATAATCACATTATCAATATAATATGAATAAACTATTATCTATTTCATTGCTTGCCTTGATGGCTCTGCCATTTCAGGCAAAAGGTGCTATCTCGCTTACGACCGATGCCCCGGAGGGTACTACGGTGAAGATGCTGCTCAATGCAGTGTCGGCCACCGCGCCCATTACCGTGGACTGGGGCAACGGCGTGGAAATGAAGTACACTGTGAACCCTTCGCAAGGCTCCAGCTATCGCTGGGTGGAAGGCACCGTCAGCGGCAATACCATTACCGTTTCGGGTAAAGTGACCGAATTCAAGATGACCTCGGCTCAGATTACCGGCGTGACCATAGAGTTTATGTCGGACCTGAAGAAGCTTGAACTGCAAGAAAACGAAATCAGCACGTTTGAGCTGAAATCCTATTCGCCCATTGAAAAGCTGAACCTCAAGGACAACAAGCTTGCGAACTCTCCCAGCCTGAATCCTACGCTTGGTCTGGAAAACTGCGCCGCCCACCTTACCGAGCTTACTCTCAGCAACAATCCTAATCTGGAGTGCCTGGATATCCGCGACCTGGAGGCTATCGAGACCCTTTCGATCAACAATTGCCCGAAGTTTGCCTCAATCTTTATCTGCGCACCGGAGGAAACGCAGGCCACCCTGCGCTACATCTATATCAACGACTGCTCGCTCACCGATTTTTACCCGGTGAATCTGCCGTCGCTGCGCAAGCTGGAGCTTGACAACAACCTGCTGATGACCGTGGGCACGATTGTCCCCTTCCAGCTGGGCAACTATCCCAATCTGGTATGGCTTTCGCTCAAAGGCAACGCGCAGCTTGAGGATGTCGACCTGTCGCAGTCGCCGCTTCTGGAGCAGTTGTGGGTCGACCATTGCGGCCTTACGTCGCTGAATGTGTCGATGTGTCCCGAGCTTATCAACCTCAACTGCGGATACAACAACATCGAGTCGCTCGACCTGGGAGCCAACACCGCTCTCAAGTCGCTCACCGTGGCCGGCAACCCCCTGAAAGAGCTTGACACCGAAAAGCTTACAAGCCTTACCGACCTGAATATATCGGAAACTCCGATTACATTTGTCAACCTCATCAATGCCTTCTACCTGAAGACTTTCACGGCCAAAGGGTCGGGCATCTCATTCGTAGACTTCAACGGCACACAGCCGCAGCGCATGACTAAGGTAGACCTGAGCGATTGCAAGAACTTCACCGGCGAGTCGATGTCGTATACCCTGCAGACCCTTCAGCAGTCGAAGAAAGCCACCAAAACCAACCTCTTCCTGAGCGGCTCCAATGCCGAGCACTCCAATACGGCCTACGTCACCGGCCCCGATATGGGCTGGATATGCGATGTGACCGGCGACAATACCGCCAAGCACACCGCTCTGACCGTGACCTTTGACGATGCCACCGACACCGGCGAGAACAAAACCGGCACCATCGAGCGCCTGTATCCCCTCAAGGCCTACAGCCTCGACTACGACCTGGATGTAATGCAGACTACCGGTGGCAAATTCATCATCAGCCAGTGGCAGCCCTTCTACTTCCAGACGGTGGCCAGCGTGGGAGCCACAGCTCTGAAAGGTGTGCCCATCCACATCCACGCATATCCCGAGGCTGGGAAGCGCTTCAAGAGCGTCACAGTCAACGGCAAGGATATCTACGCTACCGACTTCATCATCTCCGAGCCTTCCACCATCAGGGTTAACTTCACCTCGGAGAGCTCGAGCGTGCGCTTCTCCGTGGCCAACGGCCAGAAACTGTCGTTCCTTGTCAATACCGCCACCGACGGCGGCACCGTGGAGGTAGACTGGGGCACCGGCACCCGCACGGCCTACACCGGTCAGCTCGGTTATGAAACCGGCCTTACCCAGATTGGCGGCACCCGCATCGAGGGTAATGCTGCCGGCGATTATTTTGCCATTTACGGCGACATCGCTGCCATCGACGTCTCCGGCTATGGCGATATGGCCGACCAGTTCGGCGTATGGGATAACCATATCACCGGCGCCGACATCTCCAATTGTCCCGACCTCAAATTCTTCAACGCCCACTGGAACCCCATCACCTCCATCGACCTCAGCCGCAACACCAACCTTGAAATCCTGCGCCTGAGCTACACCGGCATCAAGGATGTGGACCTGAGCAACAACAACCGTCTGCTCTGGCTCGAAATCTACAGCGACGGCTTCGGCGACGATGGTATTGCCATGCTGGAGAATATCGACCTGGGCAGCAAGCCCCGCCTGCAGTATCTCGACCTGAAGAACAACCGCTTGTCGGCTGTCGATCTGTCGGGCTGTCCTCTGCTGCGCTGGGTGAAGCTGCAGAACAATACCAACATCGCCTCTGTGGATGTGTCGAAGAATTTCTACCTGGAGGAGCTGAATGTCAACCGCAACAAGCTTGCAAGCCTCGATCTCACAGCCAACAGCGGGCTGACCTCTCTCTCGGCCGACGACAACCAGCTGCACAGCATCGACGTGAGCGCCAACGATATGCTTACCGAGCTGTCGGTCAACAACAACTTCATCACCGAGCTTGACCTTCACGCCAACAGCGCCCTCACAAGCCTCGGCATCGCCGGCAACGGACTCACCGCCGACCAGCTCAACACCATCTACTACAATCTGCCGGTGCGCGTGGCTCCTGAAGATGAGGAGGATAAGCTCACCGTATCATACAATATTCTGGTAAAGCAGAGCGGCGACCGCGCCGAGAACGCCGCCACCACTGCCGATTCGAGCATCGCCCTCGACCGCAAGTGGAAGCCCAATATCGAGGGCAACAACAGCGGCGCCACCACCGCCTACCTCGATATTCTCAAGACCACCCACGGCACAGTGAAGATTGTCGACGAAAACAATGTGGAATATGCCAGCGGCTCGAAGGTGACCAAATATGCCAAGCTCCGCATCGTGGCCACTCCCGAAGCCGGCTACAAGTTTAAATCCTACTCGCTCAATGGCGAGGAGGCTGTAGAAAGCACAAGCTTCGATATGCCCGGCATCTACACCAAGCTGCAGGTGCGCTTCGAGAAATCGAGCGGCCTTGAAGATGTGGAAGCCAACGGTCTGAGCATCAGTGCCGACGAGTGCGGTATCACCGTGAACGCCGAACACGCCGTGGCCCGCATCTACACCGTTGCCGGTATCTGCGTGAGCGAGCTTGAGGTTGCCGGTTCTGCAAAAGCCGAGCTTGAGAAGGGCTACTACATTGTGGTGACCCAGTGCAATGGCCAGACCGCAAGCTGCCCCGTGGTTGTAAGATAATAAGCTCAATCATCAGTAAATTCATCGTGCGGCCTGAATTTTCAGGCCGCACACATCGCACTATGTACCAAACAGTATATACTTAACAGTATGAAAAAATTCATTACACTAATGCTGACGCTCCCGCTGGCTGTGGCTGCCTGGGGCGCTCAGACGCCACCCTGCAAGCTGACATTCACCTCGCAGGAGCAGTTCGACCAATGGAAAATGGTCGACGCAAACAATGATAAATATGTGTTTGCTTTCAACAGCACCGAAAAGGTTGCCTATTACATCCAGACGCCTCTATCAAAGTACAATGCCAATGATTGGATTATCTCTCCGGCAATAACTCTCACCAGAGGAAAGCAGTATATTATCACCGTCTCGGTGAGAAACTATTCAAAATATTCCGTCGATGAAAACGCTTTCAATGTAAGTTATGGCACGGCGCAGACTGTGGAAGGCCAGACAACCGAACTGCTGAATGTGACCGGTCTTAAAAAAAGCGAAGCGTATGTCGACAAGTCATCGCAGACTTTTACCGTAGAAAATTCAGGTGATTATTACTTCGGCATACACCTTGTCTCTGAAGGATATTCGGGCGATTTCGGCGTGAAGTCGTTCACGATAGCTGAGTATGTGGAGCTGCCAGAAAAAATTACAGTCGCTTCGGTTGCGCCCGCAGCTCTCGGTGAGATGAAGGCGGAACTTGCCTGGACAAATCCCTCGAATAACAGCTTCGGCGGCACTCTGACGGCACTCTCCGGTGTGCGCATTTACCGCCAGTATCGTTATAAGACCGATGTTGTGTCAAATGCCAACCTGATAGCCACGATAGCGGAGGGCGTAACCCCCGGCAGCCGCGGCACATACACCGACACCAATTTTACCGAGGGGAGCGGCACCTATTATTATGCCATTGTTCCCTACAACGAAAACGGAGCATCGCTTGTCGACCCCGAGTTGGCTTCGGCCTGGATTGGCGAGGAGACAGAGCTGAAAGGCGTGAAGAATTTAAAGGCCGCGCTGGATAGCGATAACGACCAGCACGTGCTGCTGTCGTGGGACACACCTCCCCAGGGTGCCCATGGTGCGTATGTCAACCCTGAGAAAATCTCCTACCGCATATTGCGCGACGATGTAGTCCTCGCGGAATCCTGGACCGGCGAGCTTCCCTATAAGGATACCACTGTTCCCGGTGTAGGCAAGTATAACTATGTGGTGTATGCCCTTTACAATGGTCAGGCATCGACATATTCTTCCAATACTACTATTACGGTCAAGGGCGTTGCGACTCTTCCTTACAGCAATACCTTCGACACAAAAAATAGCGTAGACGACTTTACATTCGTGCATGCCTCTCCCGGAACAAATGATTGGAAATTTTCCTCTCAGGCTATCAGTGTATGGGAAAGCGGCACCCCCAATGCCTTTGCTTTCCTTCCTGCATTTATGCTTAAGGCCGGAAAAACCTATGGCGTGACATTCGAGACAAAGCTCTCCGGCGCATCGTCGAAGAATCTTTCTGTAGTTTACGGCGCCACTGCCACTGCCGATGGCACGCACACAGAGGTATTCCGCGAGGCCATCACAAGCACCGATTACGTGGAGAAAACCGCAGCTTTTACAGTGCCTGCCGATGGCAAATATTACATTGGCTTCCGGTTTGACGGCGGAACTAAAGACTGGAAAGACCTGTTTGTCGATAATGTGAAGGTTGAAGAATTGGTAGAGGCTCCGCAGCCGGTAGGCGAACTTACCGCAACCGTGGGCGCCGAAGGTGCTTTGGAGGTAGCTCTGAGCTGGATCAATCCTTCGCTTACCAACAGTGGCAGCAATCTCACCGAAATCACCAAGGTAGTGGTTGCCCGCGAAGGTGTGGAAGTAAACGTTGTCGACAAACCTGCTCCCGGTGCTGCCGGTAGCTTCACCGACAATACGGTGCCTGCCCCCGGCATCTACCATTATACCGTGACTCCGTATCTCAATGATAATGCCGCCAAGGCTGCTGAGGTAGTGACCGCCTGGGTGGGCAGCGATACACCGAAGGCTCCCGCATCGGTGACAGTGACCAGCGACGCCGACGGTCGAACAGTCACCTTCGAGGCTGTGAGTGAAAGCGCCAACGGCGGTTATATGCCTGCCGAGCTTACCTACACCGTAAGCCGCAATGGCGTGGTTCTCGCCGAGGATCTTACCGAAACATCATATCTCGACAGTGAAAGCAATCTGCCGCTCGGATTATACACATACTCGGTTTGCGCCGGTTACGGCGATGTCACCGGTCAGTCGGCATCGAGCGATGCTGTTCAGCTTGGCGAGATGCTTCAGCTGCCCTATACTCCCGATTTTACCAATGCGCAAGAGTTTACATTGTGGAATCTCGATAAGGGAGAAGGCAAACAAGATTGGGCGCTTGATAATGAATTCTACTTCGGTTTGGCCATCTACGGCGCAAACGACAGCTGGGCATACACTCCTCCCTTCGAAGCTATTATGGGCAAGATTAAGGTTACCTTCGTAGCAGCAGCCCAGTATCCCACTCCGGAGACCCTGACTGTTAGCCTGGTGCGCGATGCCAAGGAAGAGACCCCCGAAGAACCTTCGCTTGCTCCGACCAAGGCTAAGGCCGGTGATGCCTGGAATCATGAAACTGTAGGTTCGTCGACCAATTACACAATCGAAGAATGGTGGAAGGATAGCGAATTCACCACTCGTACACTTGACTTCGATATTCCCGAAACGGGTAAATATTATGTAGGCTTTGGTGCCAATGTTGGTGCTACAACCGGCAGCAAAGGCCGCTTTGTGCTGAAAAAGTCGGATGTGAAGCAGTCCTATATCTCGGGGCTTGAAAGCATCGCATCGGATGGAGCTGGATTTGCATATTCAGCTACATCGCAGGCGCTGCTAAGCACCCTGCCCGGACGCATCGAGGTATTCTCGCTCGAAGGCTCGCTTCTGCTGCAGGGCGAAGGCACTACTCTGGCCACCGATGGTCTTGTGGCCGGCATCTATCTGGCTCGCTTCACCGGCAATGACGGTTCGTCTGCCGTAGTGAAATTCGTTCGCTGATAATTCCCATATCCTATACAAGGGGGGCTGTATCGACCTGATGCAGCCCCCTTTACGATTGTGGACAATTTGAAAGTGGGAGGAGGAGGCCGGGGGATGAAAATGTCGGGGAAAATGCGTAACTTTGCGGGGTGTAAAAATTGAATAAGATATGAATGGATGGTTGACTATCGGATTGCTTGTGGTATCGAATATCTTTATGACGTTCGCGTGGTACGGGCATCTGAAGCTGCAGCAGGCGGGGGTGTTCACAAGCAATACTCCGCTGTATGTTGTGATTCTTGTGTCGTGGGGTATTGCCCTGCTGGAATATACCTGTCAGGTGCCGGCCAACCGCATGGGATATGCGGGGAATGGCGGGGCGTTTACGCTGATGCAGCTGAAGGTGATTCAGGAGGTGATTACGCTGGTGGTGTTCACCGTTTTTACGGTGGTATTCTTCCGGGGGGAGTCGCTTCACTGGAATCATTTTGCGGCGTTTGTGTGCCTGATTCTGGCCGTATATTTCGTGTTTAAGTAAATTTAACCACGATTTTATACGGAAAAAGGGTTTTCAAACGTCTTAATAGAAATAGTAATTTCACAGTAACAGATGTCATGAGAAACTTAAGACTGAGTTTTATGATTGCCGCCGTGGCGGCATTTACGGCTACAGCCCAGCGCACTGTCACCACCCTCAATGATGGCTGGCAGTTCTCGAAGGGCACAGCCGCAGAAGCCAAGAGCTGGCAGAATGTGCGTGTGCCCCACGACTGGGCAATCTATGGTCCCTTCGATATTAACAACGACCTCCAGGAGATTGCCATCGAGCAGAATCTCGAAACGGAGAAGTCGCTGAAAGCCGGCCGCACCGGCGGTCTGCCCTTCATCGGCAAGGGTGTTTACCGCACCACCTTCGAGGTGCCCGACACCACCGGCCGCAGCTACACCCTGGTGTTCGACGGCGCTATGAGCAATGCCCATGTGCTGGTCAACGGCAATGAGGTGGCTCAGTGGCCCTACGGTTATAATTCCTTCTATGTAAATCTCGACAATGCCGACCTGAAGCCCGGTGTGAACAATCTGCAGGTAGATCTGGAGAACTATGAGCGTGCCTCGCGCTGGTATCCCGGCGCCGGCCTCTACCGCAATGTCCACCTGGTGTCGACCGACCGCGTGCATATCCCCGTTTGGGGCACCTACGTGACCACCCCCAAGGTGTCGGACGAATATGCCTCGGTGCGCCTCAACCTCCGAATCGATGGCGCAAAGAAGTTGAAAGAGTGGCCCAACGGCGAGAAGGTGAATGTTTCCACCGTAATTCTCGACCCGCAGGGGAAGGAAGTGGCTCACGACAATTCGGAATATATCGCCCGCAGTCAGGAGTTCGCGCAGAATTTCCTGGTTGAGCGTCCGCAGCTCTGGAGCCCCGAAACTCCGGCGCTCTACACCGCCCGCACCACCCTCAGCGTCGGCGGCAAGGAGGTCGACGAGTATTCCACCCGTTTCGGCATCCGCAGCCTCGAATATATCCCTCAGAAAGGATTCTTCCTCAATGGCAAGCCCACCAAATTCAAAGGTGTGTGCAACCACCACGACCTCGGCCCACTCGGCGCTGCCGTGAACCGTTCGGCTCTGCGCCATCAGATCAAGCTGCTGAAGGATATGGGCGCCAACGCCATCCGCACCTCCCACAATATGCCCGCTCCGGAGCTTGTGGAGCTGTGCGACGAGATGGGTATGATGCTGATGGTGGAGTCTTTCGACGACTGGGGCTTCCGACCCAAATCGGAGAACGGCTACGGCAGCAGCTTCCACGACTGGGCTGAGCGCGACATCACCAATATGGTGGAGCATTACCGCAACAACCCCTCAGTGGTGATGTGGTCGATCGGCAACGAAGTGCCCTCGCAGTGGGGTGAAGTAGGTATGGATGAGCTGCAGATGCTCCAGAATCTGGTGCACAAGCTCGACCCCACACGCCCTGTTACCTGCGGTATGGATCAGATCAACTCGGTGCTCGACAACGGTTTTGCCGCCGCTCTCGACATCCCCGGCTTCAATTACAAGCCGCAGTTCTACGACAAGATTTATTCCCGCCTGCCCCAGCAGATAGTGCTCGGATCGGAGACCGCCTCCACCGTGTCGTCGCGCGGCGTATACCACTTCCCGGTAGTGCTCCCCGACAGCATCTGTCGCCACACAGCCACGCATGCCGACCATCAGAGCGACAGCTATGATGTGGAAAGCTGCAGCTGGTCTAACACTCCCGACATCGACTTTGCCCGCGACGACGACCACGACTGGGTAATCGGACAGTTCGTCTGGACCGGCTTCGACTATCTCGGCGAGCCTTCCCCCTACGATGTGGACTCCTGGCCCAACCACAGCTCGATGTTCGGCATCATCGACCTGGCCTCGCTGCCCAAAGACCGCTTCTATCTCTACCGTTCGCAGTGGAACAAGCAGGATCCCACCCTGCACGTGCTTCCGCACTGGAACTGGAAAGGCCGCGAGGGGGAAGTGACTCCGGTGTTTGTCTACACCAGCTATCCCAAGGCCGAGCTGTTTATCAACGGCAAGAGCCAGGGCGTGCGCGAGAAGAATGATTCCACGCTGCTCAACCGCTACCGCCTGATGTGGATGGATACCCGCTATGAGCCGGGCGAACTGAAGGTGGTGGCTTACGACGCCGCCGGCACACCCGTGGCCGAGAAGGTTGTCCGCACCGCCGGAAAGCCGCATCACTTAGTGCTCACTCCCGCTGTGAAGGAGCTGAAGGCTGACGGCGACGACCTGCTCTATGTGACCGTACAGGTTGCCGACAAGAATGGCAACATCGTGCCCACCGACGACCGTATGGTGAAATTCGCCGTATCGGGTGCCGGTAGCTATGAGGCCGCAGCCAACGGCGACCCCACCTGCCTGCTTCCCTTCCAGAATCCTGAAATGAAGCTCTTCAGCGGCGCCGCCACCGCCATCGTGCGCTCCGGCAAGACCCCCGGCGAGGTGACGCTGAAAGCCACCGCTCCCGGCGTGAAAGCCGCCACCCTGACAGTGCCCGTGCGCTAACCATATTATCACAGTATGCTGCACATCAAGAAGGCATCGGCCGGCTCCGGCAAAACCTATTCGCTTACAGGCAAGTATCTCTCTATGCTCCTCGGCGAACGAGGAGAGGATGGCAAAATGCACCTTTACGGCGCCGGTGACTACGGTTTCCTGAAAACCAAACCCCATTCGCGCATACTGGCCATAACTTTTACCAACAAGTCGACTGCCGAGATGACCGCACGTATCATCTCGCGGCTCGACGAGCTGGCCAATGCCACCGACAGGAAACGCATTGACCATCGCGACGATCTTTGCGCGCTCTACGGATGCGACGACGCCACCCTGGCTGCCGCTGCCCGCAGAGCGCTTTCCGATGTGCTGTTCAACTTCTCCTGGTTCAACGTAAGCACCATCGACTCCTTCTTCCAGAACGTGCTGCGAGTGTTTACGCGCGAACTCGACCTGCCCGAGGATTTCAGCCTGGAGCTTGACGAGGTGTCGCCCGTGGAGCTGGCCGTGGGTAAGCTGATGAGCGACATCAACCGCCCCGCCTACGGGCTGGGAGCGCAGGAGCGCTATGCGCGGCAGCTGCTTTCGGGCTGGCTCCAGAAATATATGGAGCAATATATCGACGAAGGGAGCAACGCCAACCTGTTTTTGCGCGGATCGAGCCTGCAGCGGCAGCTGATTGGCGACATCGCCCGGCTGCGCAATGAGTTTTTCCGGCGCAACTATCGCGACATAAAGGCGTATATGGACCACCCCGACGCCGTGGAGGGGTTCTACCGTGGTATGAACGATGCGCTCAAGAAGCGCGCCGATGAAATCCGCCGCGTAGCCGAGGCGTTTGTCGGCGCCAACGACCTGAGCAAGATGAGCAAACGGCTCCGCGAGCAATACCTCGAAGCGTGGAGCCGCGGCGACTTCTCCTATTCGGTGTTCGACGACAAGGGGAAGCTCCGCACTATCCTCCCCTCGGCGGTGCCTGCCGACAATTCTCCGGCCTCTCTCGACGCTACCTTCTCGAAGCGCTGGACCGCCAAGGCCACTCCGTCGCCGGAGGATGATGCCGCCCTCGTCGACATCCTCAGACTGGGATTGCAATACTTCTACGACGAGAGTATGTATAGGACACTGCGCCGCCAGATATATATGCTCGCGCTGTTCAGCGCCGTGGGGCGCCGCATCGAGGAGTATTGCCGCGAGGAGGATGCCTTCCTCCTGGCCGATACCAGTCAGCTCCTCCACTCGGTGATCTGCGCCGAGGAGGTGCCCTTTGTCTACGACCGCATCGGCTACAATATCCGCCACTTCCTGATTGATGAGTTTCAGGACACCTCGGAGATGCAGTGGGACTGCCTCTGGCCGCTTGTATATAACTCGCTGGGCGAGGGTAACGACAATCTTATCATCGGCGATGAAAAGCAATGTATCTACCGCTTCCGCAACTCCCGGCCAGAACTGCTTGGCAGCATCGTGGAGGAGCAAATCGTGGATGCGTTCGGCCTGACCGACGCCGCCTCACGCAGCGAGATGATAGATGTGCGCGGCCGCCGCATCGCCGACAATACCAACTTCCGCAGCTGCCGCAATGTGGTGGTGTTCAATAATTCGCTTTTCGCCGCAATGGTGCAGGTGCTCGACCGCGAATTTCCCGATGCCGGGGTGGGGCGCACCTACAGCACGCTGGTGCAGCAGGTGTGCGATAAGCGCCGCGACAATCCGGAGATGGGCCCCGGCTACGTGAAGGTGGTTTTCCCCCCGGAAACGGGTAAAGAGAAGCCGGATGATAAGGACGCGCCAGAAGCTGGCGCAGGTACGCCGGACGAAGCTGGCACCGACGCGCCGGAAGAGACCGCCGAAATCAAGTGGGAAAAAGATACTACATCTCTGCGCCTGATGGGCGAGGAGATTCACCGGCAGCTTTTGGCAGGGTATTCTCCTGCCGACATCGCCGTGCTGGTGCGCTCTCACGACGAGGGGCGCAAGGTGATAGAATTTCTGCTGAACCTGATGCACACCCCCGGCTGGAAGTGCGGCAAGGTGGATATCGTGTCGAGCGACGCGCTGGCCATATCCACATCGCCCGCCATCAATCTGCTTGTGGGGATTCTGCGCCTTACCACTACTCCGCAATATATTCAGGATTATTCCCGGAAGCCGGAAACCCCCGAGGAGCGGGAGAACCCGGAATTCCTGCGCAACAGGCTCATACACAGGTATGAAGTGGAATTGGCGCGGCACACTGAGCCTGATGAGGCGCTCCGCATAGCCGTGGAGGCTACCTCGGTGCGCATTCCCGGCACCGACGATGCGCAGTGGCAGAATGTGCTGGCCGACGAGCGCGGCCGCCGCACCGACCGGGAGTGCCCCAATCTCTATGCGATGGTGGAGCATATCATCGGCAAATTCCTCTCAAAGGAGCTTCGCGACAGTGAGGCCGCATTTATCACCGCCTTCCAGGATATGGTTATGGAATATGAGGAGCGCGGTCAGGCCGATGTGGAGGAATTTCTCGATTTCTGGGACAACAAGGGTAAATACACCACCTTGCCGCTGCCCGAGGGTATGGCGGCGATTACTGTCACCACCATACACAAATCGAAGGGTTTGGAATATCCCTGTGTGCACATCCCCTTCCTCACACGCAGAATGGTGGATATCAGGGATATGCGCTGGTTTGAGCTCGACCGCGATGCCTTCCCCGGAATCGACCCGGCGGTGGTGCCGCAGTATATGCCGCTGAAAGCGTCGACTAAACTGAAGCAATTCCCGATGTTTGCCGATGCGGTAAACGAAATGGAGCGCACGCAGCTTGTGGATGCGCTGAATGTGGCGTATGTGGCCTTCACACGCGCCGGCCGCGAGCTGATTATCTATGCCGACACGAATGTCAACCGCCCGGGCGCCGACGGGAAGCCGTCGACGATGGCCTCGCTGATGTTCAAGGCAGTAGAGCAATTGCGCGACCTTGGCGCCGACGACAAGGCTGTGGACCGTCTGCTTGACGGGGAGGATCGCGACCGCGCTGCGGAGATGCGTCCCTGGCTCGATGGGGTGGGTAGATGCCTCGATGCCGAACCGAAGGGGCGCCCCGTGGCTACGCCGCTCACTACCGGTTATACCGGCCTCGGGGATGACGAGCAGCCTCACTATTGTGCGCGCGTGCTGGAATATGGCGCACCTACTTCGCCGTTTACGGAAAAGAAGGAGGCTGAGGCCGCCGCTGAGGCGCCCCGGGAGGATGCTTTCCCCAAGCAGGTGCTTGAATACACTGGCGATGAGGGAGGCAGGCCGAAGTCGTTCGACGCGTCGATTCCCTACGATACCGTGTTGGAGGAATACAATGTGGAGCGTCCCGACGAGATGCTCTTAGCTTCGGAGCAAGCCGAAGAAATGATATACGACACGTCGGATGAAAGGGGTACCGGCATCTTCCTGCACGATGTGCTGGCACGTGTGCGGCATATCGCCGACCTGCCGGGAGCGATGGAGCGCCAGGCATATCGCTATGGTGTGGAAGAACGTGTGTGGCGCGGGTATCTCGACCGGCTCACGCAAGCGATCTCCGCCGAGAGCGTGCGCCCCTGGTTTGAGGAGTGGGAGGAGGTTATGAACGAACGCCCCTTCACCGCGGCCACCTCGCTGAAGCGCCCCGATAGAATCGTGGTGATGCCCGGCGGCGAAACGGTGGTAATCGACTATAAATTCGGCGCTCCCTACGATGCCGATGGACGTCCCTCGCACGAGTTGAAACGCTACTGCGAACAGGTGCGCGACTATATGGCGCTGCTCTCCGCATGCGGCTACACCCCCGTCACCGGCTACATTTTCTACCCCCTCAAGTCTCTCCTCATCCCCGTTTCCTAACCCTCCATTATTCCTCGCTCCCAGGGTTCCTCGCATCTCTTGTCAGTCTTATGGGGGTCGGCGTAGCCGACCCCCCCTCTGCCATCCGGGTGCGGCCGCGATATATCGCGCCCCTACCGCCGGGTGGCCAAGCCCCTTCACCTTCGGGTGGCCGCGCCCCTAACGCCGGGTGGACCTTGAATTTTTAATTTTCAATTTTCAATTTTTCCGTGTGGGTGTGCTTGTTGGCGAGGAGAACGGCTGCGTAGGCGAGGGCGCAGATGAGGATGCCGGCTGAGTAGCAAAATGAGGCGAAGCCTGAGAGTCCGAACCAAATCATTATCACCATTACATTAATGAAGTATTTGCCATATTTCATATTGCGCACAAGGCGGCAGAGCGCGATGATGAAGATTATGTGAATGGCAAGTCCGATGAAGCCGAGTTGCAGGAAAAGGTTGACGGGGGCTATTTCCACCGACACCACGTCGACATATCTTCCTTCGTCGGCCTGGGTGAGGCTCAGTTCGTTTTCAATGATGAAGCGCGGGTTGGTGGTGGTAGCAGGCACAAACCCGAAGCCGGTCCAGATGTTGCCGGTCTCAAATATGTTTGTGACTTTCGGGATTGCTTGCGCCATACGGCCGGTACCGAAGGTGGCCAAATCCTCGTCGTCCTGCACTTCGCTGATGGAGATGAACTGGTTGATACTCGATGCTATTCGCATAGGAGTCTTCCCTTCTTCGGATGGGTCGGCCATCGACATATCCACCACATATAGTGCGGTAAATACAGCAAATGTAAATCCGCCGTAGAGCAGGTATTTGCGCAGGGTGCCCATCGCGAGCAGGTAGCCTACAATCAGGCCGGTGATTACGGTGAATGTGCGCGATGCCATCAGTGCCCCGATGATGATGCCCCATTGCCACCAGCGCAGTTTATAGTGGCGGGCCATCGGGAACATCAGCAGCGCCAGGGGGAATAGGCCGGGAGGATATTTGCGGGGGAAGGAGTCAATGAAAATATAGAGGTTGGTATAAGAGGGGCGCCCCCAGTCTTCAGGCCAGTGCGACAGCGGTACCAGCACCCATCCGCGCAGTATGTAGCCGTCGATGATGTAGAAGGCGCATATTGTCAGCTGCAAGGAGAACACTCGATTCCAGAAGCGGTGGATGTCGAAGGGGCGGTTGGCAAAGCAGAGCAGAAACATAGCGAAGGAGCCGAAGCTGATGTAGCTAAGGAAGGTGCGCCACTGGTTGGAGAGCGTTTCCGGGGCTATAACGCAAAGAACAATAGTGGATGCCACATACGCCAGGAAGTACCAGATAGTGCGCTTGAGCACGGGATTCTTGCGCAAAAGGCACATCGCCAGGAAGTAGCAGAAGGTGGCCGGGTAGAGCAGATTCACGCCCCACTGGTCTTTGGGGTATGATATAGCGTACTCTCCCAGGCTGAACATAAGCATAAACACGAATCCCTCGCGGTCGTGGTTCCATGCGCGCAGCAGGAAGAAGACCACAAGCAGATTGCCCAGCGGCAACCCCAACCCGGTGAGCGACAACGACAGCAGGAAGGCCAGGTCGAGCAGCCATTGCGGCAGATTCATATCAAAATAGCGGCGCCCGGCATTCTCTTCAGAGATTGCCGGGGCTGCTGTGCCGTTGTGCTGTGCCGGTAGGTCGAGGGTCATTTGGGGAGGGTCATTGATTTATCGCTTGCATAGCATTCGCTTATCGCCTGAAACGTGTCGGGGGCTTACTTGCCGAAAAGTTTCTGCCAGAACGATTTCTTGTGGTGCGCGGTGTGCTTGCCGTGGTCTTCTACGCCGCCGTAGCCATAGCCGTAACCCTTGGTGGTCTTGGTGCCGTTGACCACAACCGACATACGGGGCAGACGGTCCACGGTATAGAGCGAGTTGATGAAACGCAGGTCGCGGAAGGTAGTGACATCCAGACGGGTCACGTAGATAGAGGCGTCGGCGAAGTCGGCCACGGAGAGCGAGTCGCTCACCATACCCACCGGCGCGGAGTCGACGATGATGATATCGTATTGCTCGCGGGCGATCTGGAAGAACTGTTCCAGACGGGGGTCGAGAAGCAGTTCGGCAGGGTTGGGTGGGATGATACCGGCCACCACCACGTCGAGGTTGGGCACCTCGCTGATGTGCTGCACCACTGCGGAGAATTGCATATCGGGTACCGAAAGATAGCTGGTGAGGCCTGCGTGGTCGATGGGTAGGTTGAGGTACTGCGCCAGCATGGGTTTGCGGATGTCGAGGCCCACGAGGAGCACCTTCTTGCCAAGCAGGGCAAATGCGGCGGCGGTGTTCACCGAGATAAACGATTTTCCTTCGCCCGACTGCGAGGAGGTGACCATAATCACCTTGCTCCCCTTCGACTTGAGCATAAACTGAAGGTTGGTGCGGATAAGCTTGAACAGCTCCACGGTTGAGGAGGTGGAGTTTGGGGTAACCACCAGATTCTTGCCGCTGCGCGAGGTGCTGATTTCGCCCAGGATAGGTGCTTCCACCTGATTCTCGATTTCCTGGCGGGTCTCAGGCTTGCCGCGGAGCATTCTGCGGATGCTGAGGTAGATCATGGGTAATGCCAAGCCCAGCAGCAGACCCAGCAGGAGAATCATTTTCTTGGAAATTGAAATCGGCGTAGAGTTCACGAAAGCTTCGTCTACGACGATGCCCTTGCTGATGGCGTTGGCCAGCATCACGGCAGTTTCCTCGCGCTTCTGCACCAGCACGAGATAGATTTCCTGCTTGATTTCCTGGTCGCGCTTCAGGTCAAGGTATTCGCGCTCCTGACGGGGAAGCTTACCCAGTTGCGACTGAGCTTCGCCCATTTTCGAGCGGATTTCATTGACAAGAGCCAGGTTAGTATCGTAATTCTTGGCCAGAGAAACGGTGATGTTCTCGCGCATAGCATCGATTTGCTTCTCGAAGTTGCGCACCTGGGGGTTGTCGGGGCGGGCATTGGTGAGCAGCTGCAGGCGCTTCATTGCCAGCTCGTTGTAGGCGATAATGGAAGCGTTGACACCCGTCGAGGACGCATCGGTGGCCGAGAACGGTATCAGCGAGTATTCATTGCCGGGAGTGGTGATGAACTCGCGGGCGATTCTTGCCACCTCAAGCTGTCCTTCAGCCGTGGCAAGCTGTTTGGCTATCTCACCCTTGAAGGCAAAGTTGTAAGTAGCGTCGACTGTCGGGTCGGTAAGGCCGTTGGCTTCCTTATAGTTCTGAATGCTTTTTTCGAGCGAGGAGAGGTCGTCGAGCAGACCTGTGATGCGCGAGTCGATGAAGCGCAGGGTCTTGTTGCTCTGAGTGTTCTTATTGTTGATTACGCGCTCATCGTATTTGGCCACCAGCGTGTTGAGAATCGTTTTGCCGAATTCGGGGTCGGGGGTGGCGTAGGAAATTTTAATTACGTTGGTGCGCTTGTTGGCGATGTAGGCCGAGATTTTTTCACCAAGATCTTCGGCGGCCACATCGTAGCCGCGCACGGTGAACTTGTAGGTCATATCCTCGCCGGGCACGAAGTATTTCGTTTTTACCAGGGAGAAGTCGCCGAAGATAGTCTTGATTTCCAGGGGGAGCTTGGCATCCTTGATGTTGGCGAGCTTCGCGTTGTTGGGGCCGCCTTTCACGCTTACTGTAGCCAATCCTTTCTCGTTGACGTTCACGCGGAAGTTGATGGCCATTTTAGCCGTATCGGCAAACATCGGTGGCGCGATAATATCAAGGGGATATTCATCGTAGACGTCGACATTGTTCATAATGCCCAGACGGTGTCTGCGCTTGATGTCGAGACCGAGCTCCTTGGCCACGTTCTTGTAGAGCGAGTGCGAGGAAATCACGAAAATCTCGTCGTCGACGATGTTCTTTGAGCCAAACAGTCCGCCCATATTCATGCTGAGCATGTTCATCGGGTCGTTCTCGCCGGTGTCAATGAGCACATTGGAGGTGACGGCGTAGACCGGGCGCTTGATCTTGGCATAATAGAATGCGCCGGCGAGGCATATCAGGATGGATATGGCGAAAAGATACCAATGGTTTTTGTAGGACTGAAGCAGTGAGCTGAAGTCGATAATATCGCTGTTTTTCTTCTTTTCCATAAGGCGCAGGTTACTTCACTGTGAGTGCGATAATGAGCGATGCAATCACCGAGGTGGCGCTCACGATGGTTGAAATCATAGATAGGTTGTAGGATTTCGACTGGTCGTATTTGGCGATACCCTCGCGCACATTGTTGGGCATCACATAGATCACATCGTTGGGCTGCAGATAGTAATATTCCGAGGTGAGTAGGTCCGACTTGGTAAGGTCGAGAATCACACGCTTCTGCTTGCCGCCATCCTCGCGGATGAGGAGCACTTTGTCGCGGCGGCCGTAGGGGGTAAGGTCGCCGGCATCGGCAATGGCCTGGAGGATGGTGTAGGTCTTGCGATCGGTGACCACGGTGCCGGGCTTGGTGAATTCGCCGAGCATATTCACGCGGAAACTCATCAGGCGCACTTCCACCGAGGGATTGTCGACCCACTTGGAAATCAGGTCCTTGATTTTTGTCTGAATCTGCTCTACGGTGAGACCTGCCACATGCACTTTGCCCAGAGCGGGAATGTCGATGTTGCCCTCAGCGTCAACGAAGTAGGTGAGCTGTTTTGATCCGGTGTTGACCAGGGTTGACTCGCCCGAGGCGGGGTTGATGGTGGGGAAATTGAACTGTGCCGTTGCGGTAGGTTGGGGCGAACTTACCATAATGTAAAGTTCGTCGTCAGGCTCGATTTCCACCTGTTTAGGCACTGTGAGTTGCACTTCCGATTCGGTGACATCCCTGAAATAGGGGAGCATAGTCTTGTGCGAGCAGGAGCTCAGCATCAGCACCGCTGCTGTCACAGCAGGCAGTATGGCGCCGCAGCGCCGGAGAAATTTTTGCAGCATTATCGTGATAAGTGACTGTACAGAATTATTTATCTATGTCGTAGGTTTGGAGTATTCCTCTATGGTAGATTTAGAGTATTCCTCATTTACAACGTAAATAATGCTTAAATATTATATAGCACCCCGGCAATCCCTTATATGAATTATATGATTTATAAGAATTAAAAGATTTAGCGCTCCATTCGTGTCGGGTTGGCGGTCAGGGGTCGTAGGGGGTGTTGTCTTTGACGATGCGGCGGACTGGGCGGAATTTGCCGGAGAGGGGGTCCTGTCCGGGGCTGTAATAGCTCGATTTTATACCACCAAGGTTGAGGAGCATTTGGCTTACATTGTCGTTGGTGAAGGGGAGCGAAGCCGCCCGGCGGATATTCTCCACCATTTCGGGATGCCGCTCTTTGTAGAGGGGCGATGTCCACACCACGAATGGAATTTCGTTAAGGGCCTCAATCTGCTGCCGTTCCATACACGGTGTGGGAGCGAGACGTCCCATCGACGGGCGGTAGTCGAAGATTTCGTCGCTGTGGTCGGAGAAATAGATAATCACGGCATTGCTGTGACGGTAGCGGTCGAAGAGACGCCCCATCAGGGCGTCGTTGTAGAGTGTGGCGTTGTCGTAATATGCGATTTCGGTAAGCATAGCCGGGGTAATCCACGGCTCGGTGCGGCGGATGGAGTCTCCGGTGAAGCGGCTGAATGTTTCGTGGGGATAGCGAGCTTTGGCGCTGATATGCTGCCCCATAAGGTGCAGAATGCCCAGGTAGCGGCTGCTCACGGAGTCGGTATGGAGGAAGAAATCATCCAGGATTTCACCATCGAGGGGGAAGTTGCGCTCGTTGACGGCGGTATAGCACATTTCGCGTATAGGCCCGTCGAGAGGGGTGGAAGAGCTGGTGACGGTGGAATTGCCTGTGCCTGACAGCATTACCTGGTTGTCCCACAGATATACACCATAGCCGGCCTGCTTCATAATGGCTGTGAATCCGGGTGCGCTTCCCCACGGCTCACCGGCCTGCTGATTGTTGAGCGAGAAAATATTTTTCAGCGTGATGCTGGTGGTGGAATAGCGCGAAATTACATCGTTGAACACCGTCAGGAGCGAGTCGTCGGCCTCGCGTTGCATACAGGGCGTGGTGCTGAGCGAGTAGCCGTAGATGCCGGCGTGACGCTTGTTGTAGCTCTCGCCGATAACCATAATGAGCCGCAGGGTGTCGGCCGGTGCGGTGAGGGTGGCTATCTCCTCTTTCAGGGCGCGTGCGGTGGAGGCGGTGAAATCGTCGGACTGCTGCCGCATAAAGTGGCATCCTTTTATGGCACAGGAGAGATATGTGAATTCATCTGAAGCCCACGGACTGAAGGTCGACATTATTGCCTCGAGTTGGCTCTGCGATTTTGCCCGGAGCAGGCTTACCGGCAGCCGGCACTGGTATATGCCGAAAATCAGACTTAGGATGGTGAGAATGCCTAATATTCCGGTAATTACAGAGCGGCCGCCTCTAATTATTGCTTTTAGCTTTGCCAGAAGGAGGCGCTGATACTTCTCGCCGATTGCCACTGCGGAGATAAGGAGCGCGAGCAGTGCGGCAGTGATGAGTGTGCCTTTCGTGGGGAGGAAATATTGCAGAAATTCGGTGCTCTCCTGCACATTCGTTTCCAGAAGCACATTCATCAGCTCCGGAGTGAGACGGCTGCCGAAGTTGAAGTGCAGGAAATAGTGGACGGTGAAGATAGTGAGCAAAAGCACATACCACAGCATCTTATACCATTTGCGGCGAATCAGGATTGCGCTCGCGGCAATGATATATGCCAGCAGAAATGCGATGAATGCGAAGAATTCCTCAAACAAAGGAAATCCGTTGTTGCCACCGCTGATAATAACCTTCAGAACACGTGGGAATTGCGGATTCAGACAGAGGAATGCGGTGAGCAGGAGCGTGGGTTGCTCCGCTATCGGCAGACACACCGTCCGGAGTATGCGGGCTAAAGTTTTAGCGGGACTGATGTGTCTTGTCATATCGGTCAATAGATTGGAAATGCAGGGTCAAAAGCGGAGATTAGCGGATAGCGGAAGCGCCAGGCGGAGTTTAGGGAGGCGCCGGGCGGCGGGGAGGTTAGCGGAAGCGCCAGGTGATGGTGCCGGAGGCGGTGGGGGCGCCCTCTTTTACCGAGAAGCGGCATTCCAGCGACTTGCGGCGGCACTGCTCGCGCATACGTGTGTCGCCGGCTACGGCGCCGTTGGAGTGAGAGGGGTCGTAGGTGGCTGAAATTACCCGGCCTTCGCCGTTGACTTTCACGCGGATGGCAATCTCGCCGATTTTTGTGGATTTTACGCGGTCCCAGTGCTCCAGGGTGCGGCCTGCCACACCATTGCCGGGAGTGCCGGAGGTGGCGCCGGTGTCGGAGTTGCCGTCGGTCTGGCCCGATTTTCCTTTCCCTTTGCCGCCGAAAGCGCGACGGGTGGCATCGTCGGCATTTTTCTTAGCCTGCTGACGCTTTTCGGCTTCCTGCTTTTTCTTCTGAGCCTCAAGTTGCTCTTTTGTAGGGCCTTTGGGCTTCTTGTCGACCTTTGCGGGAGAGGGCCTGTCGGAGCTGACAACCTTGTCGGGCTTTGCAGCCTCACCGGCATCGCGCAGGTCGGGACCCTTCTGTGAAGGCTCGGGCTGAGCTTCGGCCGATGGAGCAGGCTCGTCGAGAGCGGTATCGTCGAAGGTATCGCCGGTGCGCACAAATTCGCCGCCGGCATAGAGGTCTTCCACCTTCTCAAACACAATCTCCTGCGACTGCTGAGGCAGCGGGGGAAGGCCATCTTTCGGCGGATAGGTCAGGAAGCAATAGAGCATACACAGCAGTAGCACCCCGTGGAAAAGCAGGGTGGCCAGGGCGGCCCACCAGCGGGCGGTGTGCCGGTCGTTGCCGTTATGATTATTATCGGCTCTCATCTGTGGCTGACTGGGTGTTCTGCGATGCTTCAGCTCCCTGGGCGGGGGAGCCGGCGGGCTGTGCGGGCGCCGGCGAAGCGGCGTGGTTGCTCACGGGCTGTGTGGCGAGCACAATCTTGATATTGTTTTCGGCGCCGGCCGTGAGTACTTCCACAATGCGGCCGTAGCGCACTGTTTCGTCGGCATACAGCGCCACGAAACCGGTGGAATCCTGCTCATTGGCCATCTTCAGGAACACCGGCAGGGCGGTGAGTGTCACCGGCTGGGGCGTTTCGTCGGCGGTGGCGGCGAAAATCGAGTCGTTGGCGTCGATATAGACGCGTGTCGAGGGCTTTATGGCGCTCTGCTCGGTGCCCTGGGGGAGATTTACTTCCAGCCCGGTGGGGAACACGAATGTGGAGGTGACCATAAAGAATATGAGCAGCAGGAAGATCACGTCGGTCATCGACGCCATCGAGAAGGCTGCCATAAGGTTGTTGTTACGTTTCAGCATAGCTTACAGCCGGCATTCGGGGCCGGGAAAATAAAGGTTGCCGGAAACCGGATGTCAGAGAACGGGTTCGTTGAGCAGGTCCATAAACTCCATTGTCTTTGCCTCCATGCGGTTCATCACCGTGTTTACGCGGGCCACGAGGTAGTTGTAGGCAAAGAGGGCGATAACGCCCACGATAAGGCCGGCCACGGTGGTGACCAGGGCGGTGTAGATGCCGCTGGAGAAGGTGGAGATGTTGGCCGAATTGCCCTGCGAGGCTATGGAGTAGAAGGCCTGCACCATACCGATAACGGTGCCGAGGAAGCCGATCATAGGTGCTCCGGCGGCGGTGGTGGCCAGCCAGGGGAAACCCTTCGAGAGATTGGCGACCTCGATGTTGCCGGTGTTCTCGATGGCCGACATAATATCGTTGACGGGTCGGCCGATACGCGAGATACCCTTGGCGATTAGGCGGCCGTAGGGGGAATTATTCTTGCGGCAGAGGTTGTAGGCGCTTTCGATTTCACCCTCGTGGATGTAGTCGCGGATGCGCTTCATAAAAGAGTCGTCGAGGCGGTCGGCGTTGTGAATTACAATCAGTCGCTCAACGAATACATAAATACATACCAGTGAAAGAGCGGCCAGAACAATCATCAGCGGACCTCCTTTGAGGCAGAGGTCCCAGAGCGAAAGCTCTGTCACGGCCTGCGAGGCGGCTGCTGCGGCTGCGGGTGCGCCGTTGATGGCGGCATCGGCGAGTATCATATTGAAATGGATTAATGGTTAGCGGGTTAAAGATAACTGGCGGTGGAGGATTCCAGCCGCCGGGGGGCTGGCGGAAGGAGATTCCGGCCGCCGGGGTTTATTTTAGTGCCTCCTTGTAGCGGCGTATTGTTTCGGAGAGACCCAGGTAGAGGGCGTCGGAAATCAGGGCGTGACCGATGGATACCTCGTTGAGGTAGGGAACGGAACGGTGGAAGAAGGCCAGATTCTGCAGGTTGAGGTCGTGACCGGCGTTGACACCCAGGCCGACCTTGTGAGCGGCAGCCGATGCGGCCACGTAGGGCGCTACGGCAGCGTCGGGGTCGGTGGGGTACATATCGGCGTAAGGCTTGGTGTATAGCTCCACGCGGTCGGCACCGCAGGCGGCTGCGGCGCGGATGTTATCCTCGTCGGTGTCGACGAAAATCGATGTGCGGATGCCGGCCTCGCGAAGGCGGTCGACGATGCCGGTGAGAAATTCGGCGTTGGCCTTCACATTCCATCCGGCGCAGGAGGTGAGCTGGTCGGGAGCGTCGGGCACGAGAGTCACCTGCTCCGGCTTGGTTTTCAGCACCAGGTCGAGGAAATCGTCGGAGGGGTACCCTTCGATGTTGAATTCAGTTTTTACCAGCGGACGGAGCTTGAGCACATCATCGTGGCGGATGTGGCGCTCGTCGGGGCGGGGATGCACGGTGATGCCGTCGGCGCCGAAGGCCTCGCAATCCACTGCCACCTGCTCTACATCGGGGGTGTTCTCGCCACGTGCATTGCGCAGCGTGGCCACTTTGTTTATGTTTACACTCAGATTGGTAATCATTATTGTGAAATCTATGACAAAAGAGGCAGAAAAATCCGAAAAATTGCCTACCTTTGTTCCCGGAACAGTGCGGGGAACGCTATCAAGCCACAAAATTAACGATAAAATTTCATTCCGGTCTGTTAAAAATAGTAAAAGGCTTATTGAAACCCCGATTCTTTCCGTTACTAAGCTATGAACTACGACGACACTTTACAAAAATACATCTCCAGGGAGCTTTCCCCTCAGGAGCGCTCTGAAGCGCTTATGCCTCCGCTGCAGATGCAGGAGGCCTCCGAGCTGTTGATGTCGTGCCGTCCGGCCGACTATTCAGCTTCCGCCATAGCGCGCGCCGTGGAGGACTGCGATGCCCAGCTTCTTGGGCTGAACATCACCGCTATGCGCGATGCGTCGGGTAATCCCGTGGTGGCTCTGCGGGTGAATGTGCGCGACACCTCGGGTGTGGTGCGCTCGCTGGAGCGCTATGGCTATAACACCATCCTGGCCGGGAGCGCCCCCGACTCGGCTATGCGCCGCCGTGCCCAGGACCGTGCCCGTGAGCTTATCCACTACCTTGAAATGTAAATCATTATGATTGTCGCTATAAACGGTAACCGCCATCAGGACGGCCATTTCGACGATATAAGTCACCTCGTCGACTTCTATCTGCGCCGCGACGACCGTGTGGTGATGACCGACCGTTTCCTCGACTATCTGGAGGACCGGATCGGAGGTCACTTCGCCATCGGCATCGACCGCGCACGCATCACGGCTCCGCCGCGGGCCGACCTGGCCATTGCCATCGGCGGCGACGGCGCTTTCCTCAAGACTGCCGCCTGGGTGGGCGACACCGGCACTCCCGTAGCCGGTATCAACACCGGGCACCTGGGCTTCTTAGCTGCGTTTTCTTTTGACCGCAAGGAGGAGATTGAGGCGCATCTGCTTTCGGGCGACTACGCCATCGGCCGCCGGAGTCTGCTGCAGGTGGAGACCCCTGCCGGCACTTTCTATGCGCTCAACGAGCTGGCCATAACCCGTGGCGAGAATGCTTCGATGGTGACGGTGGATACTTGTATAAACTCCCATCATTCACTTACTTATAAGGGCGACGGCCTGATTATAGCCACCCCCACCGGCTCCACGGCCTACAACCTGTCGGTCGGCGGTCCGATTCTCGACCCCTCGGTGGCGTCGTGGGTGATGTCGCCCATCGCCGCCCACTCGCTGGCGGTGCGTCCGCTGGTAATCAACGATTCCTCGGTGGTGGAGGCCATTGTGGAGCTTCGCAGTCCCACATTCCGCTTCACCGTCGACGGTAAGAGTCTGGCGCTCCCCTCGGGAAGCCGTCTGCGGGTGAGCCGCGCGCCCTTCCCGCTGAATGTGGTCACGCTCCCGGGGCATACTTTCACCGACACCCTGCGCACAAAGCTGGGGCTTGGATGCTGATGCCATATTCCCTCGGAACCGTGCCGATAACCTGTTTTGCATCAATTAGTTATAATTTGCCAAAATTCTGAACTGTGCCGATAATCGGAGAAATGAATCACGATAGCCTGGGGCGTGTGCTTGTGAGCCGCCGCCCCAACTCATCCCGTGCCACTGCCCGGTGGAAACATGGGCTGGTGAACCTCAATGTGCCTGAATGTTACGGTCTTACCGACATTCAGCGCATCCTCGATAGGTTTGCTCCCCGTCTGCTGGCTGCACGGCCTACGCTGCGCTACGATGCTCCGATGTCGCTCCGATTTCCCGGCGTGGAATTCCGCATAGCCCGGCAGCGGGTGGCTCCCGACCATATCCTTATCAGGTCGTCGTTGCCGGAAAGCTCGGTGGAGGTGCCGGAAACATTCGATTTCGACGCGCCGGAGTCAACGCCCCGCATCAGCAATGCGCTCTGCACGATAGCCCGGAAGATAGCCCCCGAGGTGCTTATGCCCCGTGTGCGTGAGCTTGCAGAGGCCGTGGGGCGCCGTCCTCAGGGATGGGCGTTTTCCACCGGCTACCGCACACTGGGCACCTGCTCGTCGCGTGGAATTATTACACTGAGCAGCGCGCTGGTGTTCCTTCCGCAGGAATTGCGCGACTATATTGTGCTCCACGAAATAGCACATCTTTCCGAGATGAATCATTCCCCACGCTTCCACGCGGTGCTCGACGGCTATCTCGGCGGCCGCGAAGCTATCCTCGTCAACCGCCTCAAAACCTACTCCTGGCCGGTCCTCCGCTAATAATCCGAAGATTTTGACGCGCAGCTACGCAGCGCAATGTTGGGGGGAGGGTGTGACGCTAACCAGGGTTTTGCAGCGCTACGCGCAGCCGCACCCCTGGCTACACTCTTGGTCGGCGCTGCCGACCCCCACAGCGTCCCCTTATTAGCCAATCCCCACAGCGTCTCCATATTAGCCGACCCCCACAGCGTCTCCATTTATCCTGCTCGATTGGGTGCGACGCTGCCGACCCCCACGCCAAATCCCATAGTGTGGTCACGAGGATATTTTTGTGAATGACGTATCGCGCCCCTACAGCCGGATACGCCATTCGTAAAAATCCTGCTTGATACGCCATTTACACATCCCGACTGATGCGTTGCGGGCCAACGTTGACACGCTACTTAATTTTCGTGGTGGTCGGAGCGGGAGAGGGGGCAGTTGCCGGTGCAGGCGGCGCAGGGCGATGAGCCGGGCGCGGGCTTCTTGCCGTGATCTTCGCAGCCACATTTGGGCTTCTTGTCGGGCTTGCCGCCGCAGCAGGGCGGTTCGCCGGTGGTGTGGCATCCGGGGCGCGACACCGACTTCGACCACAAAAACAGGCGGCGGAAATAGCGCACAATCCCCACGGCGATTATCCCGAAGATAACCGCCACGCATATCCATTGTATTAGTTCGTTGGTGCTCATAAGGGAGAGGGAATGTCACACGGTGAGTTTCTTTTTCTTGAGGAGGGCGTTGAGCTTGCCTGGGGTAAGGTCGGCCGGATACTCCTCGAAGGGGAGGCGCAGGGTGCAGCCGGAGCGAAATTCCGAACAGCCGTAGGCGGTGTGTCCTTTCAGCAGATGGCCGCGGTGGCAGAGCGGGCATTCTATCTGCTCTAACTTGCGAATAGCCGGTTTGCGTGGGGCTTTGGGTGCGGTGGCTGCTGCCGCTCCTCCGGCGGGGGATGCCGGACCGGAGGGGGGTGTGGCGGCGCCGGAGATCGAGGGTGCGCTGCCGGTGTCGATGCGCCGGGCGCCCGAGTCGCGGATCACGTCATTGACGATACGGCAGATCTGCCCTTTGAGGTCTTCGATAAATTCGGCGGCGGAGTACTCGCCACGCTCGATTCGGCGCAGACGGCTCTCCCAGATGCCGGTGAGTTTTGCGCTTTTCAGCAGTTCCTCGCTTATGGTGGCAATCAGGTCGATACCGGCCTGAGTGACCATAATATTTTTCTTCTTGCGGTAGAGATATTTGCGTTTGAAAAGGGTCTCGATAATGGCGGCACGGGTGGAGGGGCGCCCTATGCCGTTCTCCTTCATCGCTTCGCGCAGGGCTTCGTCGTCGACGGTTTTTCCGGCCGACTCCATAGCACGCAGCAGGGTGGCGTCGTCGTAGAATTTCGGCGGACGGGTGGTTTTCTTCACAAGGCCCGGCTCATGAGACCCGCTCTCACCCACAGTGAAATCGGGGAGAATGTTCTCGTCGTCGGCGCCCTGTCCCTGCGCCTGCCCTTGCGCGGCTTGAGTCTGGGCGGCGGCCTGTGCCGGATTCTGGTAGATGACGCGCCAGCCGGGCGAGGTAATCACCTTGCCTGTGGCCTTGAATTTCAGTGAGTTCACATCGGCGCGCACCGTGGTCTGCATAAACTCGCAGTCGGGGTAGAATGCCGCTATGAAACGCCGTGCAATAAGGTGATACATCAGTTTCTCATTGCCTATGAGGCGCTCTGGCGACTGCCCTGTGGGGATGATGGCGTGGTGGTCGGTGACCTTTGAGCTGTCGAAAACCTTCTTCGACTTGGGAAGCTTTTTCAGCGCCAGCAGCGGGGCGGTGAGCGGCGCGTATGGGGTCATCTTCCGCAGGATGTCGGGCACGGTGGGATAGATATCGTCGGAGAGATATGTGGTGTCGACACGCGGATATGTGGTTACCTTCTTCTCGTAGAGCGACTGAATGAGTTTCAGCGTCTCGTCGGCGGTCCAGCCCCACTGCTTGTTGCACTCCACCTGCAGCGAGGTGAGGTCGAAAAGGCGCGGGGGAGCCTCACGCCCCTTCTTCTGCTCTATGTCGGTGATTGTGAGCGGATAAGGACGAATCTGCTCGAGAGCCTCGGTGGCTTTAGCTTCATCGGTGAAGCGGCCCGACTCGGCGTTGAAGGTGGCACCGCGGTAGATGGTTTTCAGTTCCCAGTAATCCTCCGGCTTGAAGTTCACAATCTCGCAGTGGCGCTGCACCACCAGTGCCAGGGTGGGGGTCTGCACACGTCCTACCGAGAGCACATTGCCCGGCGAGGAGTATTTCAGCGTGTAAAGGCGGGTGGCGTTCATACCGAGAATCCAGTCGCCGATGGCGCGCGAGAGACCGGCGTAATAGAGATTGTCGAAATCCGAGGAGGGGCGCAGGTGCTGGAAGCCGTCGCGAATCGACTGCTCGGTAAGCGAGGAAATCCATAGGCGCTTCACGGGGCAGGTCACCCCGGCCTTCTGCATCACCCAGCGCTGAATCAGCTCGCCCTCCTGGCCGGCATCGCCGCAGTTGATTATCTCGTCGGCCTCGGAGAAGAGCTGCTTTATCACATTGAACTGCCGCTCGTAATTCTCTATTGGTATGAGCTTTATGCCGAATTTCGGAGGGAGCATAGGCAGATGCACCAGCGACCAGCGTTTCCACTGGTCGCAGTAGTCGTTAGGCTCTTTGAGGGTGCAGAGATGGCCGTAGGTCCAGGTCACGCGGTAGCCGTTTCCCTCATAGAAGCCTTGCCGCTTGTCGGTGGCTCCGAGGATTTCGGCTATGTCGCGCGCCACATTCGGTTTCTCGGTGATGCAGACTATCAACTGGAAAGTGTGTTTCGGGGGTTACTGACGTGCGGGTGACTCCACATCGCCGTCGGCGGTGTGGAAGATAAGTGTGGCGGTCTTGGGGAGCTTGCCCTTGAAGGGGAAGTCAAGCTCGATTACCTGCACGCCGGTGTCCTCAAACTGGAAAGCGCGCTCGAAGTCCACGCCGTCGATGTCGGTGGCTTTGATTTTCTTCGGACCTACCACGAGGGTGACGGCGTCGATGCGCTGTGCTGTGGAGGGGATGCCCACCAGACAAACCGAGATGCGGATGCCGTCGGCGGTGGGTGTCACCTTATCGGGAATTACATTGAAATCGGCGTCGAGCTGGTTCACCTGAGCCTGGGCTTCAGGAAGCGTGGCGGTGGCTGCTGCACCGCAGCAGAGCAGCAGAGCTGCGATACGTAGTGCTTTCATATTTTTGTGAGAGATACAGATTGTTTTACTTATATTTTCCGGCCGGGAAGAGAAACAGCGGGGCTTACTCCTGCGGCTGGTGCTTGGCCTGCTGCCAGTATTGCTCCATCTGGTCGAGGGTGAGGTCTTTCACGTGCTTGCCCTCCTTGCGGGCGCACTCCTCGATATAGTTGAAGCGGCGGATGAATTTCTTATTGCACTTCTCCAGGGCGTTTTCGGGAATCACGCCATAGAGCCGCGACACATTCACGAGCGTGAAGAAGAGGTCGCCGGTCTCCATTTCCAGGTGTTCCTGAGCCTCCTGCAGCTCCTGCGGGGTGGCGGCAGGATTGTTGCGCAGGGCGCGCACCTTTTCGGCTTCCACCGAAAATTCGCCGGTCTCCTCATGCATCTTCGCCCATACGTCGGCGGCATCTTTCCAGTCGAATCCGGCATGCGCGGCCTTCTCCTGGATGCGGTAAGCCTTGTTCAGAGCGGGCAGTGTGGCGGGTACGCCGGCCAATACCGACCGGTTGCCACCCTTTTCGCGGAGCTTCAGCTCCTCCCAGTTCTGGGTGACCTTCTCGGCGGTGTCGGCCTGGACATTGCCGTAGATGTGGGGATGACGGAAGATGAGCTTTTCGGCGAGCGAATCGCACACGTCGGCGATGTCGAAGGCCTCTTTCTCCTCGCCGATTTTGGCGTAGAAAAGCACGTGGAGGAGCACATCGCCCAGCTCCTTGCGGATTTCGGAGTTGTCCTCGTTGATGAGCGCCTCGCACAGCTCATACACCTCCTCGATGGTGTTGGGGCGGAGCGATTCGTTGGTCTGCTTGGCATCCCAGGGGCATTTCACGCGCAGAGTGTCGAGCACGTCGATTACGCGGCCCAGGGCCTGAAGCTTTTCCTCGCGGGTGTGTGCTTTATGCTTCTGTTGCATTGTGATTTATAGAGAATTTTCTGTTGCGCAGGCGTGAATCTCAGTATTGCCGGTGCGGGTTTCAGTTTTCCGGTGCGGCTTATTCGGCAGCGCTGTAGGCTTTCATACCTGATTCGAGCCACACAACGAATTTGTCGATGTCTTCGTCGTAGAAATAGGGAATGTCCATCGCGGCGCCCTCATTGTCGAGCACGATGTAGTAGGGCTGCGAGTTGGCGCCGAATTTCGAGCGCTGGAGGTAGCTCCACTTGTCGCCGACGGTGTTGAGCACAATCTTCTTTCCATTTTCTTCGACTGTAATCGGGGCGGAAAGTTTAGCCTTGTCGTCGACCATTAGCTTGATGAGCACGAAATTTTCCTTGACGATACGGCTCACGCGGTCGGTATCGAATACGGCGCCCTCCATCTTGCGGCAGTTGACGCAGCCGTAGCCCGAGAAGTCAATCAGCACGGGGCGGTCGTTCTCGGCGGCGTAGGCCATACCTTTGTCGAAGTCGTCGAATTCCTCGAATTTGCCACCGGCGTAGAGATTGAAATCCTGTGTGAACAGCGGGGGCACAAAGGCGCTGACTCCTTTGAGCGGGGCGCCCCAGAGGCCGGGCACGAGGTAGAGCGAGAAGCTGAGCGACACCATAGCCAGGAAGAAGCGTGGCAGCGATACGTGGCTGAGTTCGGCGTCGTGGCTGAACTTGAGTTTGCCCAGCAGGTAGAGGCCGAGCAGCAGGAAGATTACTACCCAGAGGCAGATGAACACCTCGCGGTCGAGTATGCCCCATCCGTATGCCAGGTCGGCTACGGAGAGGAATTTCAGCGACAGGGCAAGCTCCAGGAAGCCGAGCACCACCTTCACCGAGTTGAGCCAGCCGCCGGAGCGGGGCATCTCTTTGAGCAGTGAGGGGAAGAGAGCGAAGAGGGTGAAGGGGAGAGCCAGAGCTATGGCGAAACCGCCCATACCGATGGCCGGACCGAGGATGTTGCCCATAGTGGCAGCTTCCACCAGCAGGGTGCCGATGATCGGACCGGTGCAGGAGAAGGATACCAGCGCCAGGGTGAAGGCCATGAAGAAGATGCTCATCAGGCCGGTGGCCTTTTCGGCGCGGGCGTCGGCCGAGTTCGACCATTTGGAGGGGAGGGTGAGGTCGAAGCCGCCCAGGAAACTTATGCCGAAGAATACCAGCAGCAGGAAGAAGCAGATGTTGAAGATGGCGTTGGTGCTCAGTTCGTTAAGCTTACCGGCGCCGAAGATTGTGGTGATGGCCAGGCCCAGAGCGAGGTAAATCACGATGATGCTCAGGCCGTAGGTGGCGGCGTCGACCACCGATTTGCGCCGGCTGCCGCTTTTCTTGAGGAAGAAGCTCACCGTCATCGGAATCATCGGCCACACGCAGGGGGTGAGCAGCGCCAGCAGGCCACCGCCGAAGCCCCAGATGAAAATCACCCACCAGGGGGAGTCGCTTACGTTGGTCTCGGTCACTTCGCCGGTCTCCGGGAAGGTGACGGGTGCCCACCAGTCGGCTTTCTCCGTGGGTTTGTCGGCCACGGGCTGCGCGGGAGCGACTGCCGCTACGGTGTCGGCGGTCTCCTCCTGAACGGGAGCCGGACCGGTGCCTACGTGCACCTCAAGCGATTCGGTTTTCGGGGCGATGCAGGTCTGGTCGTTGCAGCCCTGATACGATACGGTCACCCCCACGGTGTGGGTCTTGCTGTCGGTGATTTTCACCTTCTGGGTGAATGTCACCGACCCTTCCCACCAGGAGAGGTTGAGGGCAAACATATCGTCGTACTTCTCGATGGGCTTCTTGGAGGGGGTGAGGGCTCCGTCGGGTTTCACGCCGTCGGGCCAGTTGAAGTCAATCGAGGTGGAGTTGGGGCCTCCCTCGGGGAGATTGAGGCTGTAGAGATGCCAGCCGCTCTCGATTGAGGCGTGGAGGCGGATTACGGCTGCGTCGGAGGAGTTGCCCTCCACCGAAGCGCTCCATTTGATTGGGTCGATCATCTGGCCGAAGCCCTGGGCGGATGCCTGGGCGAGCGCTGCCGCTATGATGGAAAATAGTGCGGCCAGGCGCAGAGCCGTGCCTCGCGATACCCCACGGAAGAGGGCTGCGGGGAGGGCAGAGAGCGCCGCCGCTGTGTGTGAAAGAGTGTTCATCAGCTGTTGAATTTTCACGCAAAGGTAGTAATTTGCATCCAAATTACGAAATATGGGCGGCCGTTTCAAAAAAAATTAGTAACTTTGCAATCGAATGGCTATTTAAGGCTTTCTTTTTCAATGAACAGTAAACAGAAAATTCTCTACATCTCCCAGGAAATTACCCCGTATCTGCCTGAATCCGCAATGGCGCTTTCCTGCAACCAGATTCCCACCAAAGTGCAGGAGCACGGCTACGAAGCAAGAGCGTTTATGCCCAAATACGGCAGCATCAACGAGCGCCGCAACCAGCTCCACGAAGTGATTCGTCTGTCGGGTCTGAATCTCGTCATCGACGACACCGACCACCCGCTGGTGATTAAGGTGGCTACCCTCCAGCCGGCAAAGATGCAGGTTTACTTCATTGATTCCGATGACTATTTCCGCAATCACACCTCCGACCGCCTGGAGACGGTGACTTCGCCCGCCGACAACGACGAGCGCATCATCTTCTTCGTGCGCGGCGTGATGGAGACGGTGAAAAAGCTCCGCTGGGAGCCGGCTGTAATCCACGCTTCCGGCTGGATGAGCGCCCTGGCTCCGCTCTATCTCAAGCGTGCTTTCGCCGACGATCCCACCATCGGAGGCGCCCCCATTGTATATTCCCTCTTTTCCGACGGGTTTGATGGCACACTCGACGCCCGCTTCGTGGAAAAGCTGAAGCTCGACAAGTTTGCCGACGAGGAGCTTGCCGCCCTGGGCGACGGCGACGTCGACATACAGGCGCTCAACCGTCTGGCCATTGCTCACGCCGATGCCGTGATTCAGGCTTCGGAGGATGCGTCCGCCGAGCTGCTGAGCTATGCTGAGTCGCTGGGCAAGCGCGTGCTTCCCTGGAATGGCGGCGAGCCTTCCGTGGAGGATATCGTGGAGCTTTACGGTTCGCTGAAGCAGGAATAAGCGCCGAAAGCGTGGCTCAAATGGATCGCTTCTGTATAAATTGATTTTAAATTACTGTTTTCCAATATATTGTCTTGTGAAAACTCTTAAACTCTCGGCCGCAGCGTCGCTTTTACTTCTGCTCGGCTCTTGCTCCAACACCACCGGCGACATCGGTTCCTCGCTCATTCAGGAGGAGGCTAAGGTGGTGATTCACAATGAATTTACCCTTTCAGGCCGCACTGTGGCCAACACCCGCATACAGTCGCGTACCATCGTGGAGCTGCTCGGCTCTATTCAGGCCGACGGTTACGGAGCATTTTCCTCCGACTTCGCCTGCCAGTTTTTGCCGGCACAGAAGCTTGTGACCGACGGTGTGCCTGTGGAGAATATCGACTCGCTGCACCTGGTGCTGGCCTATCCCAACGGCGCCTATGTGGGCGACTCTATCGCTCCTATGGGCTTGCAGGTTTATCAGATAAAGAGCAAGCTGGAGTCGCCGATTTACTCCAACAGCAATCCGCTCGACTACTACGACCCGCAGTCGCAGCCTATCGCCTCGAAGATATATGTGGGCAACGCGCAGGGTGAGTCCGACTCTATCCAGGCGCTTTCTTATCGCGAAATTGCCGTGAAGCTGCCGCTGTCGCTGGCCCGAAAGCTCTATCAGGAGTATCTCGACAACCCCGCCACATATCAGCTCCCCACCTCTTTCGCCAAATTCTTCCCCGGGCTGTATGTGCATACCTCATTCGGCGCCGGCCGCGTGACGCAGATTCAGCGCACCACGATGGTAATGTACTATCACACCGACGGCACCGACTCCGACGGCAAGACTGTGCCGGTGCGTCATTCCGCCACATATTACGCTGTTACACCGGAGGTTGTGACGAATAATTTCATCAACTACACCATTGATCCGAAGCTTGAGGCCCGCATCAATGCCGGTGAGAACATCATCGTGGCCCCCGTTGGGCGCGACGTGGAGCTGAATTTCCCCCTACAGGAGGTGATTGATTATTACATCGACAATAGCGGTCTGCTTTCGGTGGTCAACACCCTCACGATGGAGATTCCGGCCGTGAAGCTCGACAGCGACTATGGCATCGAGCCTCCCCAGAGCCTGCTGATGGTGCTCTCGTCGAAGAAAGACGAATTCTTTAAGAACAACTCGCTGCCCGACAACGAGACTTCATTCATCGCCACCTATTCTGCCGCCAACAACAGCTACACTTTCAGCGGTCTGAGAGCATATTTCCAGAAGATGTTCGACAAGTATAAAGCCGAGGGCACCATCGACCCTGCTGAAATGACCTTCACGCTTACCCCGGTGGCTGTGAGCACGGAAAGCTCCGGCTCATATTACAACACCACTGAATATATCAGCGCGGTGAACCCCTACATCGGCAAACCCGCCATGGTGAAACTCAACCTCGACAAGGCCGACATCACCTTCCAGTTCGCCAAACAAAACTTCAAGTAACCCCCGCTCCCAACGATATAGCGCGTCGTAGATGCGCGTCAAAAATTCCTGACGCGCATCTACGAAGCGCTCATTATTTTATAAATCTTTAAACGCCAGGGGTTTGCAGCGCTACCGCGCACCCCGCGCATTCGACGAGCATAAGAGGCTGGGAAGAAAGGGAGCCTGGCTGGGGGGGCTGCTTTACTTCGGGCATGCGCCCTCAGCACTGTGTTGAGGGCGCATGCCCGAAATGGGGCGTGGGCAAGAGGCGGTCGTTGCAGGCCTTGTTCTGTTATCGGCCGTGCACGGCCGATCTCTCCAAATGCCTGCTTGTAATAGAGCGGCTGCGCCGGGGTAGGGGCTGCGCTACCGGCGCCAGGGAAGGAGCCGCGCGGAATTAGAGGAAATCGCGCGGAATTAGAGGAAATAAAGAGGTGGGGGATTAGAAGGGGTTGAAGCGGATGGGGAGGGCGGTCTGCTCGCCGGTGAAGGGCGACTGGGGGCCGGCGGGGTTGCCGGGGAGGGTGCGGCGGTAGTCGTAGGCGAGGCGGCCGTTGAGCCAGGTCTGCTCTACGCGGAAGGTGAGGTGCTGTCCGGCGTAGGGTGTCCAGCCGCAGGTACTGATCACGTCGTCGTTGGTGATGGTGTAGTCGGCGTCGGGATCTATGATGGCGAAGTCGGCCCAGTAGCGCGGACGGATGAAGCCGCGGCGGTCGATGGCGTAGAGGCGTGCGGGGTTGTTGCACATTTTCTCCACCACGCTTTCGTAGGTGAAGTTGCCGTTGCGCGCCAACTGCAGCATAAGCGGCAGGGCAAACTGGATGGAGGGCATACCGGAGGCGGCGGTGAGGGCGTTGCCCTGTTTCTGTGCCAATAGGTGCGGGGCGTGGTCGGTGGCCACGATGTCGATGCGGCCGTCGCGGAGGGCGCGCAGGAGTGCCCGGCGGTCGGAATCCTCTTTGATGGCGGGGTTGCACTTGGTGAGGCCTCCGGTGGTCTCCACGGATGAGGCGTCGAAGTAGAGGTAGTGCGGGCAGGTTTCCGCCGAGATGCGATTCTCGGAAAGGGGAGCGTCGGAGAGCAGTGCCAGTTCATCCTCGGTGGATACGTGGAGCAGGTGGAGGCGCGCTCCGGTGCGGCGGGCCAGCTCGATGGCGTGGGCCGACGCCTCCACGCAAGCCTGACGGCTGCGCAACATGTGGTGCAGCTTCAGGGGAATGCCGTCGGGGTATTGCTCCAGCAGGCGCTGGCGGTTCTCTACAATTCGGCGCTCGCTTTCAGCGTGGCATGCTATTACGCCCTTGAATTCAAGGAAGAGGCGTATTATGGTGCTGTCGTCGTCGACAAGCATATCTCCGGTGGATGAGCCGAGGAAGAGCTTCAGACCCGGTATGCGGGTGGGGTCGGCGTGCAGCAGATGTTCGATATTGGAGTTGGTTACGCCCATAAAGAAGGCGTAGTTGGCAGCCGACACTTCGGATGCCATACGGTTCTTCTGTTCCCAGGTCTCGATGGTGGTAGTGGCCGGGGCAGTGTTGGGCATATCGAAGTATGATGTGACGCCACCGGCGATGGCGGCGAGGCTTTCGGAGTGGAGGTCGCCTTTTTCGGTGAGGCCTGGCTGACGGAAGTGCACATGCTCGTCGATAACGCCTGGGAGCACCATGCGGCCTTCGCAGTCGCAGATGTCGTAGGCTTCCCGGTCGACGGTGGATAGACTGATTCTTCCCGCATCGACGCGCTGAATCCGCCCATTGTCCACCACTATGGTGCCAATGAAGCGAAAGCCGTCATTGAAGATAAGACCGTTGGCGAAAAGAATCGGTTTCATTTGCTTTTTTGAGGATATTTCCTCGAGAAGGAGTCGATTTTGAGTCGAATCACACCGAAAAATGCCTCAGAGAAAATCCCCGACGACATTTTGGATGTGCCGAGCACTCGGTTGACGAATATGATGGGCACCTCGCCCACGCGGAAGCCGCATCGCGCGGCGGTGAATTTCATTTCTATCTGGAAGGCGTAGCCCTTGAAGCGGATTTTGTCAAGCTCCATAGTGCGGAGCACCTCGGCGCGGTAGCAGCAGAATCCGGCAGTGGTGTCGGCCACCTTCAAGCCGGTGATGGCGCGCACATATTTCGAGGCGAAGTAGCTCATAAGCACGCGCCCCATAGGCCAGTTCACCACATTCACGCCGGTGAGGTAGCGCGAACCTACAGCCACATCCATCTCGCCCGAGGCCACAGCCTTGTGCAGTTTGAGCAGATCCTGAGGGTTGTGCGAGAAGTCGGCATCCATCTCGAAGATATATTCATATCCGTGGTCGAGGGCAAAGCGGAAGCCCTCGATGTAGGCGGTGCCGAGACCGAGCTTCCCGGCGCGCTCAATAAGGTGTACCCGGCCGGGATATTCATCAATTTTCCCCTTAACAATCTGTGCGGTGCCGTCGGGCGAATTATCGTCGACCACCAGCACATCGAAGCGCAACGGCAGGGCGAGCACTGCGTCAATAATGGCAGCAGCGTTCTCCTTTTCATTGTACATAGGAATAATAACTACCGAATCGCTTCTTAAGTCCATAGCATTTGATACTGTATCAGTGCAAAGTTACAACCTTGTTGCAAATCTGCCAAGAAAATATCACAAAAAATTAAGCGAACAGCAGTTTTTTATGCCAAAAATATTTCACCCTTCAGCGGGGGCGCCCCCATTTCGCCCGACTTCGGCGCGAGGGAGCGCCCCTTTTGCAGCGGGTTTCCGCCCGGCTTCGCTCCTTTTTTGCTTGGCTTTGCCTTTTTGGCTTTTTTGCTTGGCTTTGCTTTTTTCGCCTGCTTTTGCAGCAGGCGAGTTGAGTGATCGGCCGTGCACGGCCGATAACAGGACAAGGCCTGCAACGCCCGCCTCGGGAAATTGAAAATTAAAAATTAAAAATTAAAAATGCGAGGCCGCGGTGGGGCGGAGGCGTGGGTGAGGCCAGGGTAGAGGCGGTGGGGCCGCCCAAAGGGCCCCGGTTTTTCCACACATCATTGGAGGCTACGCAATGCGGCATTGGAGGCTACGCAACGCGGCCGCGATATATCGCACCCCTACTTCGATGGCGGGAGCTGGGGAAGAGGCGAGGAGGAACCAGAAGGTGTGAGAGATGGAAGAGAGGGGGAGAGAGGAAAAGAGGGATGGGGGATTAGGGGCGGGTGATTTCGGGGGGTAGGATGGGCATGGCGCCGGGGCGGGTGCAGACGTAGGCGGAGGTGGCTACGGCGGCACGGTGGGCTTCAGCTACGTCTTTGCCTAAGATGATGCTGGAGATGAAGGCGGCGGTGAAGGAGTCGCCAGCGCCTACGGTGTCGGCTACTTCCACTTTGGGGGTGGGCTGGAAGCTGACGTGGCCGGGGGTGAAAACGTAGCTGCCGTTGATACCGCAGGTGAGGATGAGCATTTTCAGGTTGTATTTGCCCAGAAGAATCCAGCATTTGTCCTGCAGGTCGATGCCGGGATAGCCGAACATACGGCTGACGGTGACCAGTTCCTCGTCGTTGATTTTGAGGATGTTGCAGCGGCTCATAGAGTTGCAGAGAATCTCCTTGTTGTAGAAACCCTGACGGAGGTTCACGTCGAAGACTACCAGGTTGTCGGGATCGTCGGGCATAGCGTCGAGGAAGCGGTTGATGGTGTTGCGCGACACTACGTTGCGCTGAGCCAGCGAACCGAAGCATACGGCCTTAGTGCGCTGTGCAAGTTGCTCAAGCATAGCGGTGTAGGGAATGTTGTCCCATGCCACGTTTTCCTTGATTTCATACTGTGGCACGCCTGCCTGGTCGATTTCCACCTGCACGGTGCCGGTGGGGTAAGGCACCTTTTCGATGAGATGTGTAAGACCCTTTGAGGTGAAGTTTTCAATGATTTCATCGCCGAGAGCGTCGTTGCCTACGGCCGAAACCACGCAGCTGGGGAGCCCGAACTGCGAAACGTGGTAGGCGAAGTTGGCGGGAGCGCCGCCGATTTTCTTACCTTCGGGGAGCACATCCCAGAGGGCTTCGCCCATACCCACTACTATATTCATGTTTTCCATGATGGTGATATGTTTTTTGATTTTATTTCAATAACGGATAATCAGTGCGCTTATTTTGCGGCCTTGATTTTGAGGGTGTAGTAGAGCAGATAAGCCACACCTACGGTCATCACGGCCACTGCGCCGGCCTGACCGATGGCGTCGGCTGCGAAGCCCATAGCCAGCGGGAAGATAGTGCCGCCGAAGAGACCCATAATCATCAGACCCGACACTTCGTTTTTCTCGTTGGGGGAATCGAGCAGAGCCTGCGAGAAGACGATGGAGAAGATGTTGGAGTTGCCGAAGCCAATCAGTGCTATGCCGGTGTAAATCACGCCCAGAGTGTGGCCTGTGAAGAGCAGAATCATAGCGGCGAGCATCATCAGCACGCTCACGGCGAAGAATTTCCGAGCCGACATCACGCGCAGAATGAACGCACCGAGGAAGCAACCGGCGGTACGGAAGATGAAGTAAAGGCCGGTGGCGAAGCTGGCTTCCTCGAGGGAGACGCTGAGACGCTCCATAATGATTTTGGGTGCGGTGGTATTGGTGCCCACGTCGATGCCCACGTGGCACATAATGCCGAGGAAGCAGAGCAGGATGAAAGGCTTGCCGAGCAGTTTCAGGCATTCACCCACGCCGGAAGCTTTGTCGGGCTTCTCCTCGTGGATGGGTGTGGCGGCCAGTGCTGCTACCGATAGGATGCTCACCAGCGCGAAAATCAGGAAGAGCACGCGCCAGCTAAGCCCGAAGGTGGGGATTGTGGCGGCGGCGCCTGCAGCGGCGATAATCGGGGCCAGGAAGGAAGCGATGGCTTTCACGAACTGGCCGAAGGTGAGGGTGGAGGCCAGCTTGTCGCCGGAAATCAGGTTGGTCACCAGGGGATTGAGCGACGTCTGCATAATGGCGTTGCCGATGCCCAGGAGCGAGAAAGCGATGAGCATAGTATAGTAGCTGTCGCCGGTGAGGGGAATCAGCAGCGACACGAAGGTGACGCCCAGCGAGAGGAGCACCGTCTTTTTGCGGCCGATTTTATTCATCAGCATACCGGTGGGCACTGAGAAAATCAGGAACCAGAAGAACACCAGCGAGGGGAAGAGGTTGGCCTGCGAATCGGTCAGCTGCAGGTCGCGCTGCACATAGTTTGAGGCAGTACCCACCAGGTCGACGAAGCCCATAGCGAAGAAGCAGAGCATCACCGGGAGGAATAGCAGCAGTGTCGAGGTGCCTTTTTTTGAGGCAGACATGGCAGAAGATGAGTTCATTTTTGCAGATAGGTGGTTAAAGGAGCAGATAGGTATTTAAAGAAAGAGATTTGTATATGCCGGCGGGGGATTGCCGCGCCGGCACTACTGAACAGAGATATTAAGGCTTAGAGATTTCGTAAACGGCTACCGAGGCAACCTTCCCCTTGGCGGGAGAGCTTACGGTGAGGGTGGAGTAAGGCTCTTCGGGGAAGACCAGGTTGGTCATCACCTCACGGCCGCCGTCGGCAAACAGTTCTACCGAGCTGCGGTCAACGAAGATGCGGAGCTTTACGGTGGCGCCACGGTGCAGCAGCGGAGCGGTGGTGACTGCGGGAAAATCGCGCGAGAAGTCGGTGACACCCGATTTTGTGCGGTCGAAGCTCAGAGTGGCAGCTTTGGGGTCGACGGAAATCACGGCGGAGTTGCCCTTGCCGTTGGCCAGAGTGAGCAGCACGGGAGCGGAAGTGTCGGCGGGAATCTCCGCTACAATCTCGCAGATGCCCTGATTTGCGGCGGGGAGACGGAGCACACGACCCTTGGCCGAAACGTTGGCCTTGCCCAGGCGGGCTACCTGTTTGCCGCGCAGACGGTCAACCTCGGGGGAGGGAGCGGATGCGAGGTAAATCTCGCCGTCGTCGCCGGTGAATAGCGCTACGTCGCGCGGGAGCGTGTTGGCCGAACGGTATTGCAGCGTGGGCACTTCGGCGGCATACTGCCAGTTGTTCATCCAGCCAATGAGAGTGCGGCGGTTGTCGGGAGCGTCGCTGAAGCTTACCGATGCGTAGTTATCCTTGCCGAAGTCGAGCCATTTTGTGGGTACATTGCCCTGCTTGTCGCGGTCGGGAGTGAAAGTCTTGCCGTCGAAATCGCCGACGAAATATTGAGCGGCGCTGCCACCGAAGGGACCGCCGGGGTTGATGTTGCAGATGAGCACCCATTTCTTTACGCCGTTGCCGTCGACGGGAAGCTCAAACAGGTCGGGACATTCCCACACCCCGCTTTGGCATCCCAGCCCCTTGCCGAAAGAGCTTTGGAGCGTCCAGTCGCGCAGGTTGGGCGAAGTGTAGATGAGCATTTCGTGCTCCAGGGCGTGAGCCAGCACAAGTACCCACTGCTGAGTAGGCTCGTGCCAGAACATATTGGGGTCGCGGGCTTCGGTGTCGAGGGTGATGATGGGGTTGCCGGCATACTTGGTGAAAGTGGCGCCATTGTCGGTGCTGTGAGCCATCGACTGCACCTGCGAGGCATCGCAGGAGGTGTAGAGGGCCACTACGGCATTCTTACCGTATCCGGCGGTGTTGTTGGTGTCGACCACCGAACTGCCCGAGAAAATTGTGCCCAGGCCGTCGGGGATGATTGTGGCGGGCTGATGCTCCCAGTTCACCAGATCCTTCGATGTAGAGTGCCCCCAGGTCATATTCTGCCACTTGGAGCCATAGGGGTTCCACTGATAGCAGAGATGCCATACACCATCCTTGTAGAACATACCGTTGGGGTCGTTCATCCAGCCGTAGGCAGGGGTGTGATGGTAGACGGGACGGAATTTTTCACGGTTTGCGGTGTCGAACGTGTTGCTCAGCCGCAGATCCTTCCACACGGCGTCGTCGGAAGCCTCGCGCACCGAGTTGCGCCCCTGCGGGGTGATGATGTTGAGCACCACCTTGTGGCCTCGGTAGGGGGTGAGGTCGAGAGGCACATTGTAGTCGGTCTTCGAGCGGGCCAGGCGCGCCACGATAGTGCGGTCGAGCTTGCCGTCGACGAGGACATTTATGCGGGATTCATCGTTGGCGTCCTGGATGGGGAGCAGCAGATACGTGCTGTCGGGAGCCACGCGCACCAGGGTATTGGTCACGCCCAACGGCTCCACTTCCACACCGGGAGCCGGCGAGAAAGCCTGAGCCGCAGCGGGGAGCAGTGCGGCCGCAAGAAGCAGATAGCGGAATATGCTTGTTTTCATAGGTATTGGGATTTTTCTGAATTTGCACCACAAAGCTACTATATTAGATGTGGAGAGTATATAAAAAATTCAGCAAATTGTGTGAATATTTCTACAACGCTGAAATTTTCGCATTTAATGTGGTAAAATTTTAAAGGGAATCAATACCTTTGCAATATCGCCGCTTTTTACAATGGGAATTACATAAAGCAATCTGCCGGCACTTATCTGTTATACCTTAATCTTTACTGACCCTAACATCCATACCGTATGAACCGCCATTCACTTTTTCTCGCCATACTGCTTGCCGTGCTGACAGGCGCTCTGCTGCCCTCCTGCAGCCACGAGAAGAAATACCGCATAGGCATATCGCAGTGCTCAAGCGACGACTGGCGCTCGAAGATGAACGATGAGGTGATGCGCGAGGCTATGCTTCACGAAGATGTGGAGGTGGAAATCCGGTCGGGAATGGATAAAAACCAAAAGCAGATCGAGGATATCCGCTATTTCGCCGACAACGGATTCGACATCATCCTGGCCGCGCCCAATGAGGCCGAGGCCATTACGCCCGTCATCCGCGAAGTATATAAAAAAGGTATACCGGTGGTGGTATTCGACCGCGACATCACCGACGACAGCTACACGGCGCACATCGCCACCGACAATGTGCGCATCGGGCGCGATGCCGCCCGCTATGCCATAGCGCACAGCCGTCACGGCGGGGATGCCGGGCAGATTCGTGCGATAGAATTGCTCGGACTAAAAGGGTCAACACCTGCCCGCGACCGCCACGAAGGGTTCTCGAAAGAGCTGCTTGCCGGAGGTGGGGTGATTGTAGGGAGCGGCCATGCCGACTGGAATCAGAGCGACGCCGTGCGTGTGGCCGACTCGCTGCTGCGGCTTCATCCGGAGGCCAATCTGATTTATGCCCACAACGACCGTATGGCCATCGGCGCCTCTGAGGTGGCCCGTCGGCTGGGAAGGAAGATATATATAATAGGTATCGACGGGGCGCCGGAGATCGGTATCCGCGCCGTGGCTGATTCGGTAATCGACGCCACATTTATCTACCCCACCGAGGGGCACCGGCTGCTGCAGACGGCGCTGGCCATTGTGAAAGGGGAGCCATTCGAACGCGAGACCAGCCTGCCGCTGTCGAGCGCCGTCGACATCTCCAATGCCGACATTCTGCTGAATCAGAATTCCTCGCTGCAGGTGGAGACCGAGAAGATGAAGGCCCTGAAAGCCCGGGTGGACAACTATCTCGAGAAATACTCCACGCAGACGCTGCTGCTTTATGCGCTGTTAGCTGTGGTGGTGCTTCTGATTGTGATTACCTTCCTGATTATCAGAAGCTACTGGCAGCATCGCCGCCACCAGGCCATCCTGTTGGAGCAGAACCGCAAGCTCGAGGAACAGGGGCAGGAGCAGAAGTGTCTGAATGCCGCCCTGCAGGAGGCCGTCAATTCCAAATTAGCCTTTTACACCAATGCGTCGCACGACCTGCGCACGCCGCTCACACTTATCGAGGAGCCGGTGCATCAGCTTGCCGAGGCCTCCAACCTCACCTCCGACCAGAGGGTGCTCGCCCGGCTGGCCGACAAGAATGTGCGCATCCTGCACCGCCTTATCAATCAGATACTTGACTTCCGGAAGTTTGAAACCGGCAAGCTGCATCTGAATCTTCAGGAAATCGACTTCAACGCTGCCGCCAGAGAGTGGGTGGCCTCGTTTGACGACCTGGCGCACCGGCGCGACATACACCTGTCGCTGCAGGCGCCTTCCACTCCGGTGACCCTCGCCTGCGACCCCGAGAAGATGGAGCGGGTGTTCTTCAATATCCTCTCCAACGCCATCAAATACACCCCCGATAACGGCCGGGTGAATGTGGAGTATGCCGTGGAGGGGGAGAACCTTGTAATCCGTTTTTCCGACAACGGTATAGGCATAGCCGACAGCGACATAGGGAGCATTTTCGACCGCTTCTATCAGGTGGAGAAGGTGCGCCCCAACGGTTCGGGCATAGGGCTGTCGCTTGTGAAAGCCTTTGTGGAGCTGCACGGCGGCACCATCGAGGTGCAGAGCAAAATCGGCAAAGGGTCCACCTTCACCGTCACTATCCCTGTGCGGCATATCCACGAGGAGGCCGTCACGCCCGAGCCTGCAATCCTCAGCGAGAATGTGCGCTCCGAACTTCAGCGCATCGACAAGGAGTCGGTGATGAAGCCGGATGCCGCCTCGACATCGGAAACTGCTGCTTTGGATGGCGAACGCCCGATGGTTCTGGTAATCGACGACAACGAGGATGTGCGCGTGCTCATAGAGCAACTGCTGAGTAGTCGCTACGACATCCACCACGCCGCCGACGGTCGCGAGGGGTTGGCTAAAGCCACCCGTCTGACCCCCGACCTGATTATCTGCGACATAATGATGCCGATAATGGATGGCCTGGAGCTTTGCCGGCGGGTGAAGGAGGAGGTGTCGACCTCGCATATCCCGGTGCTTCTGCTCACGGCCTGCGCCCGCGACATAGAGCGCGCCGACGGCTACAACAGCGGTGCCGACGGTTATCTGTCGAAGCCCTTCAGCGCCGAGGTGCTCCGTGCGCGCTGCCGCAGCCTGCTGGAGAACCGCAAGCGCATAGCCGATGTGTGGAAAGCTGTGACCGGCGCGCCTTCTGCGGGAGGGAATCCTATGGCTGGCGGAAATTTTTTGGCTGGCGGCATTTCAGCCGGCGGCAATCAACCCCAGGGTGCCGCTCCGGTGCTTGCTGCAGGTGCTACCGTGGGGAATGTCGACCCTGACGATTGCTTCTACACCCGATTCCTGGAGGTATTCAGCGAGCATATCTCCAACCCCAACCTCAGCATCGAGGAGATTGCCTCGGAGATGGGACTGGGCCATTCGCAATTCTACCGCAAAATAAAGGCGCTCACCAATTATACGCCTGTGGAGCTGATACGCCAGCTCCGCCTCAAGCGCGCCCGCCATCTGCTGCTGACCACGCGCAAGACCGTGAGCGAAATCGCCTACGAGGTAGGCTTCTCCTCGCCTGCCTATTTCACCAAATGCTACCGCACAGCCTTCAATGAAACCCCCACCTCCCTCCGCGAGAACCTCTCGTAATGGGCGCGCTGCGCGCTCGCGCCCCGGCTTCTCCATAGCTCGCCCGGCCGCGGCGGCTTGCGGCTGCATTACTTCGGGCATACGCCCTCAGCACTGTGTTGAGGGCGCATGCCCGAAATGAGGCAGCGCTTTCCCGGCGAGGAAGGGCGCGGCGCCTTTCCTCGCCGGGAAAGCGCCCCCGCTGGGGGAGAGATGCGAAAAAATATGAAAAAAGCGGCGCGAGAGAGCGCTGGAAAGAGAATTCTGATAAAAATTCTGCAAAAAATGTGAAATTTTCTGCATTTCAGAAATTCTTATATTTCATGCGATAAAAATTATATGCGGCCCTGATAATAGGAATTAAATTTGCGCGGAAATATAACCCAAATATCTATCATACACATGAAAAAAGCTTTCCTAAGCGCCCTTCTGCTTTTCCTATTTGCAGTTGTTGCGCAGGCACAGGAGATTACCGTAAGCGGTACTGTGCTCTCGGGTACTGATGGCGAGCCGTTAATCGGAGCCACAGTGCGCTGTCCGTCGACAAATGTCGGCACGTCAACCGACATCGACGGCAATTTCACATTCAAAGCTCCCCGCGGAGCCGACCTTCAGGTATCTTATATCGGATACGATCCGGTAGTGGTAAAGGCCGAGCCCTCGGTGAAAGTAGTTCTCAACGAAAACTCCAATTCTCTCGATGAGGTTGTAGTGGTAGGTTACACCACCCAGCGCAAGGCCGACCTCACCGGCGCCGTATCGGTGATGAATATGAAGGAGCCGTTGAGCGAAAACTCAGGTAACATTATGAATTCGCTGGCAGGCAAGCTCCCCGGCGTGAATGTGGTGCCCGATGCCGCCCCCGGTGGTACAGGCTCTATCCGCGTGCGTGGTATGTCGACCGCCAATTCCTCCAATGATCCTCTCTACATCATCGACGGTGTGCCCACCGACAACATCAACTGCTTCAACCCGGCCGACATCGAGTCGATGCAGGTGCTGAAGGATGCCGCCTCCGCATCTATCTACGGTTCGCGTGCCGCCAATGGTGTTGTCATCATCACCACCAAGCAGGGCAAGGGCGACCGTATGAGCATCAATGTGAACTATGCCGCATCGGCCCAGACAATCGCCAAGCGCTATGAGATGCTCGACGCCCAGCAGTGGGGCCAGGTTTATTGGCAGGCATCGCGCAACGCCGGCATCAAGCCCTCGCACGTGCTTTACGGCAATGGCGAAGTGCCCGTGCTCCAGCCCTACGTGGCCGGCAACCCCAACTATCCCACCACCAACACCGACTGGCAGGATGAGGTTTACCGCACAGCCTGGACCAACAATGTCACCGCATCCATCTCCAACAGCAATGAAAAATCCTCTGTTCTGTTCTCGCTGAACTACATCAACCAGAACGGTAACATCAAGGATACTTTCTACGAACGCTACTCGGCCCGTGTGAACTCGCACTACGACTTCAACAAGTACATCACCGTGGGTGAGAACCTGTTGGTAGCCCGCTGGTCGAACCGCGGCGTAGGTGTTTCGGGCGACCGCGGTATTCCCTACACCGCTATGAGCCAGCACCCCGCACTTCCCGTGAAGGGTCTTAACGGCGACTGGTCGCTCCCCATCCAGCTTATCGCTTCCGACCTTGCCAACCCCGTGCAGCTGATCGAAAACGCCAGCGACAACGATGAATCCTCCTGGCGTATCCTCGGCAACGCTTACCTGGCAGTGAAGCCCATCGACGGCCTCACCCTCAAGACCAACATCGGTATCGAGCACAGCCAGTACTTCTCTCGCTCGCTCAACCGCAAGACCGTTCCCTCCGACGTTAACTCCGTAAGCTCGGCCTACGGTCAGGGCGACACCTGGACCTGGACCAACACCGCCAACTATGTGAAGACCTTCAACGAACGCCACCACATCAACGTGCTCTTCGGTACTGAAGCCATCGGCTACACCTTCAAGGACCTGAACGGTTCGCGTCAGGACTTCGCCTTTGAGGACGCCGACTATATGCAGGTAGGCGCCGGTACAGGTCAGCAGAACGCCGGCGGCGGCAAGACCCAGTGGTCGGTATTCTCGATCTTCGGCAAAGCCGACTATAACTACGACGACCGCTACCTGGCATCGTTCACCATCCGCCGCGACTCCAACTCGCGCTTCCACAAAGACCACCGCGCAGGTGTGTTCCCCGCATTCTCGCTGGCATGGCGTCCCACCAAGGAAGCCTTCTTCCCGCAGAACAATGTGCTCTCCGACCTGAAGATCCGCTACAGCTGGGGCCAGAACGGTAACGCCAACATTCCCTCGCTCTATCCCGCCTTCTCCACTTATATCCTCAACACTGGCAACGGTGCTTACGATATCAACGGCACCAACGACAAGACCGTGTCGGGTATCACACTGGCATCTACCGGCAACCCCGAGCTGAAATGGGAGACCACAACCCAGAACAACATCGGTTTGGATATGCAGTTCTTCGGCGGCGCACTCAACCTTTCTGCCGACTACTACATCAAGAAGACCAAGGATATGCTCACCATCCCGCCCGCCCTCGACGTGGCAGGTGCCAACGCTGCCGTATGGCTCAACACCGGCGATATGAAGAACCACGGTTGGGAAATCCAGCTGAGCTACATCTCACCGCAGTACGGCGACTTCTCCTGGTCAGGCTCTCTTAACCTCTCGCAGTATAAGAATGAACTGGTGACACTCAACAGCCGTCAGAAATTCATCGGTGGCGACACCCGTCTGATTCCCGGCGAGGCAATGGGCGTATACTGGGGCTATGTATGCGACGGCATCTTCCAGAACGAAGTGGAAGTGGCCAACCACGCACAGCAGCAGGGCGCCGCTCCCGGCCGTCTGAAATACCGCGACCTTAACGGCGACGGCACCATCAACGACGACGACCGCTGCATCATCGGCGACCCCAACCCGTCGCTCTCGATGGGCCTGAACCTGGCTCTGAAATACAAAGCCTTCACCCTGGATATGTTCTTCGCCGGCGACTTCGGCTTCGACATCATAAACCATATGAAGCGCCAGCTCTACTCGATGGCCTACAGCAACCTGTCGACCAACCGCTCGGTTGATATCGTGAATGCCTGGACTCCCTCCAACCCCACCAGCGATATCCCCGCCGTAAGCCTCACCGACGACAACAACGAAGCCCGCTTCTCGAGCTACTATGTAGAGAACGGTTCGTTCATGAAGATGAAATATCTCAAGCTCTCCTATTCGCTGCCCAAAGGCCTGATCAGCAAAATCGGCTGCCGCAACCTCGAAGTTTACGGCCAGGTAGAGAATGTGTTCACAATGACCAAATATAAGGGCCTCGATCCCGAACTTCTCCCCGGTGAATATGGCGCACGCATCGACAACGGTGCTTATCCCCGCCCCCGCACATTCACCTTCGGTCTCAACCTCCAGTTCTAATCCAGAAAATCTACAACGATGAAAAATCTGAATATAATTATAAGAAATCTTCTCTGCGCAGGAGCAGTATGCTCCATGGCTGCGGTGTCGACTGCCTGCTCCGATCTGCTCGACACTGTGCCCCAGGGTAGCTTTACCGATGAGCAAATCGGTGAGGATGAGGCCGTGGATATGCTTACCTCGGCTTACGCCACCCTGCTGTGCCACTTCTTCGGCAACAACGAATCGTTTGCCGGCCCGATCAACAACTGGGTGTTCGACGTCCGTAGCGACGATGCCCTCAAGGGTGGCGACGGTGTGACTATGGAAAGCTACATGCACCAGCTCGAAATCGGCAACGTGCAGAGCGACAATGATGTGGCCAACTTCAAGTGGCGCAACAACTACTATTCCATCTCGCGCTGCAACACCGCCATCAAGGCTATCGCCAACTCTTCCTCCATCTCCGATGCCGAAAAGACCTCGATGATCGCCGAGATGAAGACCCTCCGCGCATACTACTACTTCGATATGTATCGCATCTTCGCCAAGTTCCCCTACTTCGACGAAACAGTGGTGGATCCCTCGAGCTGCCGCGCCGACCAGTACACCCGCGACCAGATTATCGAGTTCATCCGTCAGGATCTCCGCAATGCCTACACCGCTCTGCCCGAGAAGCAGGCACAGGTTGGCCGCTTCAACCGCTATGTGGCTGCCGCTATCCTGGCTCGCGTCGACCTCTTCATCTCCGACTGGGCCGAAGCTGAGAAGTATGCAGGATATGTGATCGACTCGAACCAGTATGAGCTGTATCCCAACTTCCTGGATATGTCGAAGCCCGAGTACAACAATATGTACGAATCGGTTATGGCCATCCAGTTCTCCGGTGCCAACTCGCCCGACCAGTATAACTTCAACAACTGTCTGAACTGCACCTGGTCGGAAGGCAATCTCTACGGCAACGGCGACGACTTCTATCTGGCATCGCAGAACCTCGTCAATGCCTTCCGCACCGACGCCAACGGTCTGCCTTTCCTCGACGGCACCTTCAACGATGAGGATGTCGACGGCGCCGACTATCCCGGCAACGTAGACCCACGTCTCGACTTCACTCTGGGCCGTATCGGTATGCCCTGGCGCGGCCACACCTACAACGAGAACTGGTGCCGCAACCTCGAGCTTTACGGCCAGTACTCCGGCAAGAAGCCCTATACCGCTCCCGAATCGCCTTACTGCAAGCCGGGCATCGTGCCCTGGGGCGCATCTTCGCTCAACTGGAGCCTGATCCGCTACGCCGACGTGATGCTGATGAAGGCCGAAGCCCTCATCGAGCAGAACAAGAACCTCGACGAAGCCCGCGACCTGATCAACCAGATCCGCCGTCGTGCCGCCAATTCGGTCGACGCTTCCTATACTCCTGTCGACTGCAATCCCTCGCTGGCCACATACCTCTGCAAAGAGTATCCCGCATCGGGCTGGAATCAGCAGTATGCCCGCGCCGCCGTGCGCATGGAGCGCCGCATCGAGCTTGCTATGGAAGGCCACCGCTGGTTCGACCTCGTGCGCTGGGGCAATGTCGTAGAGACTGTCAACGCCTACTATGAGTCGGAGAAAAAAGTACATCCTTACTACGACGGCGCACATCTCTCGGCCGACGAAATCTACTTCCCCATTCCTCTCAACCAGGTCGACAACGCAGGCGACCTCTACAAGTAATTCCCGCCTTAAATTTTCTTGAAAAATGAAAAAGTTAGCATCATACATAATGATAATGATGGTGGCGCTGCTCACATCGTGCGGCGACTTCGACCCCAAAGGGGCTCCCGAAGTGCCCGATCTGGCGCTTGCCTCAAACGTTACCGCCACGGTGAAGGGCCGCTCGGTAACTCTCAACTGGCAGCTCCCCTCGCAGGCCGGCATCACCGGTGTGCTCGTGAGCCGCAACGCCGGCACTCCCACCACCTATCCCGCCGGCACCACTACCTGCACCCTCAAGGGTCAGCCCACCGACGAGCCGCTGGTGTTCACCGTAAAGGTGGCTTACGAAGGCGGATATGTATCTGAAGGTACCTCCGTGCAGGTGACTGTGCCCTATGTAGAGACCAAGATGGCTTACTTGCTTTTGGCCGACGCTCCCGCCAATCTTCCCGACGATGATGAGGTGGCCGCCGCTCAGTGGTTTGCCAAGCAGCAGAACGGCGAATTCGTGAAAATCGCCGACCTGGCTACTCTCGACCCCGAAATCACTTCGGTGCTCTGGATTGAGGTTGACCGTGTAGGTCTTCCCGTAGGCTGGCAGAATCTGCCCGACGGACTTGCCGATGACGCTACCATCGCAGCTCTGCGCGAGTATTCCCGCAACGGCGGTTCGCTCTACCTGGCCAATATGGCCACCCAGCTCACCGCTCCTCTGGGCTTCGTGCCCGATGATATGGCTCCCACACTGTTCGGCAACGGACAGGGCGGCTCCGGCACAGACGTTTGGGTAATCAACCCCTACCTCGGTGTTGACTTCAAGGATGGCGGCGACCAGGGTTACTACGACCGCACTGCCCACGCTATCTACAAGGGCCTGACCTTCGAGGATCCCAACAACTACGGCTACCTCAACCTGCCGCTCATCGGCCCCGGCCAGCGTGAAGACCACAACTGTATGTGGGACTGCAACATCTACGGCAAGGGATCGGAGCGCGACGTAATCCGCAACTTCGAGGTGAAGACCAACTCGCTCGTGCTCGCTACATGGGGTCACGTGCGCGACCACTGTGTGGCCGGTCTGGTTGACTTCTATGCCAACGATAACCACGGTCGCTGCATCGCCAACGGTTTTGCCGCTTACGAGTGGAATCAGAACTCCGGCGCAAACCCCTACCAGCACAATGTAGAGCAGCTTACCCTGAATATCCTCAACTATCTGAAGTAAATTCAGCTATCTGAAATTAAGCATCAGCTATCTGAAATATCACTCAACTATCTGAAGTAAAATAAGGAATCAAGCATCTGTTTCCGATAATTTCTAAGGATAATTTGACGGGGCTGCGGCAGCAGCAAACTGCCGCGGCCCCTTTTTCAATAAATCTCTCCGCAATCTACTCTCTACAATAAATCTCTCCGCTATTTTGCATTAAATTCGGTAAATATACTCCAACTTTATTTCTGTTATCTATGACATCTTTACTCAAAACTACTTTCCTCTCAGTGGCTCTTGCAGGCGCTTTCTGCGCTCAGGCTCAGAACCAGGCATCCCAGTCGGCCTGTGCTGTTCTTATCGGCTATCCCTCGATAGAACAAATCGATAATCCTCAGGAGAAAGCTGCTGCTCAGTGGTTTAAGGATGCATATACCGGGGGCACAGTGATTGCCCCGGGCGAAACCACCAAAATTGACCCATCCAAGTTAAATGTAATCTGGATTCATATCGACCGATGTAATGTGGGCAAAGGAAATCTTCCTGCCGAATTTACTGATGAGGCTACTGTGGCAGCACTGAAGAATTTCGTAGAAAATGGCGGGTCGCTGTTGCTTACCAAGCAGGCTACACAGCTTCTTGACAAGGTTGGCCGCATCGAGTCAAGTTTTCTGCCCAATATTTTTGGCGATGGTGCCGGCAGCAAAGGCACCGACAACTGGAATATAAATGCACAGATTGGCAGGGATAATATCACTGCTGATCCCTCGCAATACTATGATCACCGCTCGCACCCCATCTACGCTAATCTTGAGCACGGCGACACCTACGGCCAGGCATGGGATGTAATTCCTATGGAAGGTAATAGCGAAGGGCTGTGGCGTGAAGATCATAATTGTATGTGGGATTTAAACCACGACTTTACTTATACTGCCGAGGGTAAAAATCTGGTAGAGAAATTCCAGAATGAGAACAGTTGTGTGGTTCTCGGCACCTGGGGACATGTGACAGATTATAATGTAGCCGGTATCGTAGAGTTCTATCCGACAACCAAAACTCCCGGCACTATTATTGCCAACGGTCTTGCCTGTTGCGAATGGGCACCGCGCGAAGGCGTGAATAATTACGCGGCAAATCTCCAGGGGCTTACTCGCAATTGCTTCAGTTATCTCCAGAAGAAGAGCACTGAATCGGGTGTGAGCGAGGTCGCTGTCGACACCAGTACAGATGCTCCTGTAGTATATTATACCCTTCAGGGCGTTCGTGTCGATGCCGCTGCTCTTACCCCCGGTGTTTACGTGAAAGTAAAGGGCAGCGAGGCCACTAAGGTGGTAGTGCGCTGAACTTATGAAATCTCTCTCCGTTAAATTCTTAGAATGTCCAACTTTATTTCTGTTATCTATGACATCTTTACTCAAAACTACTTTCCTCTCAGTGGCTCTTGCAGGCGCTTTCTGCGCTCAGGCTCAGAACGACGAAGCCACATGTGCTATTCTCATCGGGTCTCCTTCCGTGGAAGCTATCGAAAACTTCCAGGAGCATGCCGCTGCTAAGTGGTTTACCGATTTCTATACCGGGGGCACAGTGATTGCCCCGGGCGAGACAGCGAAAATCGATGCCACCAAGCTGAATGTGATCTGGATTCACATCGACCGCTGTGCCGCCGGCCAAGGCAATCTGCCCGCTGAGTTCGCCGACGGCGCCACCGTGGCTGCTCTGAAGAAATATGTGGCCGACGGCGGCACACTGCTGCTCACCAAGCAGGCCACTCAGCTTCTTGACAAGGTTGGCCGCATCGATGCCAAGTTCGCTCCCAATATCTACAGCGATGGCGACGGTGGCAAGGGTACCGACAACTGGAACCTGAATGCTCAGATCGGCTGGTGGAATTCGGGCAACAATGCAGACAACAAGGAGGCCGACGCTACTCAGTACTACGACCACCGTACCCACGCCATCTATGCAAACCTGCTGCATGGCGAAACCTACGGCCAGCCCTGGGATGTTTACCCGATGGAAGGTACCGGCAACGGCACCGAGATGTGGCGCGAAGACCACAACTGCATGTGGGACCTCAATGGCTTTCAGTACACTGCCGAGGGCAAGAACACTGTTGAGAAATTCCAGAATGAAAACAACTGCGAGGTGCTCGGCACCTGGGGCCACGTTCAGGACTACGCCGTGGCCGGTGTGATTGAATTCAAGCCCACCACCGATGTGAAGGGCACAATCATCGCCAACGGTCTGGCCTGCTGCGAATGGTCGCCCCGCGAAGGTGTGAATGCTTTTGAAGGTAACCTCAAGGCTCTCACCGACAATTGCATCAGCTACCTCAAGAAGAAGGGTGTGGCTGCCGGTGTAAACCAGGTATTTGCCGCCGCCGGTGAAGATGCCCCCGCAGTATATTACACCCTCCAGGGTGTTCGCGTCAGCGCCGACGAGCTTGCTGCCGGTGTTTACGTGAAGGTGCAGGGCACCGAAGCCACCAAGGTGGTAGTGCGCTGAGCTTTTCCCAAGAGGTTGTGTCAAATCTGAAATTAACGCGTCGATGGCTGTTTTGACACAGCCCCCAACTCCCCCCAACATTTAGAAAACCAGTTTATTATGTACAGATTCGCTACAATAGCAGCCGCAGCACTGGCGGCATCGGTCTGCGGCATTTACGCCGCAGAAGTGGCTCACTTCCCGATGGATGTGCGCTCAGGACAGATTGTCGAACAGGTAAGCGGCAACCGGTTCGCGGTGCAGGGGCATTTCTCCCCCGAAAACATCCCCGGAGCCGTAGGCCAGGCGCTGCGTTTCGACGGCTACACCTCCTACGTCGACGCGTCGTTGGGCGCAATTCTCCCTGAAAGCGCGCAGCAGATGACGGTGTCGGTGTGGACTGCCGTAGAGTCGTATCCTATTGTCCTCATCGACCATAACACGCAGGAGCGCACAGCTATCGTCACCTGCCTCGACGAGACAAAAAAGCAGGGATTCGGCTTCTATCTCGGCTTTGATGGTAAATGGGAATTCCGCACCTATGTGGGAGGCTGGCCCGTGAATATTGTAGTGAATACCCCTATGCCCACGTATCAGTGGAACTGCCTTACTGCTGTCGTCGATGGCGCAAACCGCACCGTTACGGTTTACAACAATGGCGAGAAGGTAGGGCAGGGCCGCTGCACGGGCAATTGCGCTTTCTCTGGTGGCAAATTCCAGATGGGTCACGGCAATCTGATGAACTATACCGGCCCGTTCCTGCTCACCTCTTTCAATGGCCTTATCGACGATATCACCGTCTACGACGAGGCTCTGGCCGAATCCACAATCAAAGGGTGGAAGGCCGAGAATGCTGCCGACCTGAGCATCCCCGCATCGCGCTACGCCGGCAGCCTGCTGCGTCCGCGTTTCCACGGTATGCCCGCCACCGCCTGGACCAACGAATGCCACGGTATGACTTATTCCGACGGCCGCTACCACGTGTTCTTCCAGAAGAATGCCGACGGCCCCTATATGGCCCGCCTGCACTGGGGGCATATCTCCTCTGATAATCTCTTCAACTGGAAGGAGGAGAAGATTGCCATCGCTCCGGGCAACTGGTACGACATCAAGGGATGCTGGAGCGGCTGTGTGTTCACCGATGCCGAAATCACCGGCGGCCAGCCCAACATCCTCTACACGGCTGTGGATTATGCCCGCGCTTCGATCTGCGGCGCTTCGCCCGAGAACAGTTCGTTGATCAACTGGACCAAGTGGGGCAACAATCCCATTATACCCGGTCGCCCCGACGGTTTGAGCGACGATTTCCGCGATCCTTATTTCTTCCGCAACGGCGACAATGCCTATATTATCGTGGGCACCTCGAAGGATGGCGTAGGAGCCACCACTCTCCACCGCTACAACTCCGCTTCCAAGACCTGGAGCAACGACGGCTCGATTTTCTTCCAGGGTAAGACAGCCAATGCCGACGGCCGTTTCTGGGAGATGCCCAACATCACTCCGATGGGCAATGGCAAATGGATTTTCACCGCCACTCCTCTGCAGACCGGCAGCGGTGTGCGTACGATGTACTGGACCGGCACCATTGGCAATGACGGCAAATTTGTGGCCGATGCCAATTTCTCCATCGGCAAGAATGTGGAGCTGAATTCGCGCGACGGCTACGGTCTGCTCTCACCCACAATCTACAATCACGACGGCAAAACCATAGTGATGGGTATCGTGCCCGACAAGCTTTCGTCCGACGATAACTGGAACCTGGGCTGGGCGCACTGCTATTCGCTCCCGCGCGAGTGGAGCCTGGCCGACAACGGCGAACTGGTGCAGAAGCCTTTCAGCGGGCTTACCGGTATGCGTTCCGGCACCAAATTCGAGCGGGCTTCCTTCGATCTCGACGGTACCCTCGACCTGTCGCCTGTGCAGGGGCGTGAGGCTGAAATCCTCGGCACATTCACCATAGGCAAATCGCCTTTCGGTCTGCGTCTGTTCAAGAATGGCACGAAGGCTTGCACCATCACCTACAATCCCGCTTCCAGCTCGATTACGGTAGACTTCTCGTCGCTCGACCGCCTGATCAACGACGGCGGCGTCTACAACGGCGTCTACACGCTGCCTATGCCGGAATTCCTGCGCCGAGGCACCGACCTTAAGCTGAATGTTTTCGTCGACCACAGCATCCTCGATATTTTCGTCAACGACCGCTGGGCTTCGTCGATACGTCTGTTCCCCACCGACGCCCAGGCGCTTGGCATTGAGGCGTTCAGCTCCAATGGCACCACCGCTGTGAAATCGCTGCAGGCGTGGACGCTGTCGCCCGACGGCTCCGCCGGCATCGGCAATGTTTGGGCCGATGAAGAAGCCATTGCCGAAGACGCGCTTGTGGATGTATATTCCACCGCAGGAGCGCTTGTGCGCTCGCAGGTAGCTGCCACAGAAGCGGTATCCGGCCTCGCCCCCGGCATCTACATCGCCGGCGGCAAAAAATACGTAGTGCGCTGAGCCTACACGCCTCCCCAGCAATGCGCTTATCCAAACCTGACAAGCTGGCTACGCCAGCTCCCGTGATACGCTTATCCAATCCCTGACAAGCTGGCTACGCCAGCCCCACAATGCTCCTTTCGGGCGCGTGCGCGATGCTTTTGCGGATGGTGCGCCCCTACTGGATGATGCGTCATTTGCAAAGGGGCGAGCGAGGGTGCATTGCTGATGGGATTATTCGCGAGAGGCGGTCAGTGTTATTGTGGCGGTGGTGCGGGGAGCTGCAATGGTTGGGGCGGTGCGGGGAGCTGCGATTGTGGGGGCGGTGCGGAGAGGGGCGAAAGTGAAGGCGGTGGCGAGGGTGGCGGCGGTGACGGGGGTGGAATCGGGACGGAGGCCGGTGGCGTGGGCTATGAGGCCGAGGAGTTGCTCGGGGGTGTAGCGCTGGCGGAGGTGCCCCATATCCAGGGAGGCGTCGCGCTTGGAGAGGCGTTGGCCGTTTTCGTTGACCATCAGGGGGATGTGAGCAAAGCGGGGTGGCTCGAAGCCGAGGAGGCGGTAGAGGTAGATTTGCTGCGCGGCGGAGAGAAGCAGGTCGTTGCCACGTGTAACTTCGGTCACGCCCATCAGGGCGTCGTCGGTGACCACGGCAAGATGGTAAGCCCAGGCGCCGTCGGCGCGACGCAGAATGAAATCGCCGCATTCCCGTGCGAGGTTTACGCTTACCGGGCCGCAGATGAGGTCGTTGAAAGTGATTGTGCTGTCGGGCACAGATACGCGCGTGGCCGGAGCGCGCCGCTGGATGGCTTCCCCGGCAGAATTGTCGATTGCTGTGCCGCCGAGACGTGCGGGGCGGCAGGTGCCGGCGTAGACCACGCGGCCATCCGACATATGTGGCGCCTGTGTGGCCATTATGTCGGCGCGTGTGCAATAACAGGGATAGGTAAGCCCTGCCTGCTCGATGCGACGGAGCTGCTGCAGGTAGAAATCGCTGCGGCGACTTTGCACGTATGGACCGTTGTCGCCGCGGCCATCGATTCCCCCTTCATCCCAGTCAAGCCCCAGCCAGAGCAGGTCATCCTCAATCTGCCGGGCATACTGCAGCTTCGAGCGCTGAGGGTCGAGGTCCTCGATGCGCAGAATCCAGCGGCCACCGCGACTGCGCACCGAGAGCCAGCTCATCAGCGCCGCATACACATTGCCCAGGTGCATTCGTCCGGTAGGCGAAGGGGCGAACCGCCCCACCGGTACAGAAGAAGAGCCTCCGAGAGAGCGGCCTTCCCCTCCGATGGGATGTGCCTCCCCTCCGATTGCGCGGGCTTCCTCTGAGGGGGTGCTGCTTATGTTACTTCCAGAGAGCATAGAAATGGTTTACCGGACCGTGACCGCGGCCGATGGCGTAGGGCGCACCGGCGGCAAGCGCTTCCGCCAGGTAGTTTTTCCCCTTTGCCACGGCCTCGTCAAGACCGTAGCCCAGCGCCAGATGCGCGGCGATGGCCGAGGAGAGGGTGCACCCTGTGCCGTGGGTGTTGCGGGTATCAATCAGCGGGGAGGAAAGCTGCGAAACGCGCCCCGATTCGGCGTTGTAGAACACATCGGTGAGCGTGTCGCCGGCCTTCAGTTCGCGCTCTCCGGCTTCTGCTTCCAGTCCGAAGTGCCCGGCTTTGAGCATAACCGAAACCTTCTCGCCGGGATAGAGGGCCGAGAGGTCGCGGGCGGCGTCGGGCATATCCTCCGGCCGGGAGATTTCGTGGCCGAGGAGCATCGCTGCCTCGGGGAGGTTGGGAGTGATGACGCGGCAGTAGGGGATAAGTTCGTCGCGCAGAGTGCCGATGGCTTCGGGCTGCAGAAGCGGGTCGCCGGAGGTGGCCACCATCACCGGATCGAGCACGATATTGCGCACGTCGGGGTAGCTGCGGAGCGTGGCGAGCACCGTGCGGATGAGCGGAGCGCTGTGGAGCATACCGATTTTTATGGCGTCGGTGCCGATGTCGTCGAGCACCGAACGGATTTGTCCGGCCACGAAGTCGTCGGGAATGGGGTGGACGCCGTAGACGCCTTGGGTGTTCTCATCCACTACGGCCACGATAGCGGTGGTGCCGAAAACGCCCAGAGCGGAGAAAGTCTTGAGGTCGGCCTGGAGGCCTGCGCCGCCGGAGGGGTCGCTGCCGGCGATGGTGAGGGCGCGGGCGTAGCTCTTTGTGCCTGTATTGGAGTTCATAGAGGGAGTTTTGTCGTTGAAAAAGGGAAGATCAGGAGTGGAGATTGTCGGGCCATTTGAGATCGGCGTAGGCGCCCTGCCAGAAGAGCCATTCCATACGAGTACACTCCACGAAGATGCGGGTCATGGCATCGCGCACGGCCGGTGAGGCAGCTGCGGCCAGCCGGTCGCAGATTTCGATAGCCCGGTCGTTGGAGCGGTCGAAGGCGGGGTCGGAGTAGGTGGCAATCCAGTCGGCGTAGGGGTTATCTATGCGGGCGGTGGCGGCGATATGCTTCCCCACTTTCAGGTACACCCAGAAGCAGGGAAGAACGGATGCCGCCTCCACCTCTACGGGGGCGTAGGCCTGCGACATAAGCACCGAGGTGTACATCAGGCAGACGGGCGACATCTCCTCGGGGCGGTCGCTGAGGTAAATGGAGTGGAGAGCGCGCTCCACCTCCACACCGTCGCCGGCAAAACCGATGAAGCTTTCGGTCATCTCCTTTTCGGGCAGACGCGAGGCTATGTGGCAGAGTACCCGGCAATAGCGGTTGATGTAGAGCGAATCCTGACCGATGTAGCGGTTGAAAATCTCGCGCGGCAGAGAGCCGTCGGCGAGTTGCTTCACAAAGGGGAGGTCGAGGATTTCGCGGTAGATATGGTCGGCGGCGCTCCAGGCCTGCTGCGACCACGGCTGAGTGTTACTCATTTTTATGGCGGATTAGCGGAAGAGAGAATTGCGGGAAAGTGAAAGCGCGATTATCGGGCGGGCTTGAAGGCGCTGACGGCAACGTAGTCGCCGCGGTCGTAACCCTCCACCGGCTCTTCGGCGCGGAGGTCGGAGTAGAGCGGATGGGTGGTGAGCGTCTGGGCGAAAGCGAGGTCGGTGAACCCGGCCTGACGGAGCAGGGCGATTTTCTCGGCGGTGGTGCGCCAGCGGGCTACCTTCACCAGCTCGATGGGGTAGGGGTTGGGCGGATATGTGCCTTCCAGCAGCGGGTGATCCCAGGTGCCGAGCGCCTTGGCCAGGTTGTACATCAGACCGTAGGTGCTCTCTTTGGGCACATCCACCAGGATGATGCGGCCGCCGGGACGCAGCGCGGCGAACACCTTCTCCACCACGCGCTTCAGGTCGGTGATGTAACTTGGGCAGCCGTTGAAGAGGATGGTGTCAAACATCCCTTCGGGGTAATCGAATTCCTCGGCGGTGGCTTCGATGACATTCAGGCCGCGCTTGCGGGCGATAGCGGCCATAGATGCCGACGGCTCCACCCCCTCGGTTATGTTGATGTTGAATTTGTCGCGGAGAATCTTCTCGAACAGACCGCTGCCGCAGCCTACCGAGAGAATGTTTCCGGCATTGCGCAGTGTTGAGGCTACAAGGCGCACCTCCGATTCCAGCACGTTGCGGTTCTCCAGAAACCAGGCATCGTACTCCTGCGCGTATTGGTCGAATCCTTCACTCATAGGATTAAATATGTGGTTAGGTTTAGAAATCAATTGTAGAACTTTCAAATGAAAGCAGGTCGATGGAGAAGAGGGAGCCGTCGAGGCTGGAATAGCCGGAGGCAAGGTAGCTTACGGCCACGGCGGCCTGCATGGCGCCGATTACGCCGGGCACCGCTCCCAGCACCCCCTGTGTGCGGCGGGGCAGCGAGCACAGCTCCTCGCGCTCGGGGAAGATGTCTGAGTAGCGGAGCTTTTTCTGGCCGCCTAACAGGGCAAGCTGACCGGAAAACTCGCTTATCGAGCCGTAGACCCAGGGAATCGACATAGAGGCGCAGAGGTCGTCGATAAGGTATCGGGCGCCGTAGGAGTCGGTGCAGTCGACCACCAGGTCGCAACCGGCGAGCAACTGGCGGCCGTTTTCGGCTGTCAGGCCCTGCGGAAAACAGATGAGCTGCACCTGGCTGTTGAGACTGCTGAGCCGTCGAGCGGCGCAGGATGTTTTCGGCAGACCGGTATCGGCCTCGGAGTAGAGCACCTGGCGCTGCAGATTGCTCAGGCTCACTTCGTCGGGGTCGGCCAATACGAGTGTGCCCACCCCGGCTCCGGCAAGATATAGAGCTGCGGCCGACCCGAGACCGCCTACGCCGATTACGGCCACACGGGCGCGGGCAAGGCGCTCTTGCCCCTTCGGGCCGATTTCGCTGAGCATCAGCTGGCGTGAATATCGGGAATCATCCATAGCGGCTGCGGGTTGCCTTGAATTATCCATAGCAGAGGATAGCTTTGAATCATCCATAGCGGTGGGGGTCAGGCTTCGTCGAAGATGCGGTCCCAGTCTTTCCACACCGGTTCACGGCCGAGGGCGCGCAGGTCGGCGGCGACGCGCTCGGGCGAGGTGGCGTCGCTGATGGCAAACTGCTCCAGGGAGTTGACGTGTGTGGCATATCCGCCCGGCTCGGTGTGCGACCCGGCCGACATCGTGGTCACGCCGAGGGTGGCCATATTGTTGCGAAAGGAGTGCTCCTCGCGGGTGGAATAGGAGATGTCGACATCGGGGTCGAAGATGCGGAACGCGAAGGTGGCCTGGGCCAGTTCGCGGTCGCTCATCACCACGTTGGGCTGATAGCCCGATTCCGACGGACGCATACGGGGGAAGTTGACCGAGTATTTTGTGCGCCAGTAGTTTTTGTGGAGATAGCTCAGATGGCGGGCCATCATCGTCACGTCGGTGCGCCAGTCCTCCAGGCCGATGAGCACTCCCATCCCGATTTTGTGCACACCGGCCTGACCCATACGGTCGAAGCCGTTGACGCGCCATTCAAAGTTGCTTTTCATCCCGGCAGGGTGATATACTTTGTAGCGCTCTCGGTGGTAGGTTTCCTGGAAGCAGATTACGCCGTTGAGACCTGAATGGGTGAGGCGCTCGTAATCTTCGGCGCTAAGGGGCATTACCTCGATGGTGAGGTTGGAGAAATATGGGCGGCACACCTGCAGGGCTTTCTCGATGTAGTCGGTGCCGGCCAGAAGGGGGTTCTCGCCGGTGACTATGAGCAGATTCTCGAAGGGGCCGAGCTTCTTGATGGCTTTGCATTCCTGCTCGATTTCCTCGGGGGTGAGAATCACGCGCTTGATTTTGTTGTGGCGGTTGAAGCCGCAGTACACGCAGGAGTTGGTGCAGGAATTGGTGATATAGAGCGGGATGAACATCGAGATGGTCTTGCCGAATCGCTGCTCGGTGATGGCGCGGCTTCGGCGGGCCATCTGCTCGAGATATGGCGCGGCAGCCGGGGAGATGAGCGCCATAAAGTCGCGGTCGTCGAGGTGCTCGCGACCCAGGGCGCGCTCCACGTCGGCGGCGGTCATCGCCATAATCTGCGCGGTGGTTTCATCCCAGTCGTATTTTGCAAGTTCTTCTGAAAACATAGGGTTGGGTCAGGTAAAATTGCAGAGATAATCTTCAGGGATTGTCAGTGCGGATGGGGATAGAATCAATCGAGGAAAGAGGTGAGGGGGGAGGAAGCCTGTGCCACGTCGCACACGGCACCGAGGCCGGCTTCGTAGGCTTCACGACCGGCGATGGTGGCCTGGGCGAAGGCGCGGGCCATGCGCACGGGATCACCGGCCACGGCAATGGCGGTGTTCACCAGTACGGCGTCGGCACCCATTTCCATAGCCTCGGCGGCGTGGCTGGGGGCGCCCAGTCCGGCGTCGACTACCACGGGCACGCGGCTCTGCTCGATGATGATGCGGAGTAGCTCGCGGGTGACAAGCCCTTTATTCGAACCGATAGGAGCGGCTAAGGGCATCACGGTGGCGGCGCCGGCATCTTCGAGGCGTTTGCAGAGCACGGGGTCGGCCTGGATGTAGGGGAGCACCACGAAACCTTTGGCGGCGAGGCGCTCGGTGGCCTTGAGGGTTTCCACCGGGTCGGGCAGCAGATAGCGCGGGTCGGGGTGGATTTCCAGTTTGATGAAGTTGGTGCCGAAAGCCTCGCGGGCGAGCTCGGCGGCCAGTACGGCTTCGTCGGCATCGCGCACGCCGGAGGTGTTGGGCAGAAGCTGTATGCCGTCGGCCACGATATGGCGGAGCATATCGTCGTCGCGGTTGTCCATATCAATACGTTTCATGGCTACGGTGACCATCTGCGAGCCGGAGGCTTTGATGGCCTCGGCCATAGCGGTGTTGCTGCGGAATTTGCCGGTGCCTACGAAGAGGCGCGAGGTGAACTCTTTGCCGCCGATTATAAGTGGTTTCATATAAGCTGAGATTTGATGATGTTTACGATTTCTTGGGTGGCAGCCACGGGGTCGGGCGCGCCTACGATGGAGCCGCTGAGGGCTATACCGGAGGCGCCTGCCCGGAGGATGGCGGGGATGTCGGCAGCGGTGATGCCGCCGATGGCTACCAGCGGGATGGATATATGGCGGCTGCGCATAAAGCTGCGGGCTGCGGCGTAGCCTTCCAGCCCGAGCACGGGACTGAGGTTTTTCTTGGTGGTGGTGAAGCGGAAGGGCCCGTAGCCGATGTAGTCGGCACCGGCCTGCGCCGCGGCGAGGATGTCGTCGGGAGTGTTGGCGGTGGCGCCGATGATGTGCTGCGGTCCGAGGATAAGGCGCGCATCGGTGATGGGCATATCGTTTTTGCCCAGGTGCACGCCGTCGGCGCCAATGGCACGGCACAGCTCCACGTGGTCGTCGATGAGGAAGATTGCTCCGGCTCTGCGGCACATCCCTGCCATACAGCGGCCGGCAGCTACCAGCGAGTCGGCGGTGGCATCTTTCCAGCGGAGCTGCACCCAGCGGCATCCGCCGGCCAGGGCGTCGCGGGTCTGGGTTATGGCTTCGTCGGCGCTGTGGGGATTGGTGATGAGCTGCAGGGAGAATTGCGTGGGGGAGAAGCGGCGGCGCCAGGAGTCGGCGAGCATAGCCGCGCCGTCGAAACCGGCGGCCTGCAGAGCGGGGAGCGCTTCCCGGGTGACGCCTCCGAGGGCAATCACCGGCACGGGGTGCCCGTCGGCGAGGTATCGGCGCACCTCTTCGGGTTCGAGGTTGCCGCTGTAGCCCGGCTTGGAGATGCTGGGGAAGATGGGGCTGAGGGTGGCATAATCTACGCCCTTTTTGATTTCCCGGAGGGAGTGGCAACTGCAGCTCACGCGTCCCTGCCAGCAGGGAGGCAGGTCGGGGTTGCGGCCGTTAAGGTGCAAGCCGCCTGCGCCATATTCCTCGGCCAGGGGGAAATGGTCGTGGAGCGTGAGGCGGGAGCGCAGCTCCGCCGGGATTGCCTGGAGCAGTGCGGCCATTTCGGCGGCGCTGCTCTGAGGCTTGCGGATATGCACATAATCGGCCTCACCGCTCCGGAGCTTCCGTGCGATGGCCTCGGCCTCACCTTCGTAGAAGTAAGGCACCGTGACGGCAATAATCAGGAATTTGCCGCACGCGCTGCGGGCAGAGTCAGCCTCCACAGACGGCGCGGATTACGGTAATTTTCATGCCCTCGTGCAGAGGGGTTTCACTCCAGGAGTCGCGGCGCACCACGCTGCCGTCTACGGCAACGGCGCGCCCGTGGCCGTCAAGCCCCTCGGCTTTGAGCAACTGGCCGAGGCTGACGAGCGATGCATCAACCTCTACAGGCTGTTTGTTGATTTCTACATTCATAATTCAAGTCCTTACGTCGGTGCTGACCGATTCAAGTTCAAAGGGTATAGCAGCCGGCATTTGCCGCCGGAGGCTGTTCTCAGCCCCGCCATAAGCGAGGCACCCCTCTTGAGGGGAGGATTTCCGCCTTTTGTCTTCTGAAAGGCTTCCGCCTGCAAATTTACAAAATAATCCCATACATTATTCTTTTTCCTCCGCACTTTTTCCTCGCTTTCCCCTCGCTTTTCCTCGCTGAAGCTCGGACCCTGAACAAAAAGCTACGCAGGAGGGCTAACCGATTTGCTGCGGAAGCCAGGCGGAGGCGGGCAGGCGAGGCTTGAGGGAGCTCGGCGGGCGCTATGGGTGGAGGCCGGAGAGGGGCGCGGCGCTATGGGTGGAGGCGGGAGGGAGGCGCGGGCGGGGAGGCGAGCTGGCGAGCCAGCTCATTCATCTGGAGGCAGTGGGCGCGGGAGAGGCCGGAAGCTGAGGCTCCCGGGGTGGGTGTGGCCGGGGCGGAGATTATGAGCATTCGGCCTTCTTCGCAGAGGGCAAATTCTCGACCGGTGGGCTTGTAGCGCTCTGCCATCGGGTCGGCGGTAATGAGTATGAAGCGCGAGCCTGCTTTATCAGCTTCCGCGCGAATTTCTTTCTCGGCCGGGGAGATAAAGGGTGATACGAGCACGCCGCCGTTGGCGGCGGTGTATAGCCAGATGTCGCGGTTGTGCAAACGGGTGGCTTCTGAATCGGCGCGGTGCACTATCACTTGTTCTTTGAATGGGCAGTTGAGCAGCTGGGTGTTGCCGTAGGCGTGGTATTCCTTCCCGGCAATTTGCAGGCGGTTGACGCGCCGAAAGAATTCGGGATGCGCTCGTCTCACCGCAAGTCGGCGGGGATTGTCGCGAAGATATTGGTAGAGCGTGTCGAGCGAACGGCTGGTTTTGAGAAATTGGTCATTGAAGCCTTTGGTGAAGATGCCGGTGCTTCCGAGGAGGTGGTCGACAGCCACTTTGTATCGGGCGATGATTCTTCCTAAGATATCATCGGTTTTTTCGGTGATGAACAGGATTATGTGCAGGTGGTCGGGCATCAGGGCATATTGTAGCACTTGCGCTTTTGGCTCGAGGCGGCGGAAATCGCGAAGCGCGTCTTTCAGGGCTTTGCCGGTGCGCGAGGCACGGATGAAGGCGCTTCCCGGAGAACCGGCAGGAAGCCGGTAATCGCCGCACAGTTCCCCGAAGTTTTCCACATTGGGGCTTTTGCGGAGGGTGATCAAATAAATGGCACGCTGGGTGTAATCGTGCCATTTGGCGCGCAAAATTTTATCTGAGTCCATAGCGCAAAGATAAAAATTTATTCTCACTCAAGCAAGCCCTTTGGGCTTGCCTCGCTGAAGCTCGGACCCTCACAAGCCCTGCGAGCTTGCCTCGCTGAAGCTCGGACCCTAAACAAAAAGCTACGCAGGAAGGGCAGCCGATTTGTAAGGGGCAAAGATGGGGGCAGGCGCGCAGGGCAAATAGGGGAAGCAGGGGCGAGGAGGGCAAATAGGGGAAGCAGGGGCGAGGAGGGCAAAGAGGGGAAGCAGGGGCGAGGAGGGCAAATAGGGGAAGCAGGCGAGAGAGGGGAGGAGCAGAGGGGGGGGCGAGGCGGGGAGGCGGTTTTTGTTTAGGGCTTGAGCTTTAGCGAGGGAGGGGCGAGGGAGGGGGCGGGGAAGAAAAAACGGCCTCCGCATCACGCGGGGGCCGAATTAATGGCTTACGTTTATTCGCTATAAACTGTTTGTTTTCTGTAGCAAAGGTAAGCATTATTTCAGTGGCTTGTATGCCGGCAGGCGCAAATTACCTACTATTGGTGAGTGGCGCAGCCACGGCCGCGGCCGCCCCTCCCTCCGCAATACCCTCAGTAAGGTATTTTCCTCTATTGCTGTCCGATAAAATTTTTTATTGCTGTCCGATAAAAATTTTTGAGGCAGGCTGAAAATTAGGGCTGGCACCTATTGTGAACTGCACCCCAAAAGTTAGACACAAAACTTTTGGAGTG
>SFFL01000031.1 GCA_004557825.1 Bacteroidales bacterium | reverse complement strand
CGTCATCGCGCGAACATTCTATTCAGGCACTATCCGATACTGAAAGCCGCATACCGCCTTGCAATGGAACTCCGCCGTATATTCAATATGAAAATCTCACCAACAAAAGCCATGGGCAGGATGAACGATTGGTATGAAGCCACCAACGCCTCCGCCGAAGCATTCAACTCCAAGGTCAAGATATTCCGCTCACAGATGCGTGGTGTCCGTGACCGTGATTTTTTCATCTTCCGGCTCGTCAAGCTATATGCCTGAATTTTTAACACTTTAACCTCCCTGTTTTAACTAATGCACCGGAAATTCTGCTTGAGCTGAACTTACCAAGCGCCATGACCCTACACGCCTGGTTAATCCTGCTTCCGGCGGCAATTTCTTCCAGACCGGCGATATATTGGACCTCCACAACTATCCGCAGCCCAAGATGAAGCTCCGCGACAACAATCGCGTGAACGTGCTGGGCGAGTATGGCGGCATCGGTATGGCGGTGCCCGGACATAACTGGACTGATAAAGAAAACTTTAGTTACGTCGCTCTGCCATCTTTCGATGGTGTGATGAATGAGTATGAACGGCTTGCCAACATCCTGAAGGAATACATTCCGCTCGGCTTTTCGGCCGCCGTGTACACTCAGACTACCGACGTTGAGGCCGAGACCAACGGCCTGATGACGTATGACCGCAAAGTGCTGAAAGTCGATCCCGAGCGCATCCGCAAAATCAATCGCTCGGTAATCGAAACCCTGAAATAGCATTTCCCTGCTAACACATAGAGCCGGTTCGACAACAAATGTTACCCCCGTAGCGCCCATTTGTTGTCGCCCCGGCTTGCTACGTATTCCCTTGTCGGAGGATTATTTTGCTTATGTGCAAAAATATGCAAATGGGAAAAATTTGCATAAGAAAAAAGAAATAGCTAACTTTGCCGATGCTTTAGGGCAGGGCGCCTCTTGCAGGTGTGCCGAAGCCTTGAGCAAACAGGATTGTCTTATGGTGTAATGGTAGCACTGCAGTTTTTGGTTCTGCCTGTCCAGGTTCGAATCCTGGTAAGACAACAAAAACGCCTTTTCATCACCCCGATGATCAGGCGTTTTTCCTTTTATCATTGGTTAGTAAATCGTTTAATTACACAGGAATGGAGAAAGAAATTGAGATGGTGAAGGTGGGCCCGGAAGAGGGCGGAAAAGAGTGCAAAAAGATGGCAGCGGAGACCGGAAAGGAATGCAACCGGCTGGCACCGGAGGGTGGGACGGACTGCGTGATGGTGTTGTCGGGCGGAATGGACTCGGTGTCGATGCTGTGGGAGTATCGCAGCAGGATTGCGCTGGCGGTGACGTTCGACTATGGGTCGAATCATAATGCCCGCGAGATTGAGTGCGCCCGGCGCAATTGCGATCGGCTGGGTGTGGAGCACCTGGTGATTCCGCTGAAGTTTATGGGGGAGTATTTCGAGTCGTCGTTGCTCTCCGGTGCTGAGGCTATTCCGGAGGGACATTACACGGAGGAGAATATGAAGTCGACGGTGGTGCCGTTTCGCAATGGCATAATGCTGTCGGTGGCTTGTGGACTGGCTGAGAGTCGTGGTTTGCGACATGTGATGATTGCCAATCACTCCGGCGACCACACGATTTATCCCGACTGCCGTCCCGGATTCGTGGAGGCGATGTCGGAGGCGATGAAGCAGGGCACCTTTGATGGGGTGGATATTCTGGCTCCCTATACGATGCTGACTAAGGCGGATGTGGCGCGCCACGGCGCTGATGCCGGTGTTGATTTCGCGCTGACTTATTCCTGCTACAAGGGTGGAGAGAAGCACTGCGGAAAGTGCGGCACCTGCGTGGAGCGCCGCGAGGCATTTGCCCTGGCCGGCCTCCCCGACCCGACAGAATATCTCGACTAACCTGCCCACCTTGGAGCAATAAGACTTATAAGAATTATTAAGAATTATCCGCCCGGACCGCCCGGCCCGGCTATAAGCCCCGACAGAAGAAAATAGACGGGAATTGCGTAAGTTACGCGAAAAAGTGTTAAATTTGCGGATGATTCCATCGGAATACGCCTTCGGGGTGTTATTGTTGTGAACAAATACATACACATTATGAATATCAAGAGAATTATCGCAGTGTGCCTGGTAGGTGCAGCAGTGATGGCAGGTGCTCAGAAAGCCTCTGCATTAGGTCCCTTCAAGTTTGGTGTGAAAGCCGGTGCCACGGTCAACGAATTCAAGTTCAACGAGGACATGTTTGACAGCAGCAACCGATGCGGCTTCACCGCAGGTCTTACCACAAAGTTTGTGGTGCCGGTGGTAAATCTCGGTTTCGACCTCTCGCTGATGTATACGCAGCGCTCCTCCTCGGTAGTGGAGAATATCCCGGTAGTCGGTGGGGTTGAGGGACAGACAGTTCCCAACAGCTATAATGTCACCAGCAACTACATCGAGATTCCTCTGAACCTGCGGTATGAGATTGGCATACCTCTGATCAGCAAATTTGTGGTGCCTTATCTCACTACCGGTCCTGATTTCTCCTTCCTGCTGTCGAAAGAGAATGCCTCCAATGCCTGGGATAAGAAGAAATTCGACTTCGCATGGAATGTGGGCTTCGGTCTGCTGTTTATGCAGAAGGTGCAGGTTCACGCATCGTATGGCTTCGGCCTGAACAATGCCGCATCGCAGGGCAAGTCGCTTTACGGCGCCAATCTCGGCGACGCCAAGAATCGCTTCTGGAGCGTCACAGCCGCATATTATTTTTAAGACCTGATGAGCAGGAAACATATTTTCGACGCGGAAATAGCGCGCAATCTGCGTCTGTCGGAGCGCTATTCGCTTCTCGAACTGCAGGTGCCTGCTACGGCAGAGCCCTTTGATGTGCAGCCCGGACAATTTGTGGAAATCAAAGTGCCCGGATCGGCCACGACATATCTGCGTCGCCCCATCTCGATTTGCGATTACGACTCAGCCACGCGGCGTATGACGCTGCTGATTCGCCGTGCCGGCGACGGCACCGAGGCGCTGTGCAACTTGCCCGAGTGGAGCCGCATAAGTGTGGTTGGCCCGCTGGGCAACGGATTCACTGTCCCTTCAGCCGGAGCGAGCGCTCTGCTTGCCGGTGGCGGCATAGGCGTGGCGCCCCTGCTTCTGCTGGGCAAGCGGATGCTTGCAGCCGGAGTAAAGGTTACTTTCCTGCTGGCGGCCCGCACTGCCGAGGAGGTGCTGATGCTCGACGAATTTCGGGCTGTAGGTGCCACAATGGTGGCTACCGACGACGGCACGATGGGGCAGAAAGGGTTCGCCCACGAGCACGATGTGATGAAGCAGCGCTTCGACCTGGTGTGCACCTGCGGCCCCAAGCCGATGATGATGGGAATCGCCCGCAAAGCCAAAGCCACCGGTTCGCCTTGCGAAGTGTCGCTGGAAAACCTGATGGCCTGCGGCCTTGGTGCCTGTCTATGCTGTGTGGAGCCCACGCTGCAAGGAAATCTCCGCGCTTGCGTGGAGGGACCGGTGTTCAATACCTCGCTGCTTCTGTGGGATATATAATGAACCGACTGTAGCGAGAAAGTGAGCGTTAGTTCTTAGAAGATTATGACTGACAATAAAATATTATCTCCGTCGCTGGCGGTGGAAATCGGAGCTATAAAACTGAAAAATCCGATGCTTACGGCATCGGGTACCTTCGGCTTCGGCGAAGAGTTTTCCGATTTCATCGACCTGGAGCGACTCGGCGGATTTATCGTGAAAGGCACCACCCTGGAGCCGCGCGAGGGCAATGCGTATCCGCGCATGGTGGAAACGCCTTCGGGGATGCTCAACGCCGTTGGCCTCCAGAACAAAGGAGTGGAGTATTTCGCCGAAAATATCTATCCTCGCCTCAAAGACTTGAAAACCAATGTGCTGGTAAATGTCTCCGGTGCGAAAATCGTCGACTACGTGGCTGTGGCCGAGCGGCTTGCCTCGCTTGAGGCAATCCCCGCTATCGAGGTGAATATCTCCTGCCCCAACGTGAAGCAGGGTGGTATGGCCTTCGGTACGACCTGCGACGGCGCTGCCGCCGTTACTGCCGCCGTGCGCAAGGCGTGGCCCCGCACACTGATTGTAAAGCTGTCGCCCAACGTTACTTCCATCGCCGACATTGCCCGTGCCGTTGAGGCCGAAGGCGCCGATTCCGTGTCGCTGATAAATACACTGATGGGTATGGCAGTGGATGTGGAGCGCCGCAAGCCCTGCCTCTCCACAGTGACCGGCGGACTTTCGGGTGCAGCCGTGCGTCCGGTGGCCGTGCGTATGGTTTGGCAGACGGCTAAAGCGGTGAAAATCCCTGTGATAGGCTTAGGCGGAATCTCCTGCGGCCGCGACGCCATAGAGTTTATGCTCGCCGGTGCGCGCGCAGTGCAGATCGGTACGGCCAACTTCATCGACCCGCAGGTCACTGTGAAGACTATCGACTGGATGGAAGGCTGGTGTCGGCGCCACGGAGTGGCCGACATCAACGAAATCGTCGGCGAGATTTAGCAGACCGGCTACCGCAGCTATCTTAGCTATCTTAGCTAAATTAGCTAATTTAGCTGATTTAGCGCATAAGTAAATATCTTCTCTACCGGATTTGAATTATGGCAAATTTTTTCAGCAGAATTTTTTCCAAAGAAAAAAAGGAAACACTCGATAAAGGCCTCGACCGCACCAAGCAGGGTTTGTTTGAGAAAATTACCCGTGCCGTGGCAGGCAAGTCGAAAATCGACGATGAGGTGCTCGACAACCTGGAGGAAGTTTTCATCACCTCCGATGTGGGCGTAGACACCACGCTTAAGATTATCGAACGCCTGCAGGAACGTGTGGCGCACGACAAGTATGTGAATTCGTCGGAGCTTAACCGTCTGCTCTGCGATGAGATATGCGGACTTCTTGCCGAAAACTCCAACGAATCGGCCGACGAGGATTTCACTGTGCCCAAGAGTCATCATCCCCACGTGATTATGGTGGTGGGTGTGAACGGTGTGGGCAAAACCACCACCATCGGCAAACTCGCTGCGCAGTTCAAGGCTGCCGGCAATAAGGTGATGCTTGGCGCCGCCGATACCTTCCGTGCCGCCGCCGTGGAGCAGCTCGATGTGTGGGGTGAACGTGCCGGAGTGCCTGTAGTGAAGCAGAAACTGGGCGCCGACCCTGCCGCTGTGGCTTTCGATACGCTCCAGTCGGCCAAGGCCAATGATGTGGATGTAGTGATTATCGATACTGCCGGCCGCCTTCACAACAAGAAGGGACTGATGGATGAGCTTACCAAGATACGCAACGTGATGCAGCGCGTGGTGCCCGACGCACCCCACGAAGTGCTCCTTGTGCTCGATGGCTCCACCGGCCAAAACGCCTTCGAGCAGGCCCGCCAGTTTGTGGCCGCCACAAATGTCAACGAGCTTGCCATAACAAAGCTCGACGGCACAGCCCGCGGCGGCGTGGTAATCGGCATCTCCGACCAGTTTAAGATTCCGGTGAAATATATCGGACTTGGCGAGGGTATCAACGACCTGCAGGTATTCCATAAAAAAGAATTTGTGGAGTCGCTCTTCGGCGAAGACCGTCTGAAAGTGTAAGCCCGGAAATCGTAAGTACAGAAATCGTGAAGAACAATATGAATAAGACCGGGAAGATTTCGGTCAATGTCGTTACGCTCGGGTGCTCGAAGAATCTTGTCGATTCCGAGCGGGTGCTCCGGATGCTTTCCGATGCCGGATTCGAGGCTTACCATCAGACTGACGAACCCACCGATATCGTGGTGGTGAACACCTGCGGATTCATCGGCGATGCCAAAGAGGAATCGGTCAACACCATCCTGGAGTTTGCCGGAGCCAAGGAGCGCGGCGAATTGCGGGAACTGTATGTAATGGGCTGCCTTTCGGAGCGTTATCGGAAGGAACTGCCTGCCGAAATTCCGGAGGTTGACCGCTGGTACGGCAAATATGACTGGACCGGCCTCGTCGACGACCTTCGCAAAAGCAATCATACCGAGCGCCCGTATGAGCGCACCGTCACCACCCCCTCGCATCACGCTTACGTGAAGATTTCGGAGGGATGCAACCGCTTCTGCGCCTTCTGCGCCATTCCGCTCATCACCGGGCGCCATCATTCGCGCCCGATCGAGGAGATAGAGCAGGAAGTGAAGAGCCTGGTGGAGCGTGGCGTCAGGGAGTTCAACATCATAGCGCAGGACCTCTCCAGCTATGGCCGCGATCTGTACGGCAAACTGTCGCTGGCGCCCCTTGTGGAGCGGTTGGCCGGGATTGAGGGGGTTGACCGCATCAGGCTGCACTATGCCTATCCGGCGGAATTCCCCTACGATACACTCCCGGTGATGGCCCGGCATAAAAATGTGTGCAATTATCTCGACATAGCCCTGCAGCATATCTCCGACAATATGCTCACGGCGATGCGCCGCCACATCACGGCTGAGGAAACGCGCCGTTTGCTCGCTGAAATCCGCAAGGCGGTGCCCGGCATACATATCCGCACCACGCTGATGGTGGGTTTCCCGGGGGAGACCGAGGAGGACTTCCTCCAGCTTATGGACTTTGTGCGCGAGCAGCGCTTCGAGCGTATGGGCGCCTTTGCCTATAGCGAGGAGGAAGGTACCTACGCCGCGCTGAACCTCCCCGACAATGTGCCCCTGGAGGTGAAGGAGGATCGTCTGAACCGGCTGATGGCGCTGCAGGAGGATATCTCGATGGAGCTGCAGCAGGAGAAGACAGGCAAAACCTTCGATGTGATTATCGACTCGGAAGAGGAGGATTACTATATCGGTCGCACGGAATATGATTCGCCGGAGGTCGACCCTGAAGTGCTTGTGAAAAAGACCCTTCCGCTGCAGGTGGGCGGCATCTACCCGGTGAAAATCACCCGGGCGCTACCATTCGAACTGATAGGGGAGGCGCTTTCCGACAAAGATGTGTATGCGAAATGAGCGCGCCGGAGCAAGATAGCCAGTGGACATTCTGCAGGCAAGCGCTTGCACAGCTGCGCCCATTTGCGCTCTGCTGCTTCCCCGGCGAGAGCCGTCTGCGGCTCTTCGCCGCAGCTAAGCCCAATTGGCCTAATAAGACTAATTGGTCCAATAAGCCTAATTGGACTAATAAGACTAATTCGACTATCGCTGCTGAGGGAGGGTGCTTTGAGATTGTGCCTTGGCTGGGAAAATTCGCTGACCGGATTTCGCTCCCGGCGGTTGATGCCGCTGTGGCCGCCGAGAAGGCTTGCTGCGAAGCTTTTGCCGGCGAGGCTTTGGGCGGCGAGGTGAAGGCCTGCGAAGCTTTGGAATATGAGACGCAGCCGGAAATATCGCGCGAACGGTATCTGCAGGAGGTGGCGGCGGTGATTGAGAGTTGCGCTGCCCGAAAGGGGAAAACAGTTTATTCGCGTGTGATTGCCGGGTGCAATCCCCGGCTCGACATCGTCGATGCCGCACAACGGCTGTTCGCTGCTTTCCCTGATGCTTTCTGTTTTCTTTATTATACACCGCAGACGGGCTGCTGGCTTGGAGCATCGCCCGAGACGCTCCTGAGCGTGGATTATCTGCAAAATAGCTTCTCTACAATGGCCTTGGCCGGTACACGCAAGGCCGATGCCTCTGATGCCCCCTGGGACGAGAAAAATCTGCGCGAAAACCGCTTCGTGGTGGATTTCTTCCGCGAAAAACTTGCGGCGGCAAAATCTACGGATGTGGCTATAACCGAACCGTTTACCGTGCGTTACGGTGCCATCGAGCATCTGTGCTGCCGTGTGGCCGGACGCCTCGGCACGGACGATGCCGCCGGTGTGTCGGCTGCGCTGCTCGACGCCATTAATCCCACGCCTGCGCTGTGCGGCACGCCCACCGCCGATGCCATCGCCGACATTGAGCGCCACGAACTGCATTGTCGCGGTTGTTATGGCGGTTATCTGGCTTTGCGCGACGGGCATAGACTTGATGCGTTTGTGAATCTGCGTTGCGCACAAATTGCTCTCGACGACACAGGCCGTTTCGAGCTATATGCCGGTGGCGGTATCACCGGCCAGTCCGACCCTGAAAGCGAATATACCGAGACGGCCGACAAGGCTTCGGCGCTGTTGGGCATCCTTTCCGCCGTGGAGCAATGAACGTAGAACATTCCTGATGAGCGCTGAGCCGGCTCTTAACATATATTATTCCGTCGGTTCTGAATATCCCGGAAATTTGTGCTATCTTTGCAGAAAACCTGAATATGCAATTCTCTTTTCCAAAAATATTATGCCGCGTGTTGGCGCTGATGCTGGCCTTGATGCTCCCGGGCATCGCTGCTGAGGCGCAGGTGAGTTTCACCGGCAACGCTGCCGCACCCGTTATCGACAATCCCGAAAGTTCTACCGGACTTTCGGCCGTTTATGTGCTGAGCAATACCGCCGGTGTAACCATCAATTACACAGCTGCTTCGGCATCGTCAACGGTGAAGTGGATGCGCTTCAGCAATCTCGGTGGCGGCTACGCGCAGGACATCCCCTCCACACGCGTGGGAAATGTGTCGTCGGTAGCGCTTACCTCCGACGATATGGGTTATATCGTGGACGAAGGAGACCGCCGCACCTGCTTCTGGGTGGTGAATTACGCCAACCATCCCTGCCGCCTGAATTCGATAGCCATTGCTCCGGAGCAGGATTGCCTCACCGCTGCTCTCACTGTCGATGGCACGGCCGACCGCATAACCTATTACACTGTCAACGGCGTGGGCCGCACGCTCTCACGCGGGCTTCATCTTGAATACAACACCCTCACTTTCAATGAGGAAACAAACACCTATGACCCTTCCACGGCCAGCGAGGAGATAGAATACCTTTCGAGCGAAATCCATGTGCCGGCGCCTCTCTGTTCCACCGAATTTCTTCTGACCGGCGACCGCTTCCAGCAGACCTGGGGCGGTGGCAAAACCGTGCAGACATCCACCTATCAGCCGCGTGCCGTTGAGGCGCATACCTCTGCTACCCAGACCGGCCGTCAGGTCGACAATGAGCAGAAAGACACCTCGGATGGTAGCTCAGGACTCACACTCGGCGGGTCGGCACCCGTAGAAATCCTCTTTGAGGCAACAGCCACAGACGACGCCATCTACCACGAATGGCAGTTTGCCCTCGACCCCGCCTTCGACGTGATAGATATGAGGGTCAACGACTTTGTGGCGCAGCGTGTGTTCACCCAGTATGGCACCACCTACGTGCGCTTTGTCTGCGGCGACGACTCCGGCGAATGCACCTGGACCTCCGAAACGTATGTGGTGAACGTAGGCGAGTCGCGGCTGGAATGCCCCAACGCCTTCTCCCCCGGTTCGTCGGAAGGGAGCAACGACGAATGGAAAGTGTCGTATAAATCCATCGTAAGCTTCGACTGCCACATCTTCAACCGCTGGGGTGTGGAAGTGGCGCACCTAACCGACCCCTCGCAGGGATGGGACGGACGCTACAACGGCAAGCTTGTCAAGTCGGGCGTGTTCTTCTATGTGATAAAAGCGGAAGGAGCCGACGGCAAGAGCTACAATCTGTCGGGCGACATCAACATCCTGCATCTCAACACCGAGACCGGCGCCTCATCGTTGCAGTAAACAGCACCTCCACCACGCTATAGATTCCCCTCTGCGCCATATATCAAAACGCTGAGATTTATGGCACTTCCGCGGTGCAATAAATCTCGGAGTTTTACGTTTGTATATCTACGGCGGTGCGCACTGTGCGGCATCGGCCCTCTCCACTCTCTGACGTTTAATGATGAATCAAAATAAACTTGCGCCGACTCTGCCCGGTGAACTTTCCGTAATCGGGGCTTCGGTCAATAATCTGAAACATATAGATGTGTCGATTCCTCACGGCACTCTCACGGTGATTACCGGACTGAGCGGTTCGGGGAAGTCGTCGCTCGCTTTCGACACGATTTTTGCCGAAGGCCAGCGCCGCTATATCGAGACATTCTCCTCCTATGCCCGTAATATGCTCGGCAATCTGGAGCGCCCGCAGGTAGACCATATCTCGGGCCTTTCCCCCGTGATTGCCATCGAGCAGAAGACCATCAACCGCAACCCGCGAAGCACCATCGGCACCACCACTGAGGTCTACGATTACCTGCGTCTGCTGTATGCGCGCGCCGGTGTGGCCCGCAGTTACCTGTCGGGCGAACTGATGGTGAAATATTCTCCCGAAAAAATCGTCAGCCTGATTCTCGACCGCTACGACGGGAAGAAAATCTACCTTCTCGCTCCGCTGGTGACCAACCGCAAGGGGCACTACAAGGATCTCTTTGAGAATCTGATGAAGAAGGGTTTTCTGAATGTGCGTGTCGACGGCGAGATGCGCGAGCTTACCCCCGGTATGAAGGTCGACCGCTACCGCAATCACTCCATTGAGCTTGTGGTCGATAAGCTAAAGGTCAATGTCAAGGATGAGAAGCGGTTGCTCGACTCGGTGGAGAAAACCCTCCGCCAGGGGGATAAGCAGATGATGGTCTGCGATGTCGCCACCGGCGAGGTGCGCCACTATTCACAGTCGCTGATGGACCCCGTGAGCGGCCTGTCGTATCGCGAACCGGCACCCCATAATTTCTCGTTCAATTCTCCGCTGGGCGCCTGCCCCTGCTGCAAGGGCTTGGGCACCGTCAACATCATCGACCGCGAGAAGGTGATTCCTGATGACTCGCTCTCGATCTACGCCGGTGGCATTGCGCCGCTTGGAAAATACACCAACTCGATGATTTTCTGGCAGGTGCAGGCCATCTGCGAGAAATATGGCGCCACGCTCAAGACCCCTCTGCGCGATCTCCCCGCCGAGGCTCTCGACGAAATCCTCAATGGTACGTCGGAACCGCTGAACGTGCGCTCGGAGGGCAGCTCCATCTCCAACTATTTTGCTTCTTACGACGGTTTGCTGAAATACATAGAAATGCAGCAGGCCGACGACGCCTCCTCAGCCGCGCAACGCTGGAGCGGCCAGTTCTTCTCGCGTCAGGTGTGCCCCGAATGTCATGGCGACCGCCTTAATCGCGAGGCTCTGAGCTTCTTTATCGGCGACAAGAACATTGCCGAGCTTTCGCGGCTCGACATCTCCGAACTCCTTGAATGGTCGGAGCATATCCTCGATAAGCTCGACAGCAAGCAGAAAATTATCGCGTCGGAGATTATCAAGGAGATACACTCCCGATTGAGCTTCCTTGTGGATGTGGGGCTGGGCTATCTGCAGCTCAACCGCGCATCGGCCACGCTGTCGGGCGGCGAGAGTCAGCGCATCCGGCTGGCCACGCAGCTTGGCTCGGAGCTGGTGAATGTGCTGTATATCCTCGACGAGCCATCCATCGGGCTGCATCAGCGCGACAATCACCGGCTGATTGAGTCGCTGAAGCGCCTGCGCGACGCCCGCAATTCCATCATCGTGGTGGAGCACGACAAGGATATTATGCTTGAGGCCGACTACATCGTGGACATCGGTCCGCTGGCCGGACGAAAAGGGGGTAGGGTAGTGTTCCAGGGTACGCCCGAGGAGATGCTGAAAACCGACACTCTTACCGCCGGATATCTCAACGGCACCCGCCAGATTGCCGTGCCGGAGGTTCGCCGCAAGGGCAACGGCAAGTCGCTGCAATTGCTCGGCTGCACCGGTCACAATCTGCAGAATGTGAATTTTACACTGCCGCTTGGCACATTCACCTGCGTTTGCGGCGTGTCGGGCAGCGGAAAGTCCTCGCTCGTCAACGGCACCCTGCAGCCGATTCTGTCGCAGAAATTCTACCGTTCGCAGACCGAACCGCTCCCGTATCGCGAAATCCTCGGCCTGGAAAATGTGGATAAGGTGGTGACGGTCGATCAGACGCCGCTGGGGCGCACTCCGCGCTCCAACCCCGCCACATACACCGGGGTGTTCTCCGACATCCGTTCGCTGTTCGTGAACCTTCCGGAGGCGAAAATCCGTGGCTACAAGCCGGGGCGCTTCTCCTTCAATGTATCGGGTGGCCGATGCGAAACATGCAAGGGCAACGGCTACCGCACCATCGAGATGAACTTCCTGCCCGACGTGCTGGTGCCGTGCGAAGAGTGCGGCGGCCGCCGGTACAACCGCGAGACGCTTGAGGTGCGTTTCAAAGGGAAATCGATTGCCGACGTGCTGGATATGACTATTAATCAGGCTGTTGAATTCTTTGAATTCCAGCCATCTATTCTCAAGAAACTGAAGGTGCTGAAGGATGTGGGGCTGGGTTACATCAAGCTCGGTCAGCCCTCCTCGACCCTCTCCGGCGGTGAAAACCAGCGCGTGAAGCTGGCTGCAGAGCTGGCAAAACGTGATACCGGCCGCACGCTATTTATCCTCGACGAACCCACCACCGGCCTCCATTTCGAGGATATAAAAACGCTTTTGGAGGTGCTTAACCGCCTGGTGGAGCGCGGCAACACCGTGCTTGTAATTGAGCACAATCTCGACGTGGTGAAGTCGGCCGACTATATCGTGGATATGGGTCCAGATGGCGGCCGCAACGGTGGCCGCATCATTGCCAGCGGTACTCCCGAGGAAGTCGCCGCCACCGATTCCCCCACCGCCCCCTTCCTCCGCTCCGAGCTTCCCCGCTAATACCAGGCCCGTCATCGAGTCTCTCAACGGTTCTCGGCAGCGGTAGGGGCGCGATACATCGCGGCCGCATTGCGTAGCCAGTTCCTTGCCCGCATTGCGTAGCCCGCAAGCCCTTGCCCGCATTGCATAGCCAGCCGGGAATTGACCATCCGTGTGCGGCCGCGATATATCGCGCCCTCACACGCTAATGAGTTATCCCCTAAGAAGACACCTTCCTCTCTTAAGAGGATAAATCGTATAAGACGTATAAATCTTATAATTTTTATAATAAGGCGGCATATACGATTTATCAGATAAAAAGCGCCCCCGCCTGGAATATTGTCTCGGCGGGGGCGCTTTTTGAGGCATTAGGGGGCGGCTTTAGGGCAGCCCTGGGGGGATTAGAAGTTGTAGCCCAGGGTGAGGGTGAATATGTTGCGGCGGACGTCGCGGCCAAGAGTCAGTGCGTAGTCGGAGATGATGGCTGAGGAGGCTGACTTCATCTTGGTGCAGCCTACTGCGCCGCCCACGCTCATATAGTAGCGCTGGTAGGTGACGCCTACGCCGAAGGTCCACTGCAGGTCGACGTGCTTGAAGCCGCCGGTGCCGAAGATGCTTTTGGAGCCGCCGACAATCTGTTCGTCATCGGGGGTAATCATACCATCCTGGTGGTAGCGTGCTACGAGGCTGAGATTGAGCTGCGGCCCGGTGAAGACGTGGACTTTCAGGTCCTCAGAGAAGTCGAAGTGGTAGCCCACGGTGAGCGGGATGCGGAAACCGAAGTTGCGTATCGAGCCGTCAATCTGAAACAGACGTTCGGTTGTGGTGAATGTGCCGTCGGGCAGTGGCAGTGGTGCTTCATAAGTGTCGTAGCTCACTGTGCCGAAAGCGTTGTAGAAAATCGACAGCCCCGGTTCGAAATAGAGATTCTTCCAGAGCGGCATATTGTAGACGGCTCCCGCTTCGAAGCCGGGCTTGTTGCTGTACATAGCGCCGCCGTTGGCTGCGGAGGTTACGTTAAGCCCCACGCGCACACCGAAGTATTCGCGGTTGTCGGGATTGTCAAACATATATGTCGATTGAGCCGAGACGGCGGTCGAAGCTGTCGCCATCAGCAGTGCGGCCAAAGTGCAATTGAGAGCTTTCATTGTTTCGATGGTTATTAATTGGTGAGGATATGCTATTCTAAAAACAGTTTGCGGGAAAAATCGGTTGAGATGCGCGGCGAATTTTTGCAGGAAGATACGCTTACTGATAGTCGTAGAGCAGTTCCAGATCGTCGAGACACATTACCGAACCATCGCCGCCGGTGAAGTAGTCGCCGTATTTGCTCGAAGAAGCCACGATGAGCAGCCACTTCGGCTTCCGGTTGGTGGCGGTGTACTGCAGCTCGATATCGAAGGGGATATACTGCGGCACATCCTGGCCGCACTGCATCTTGCCGTAGGCCACCACATAGGAGGCCGACGGGTCGAAGAGGTTGAGATTCTTCGGGTTGGTGCGGCACTCGAAATAGGTGGGCGAGTCGATGAGCGCGCACCACACGATGCAGGTGTCGGGGCGCCCCATAAGGTCAGCCCATTGGGTTGAAGCCTTATTGATGGGCGCGGTCTTGTAGTTGAAATAGCCGCGCAGACGGGTGGGACGCTCGGTAAACTCGCGGCCGAACTGCAGCACGCCGTTGGTGCCGTCGGTGCGCAGATACGAGCCGATAAACACACTGCCCGAGGCAAGTTTGCCCACAGGACCGATGCCCACAAACTTTGTCTGGAGCATCGCGGCCTTTGAGTTTTCGGCACCGGTAGAGGTCTGGTCGGTGGGTATTACATTCGATTCGCCCAGGGTGGTGGCACCCTTGTTGCCGGTGTCCCAGTAAGGCTCCTGGCCCTCGCCCCAGGGCTGCCATACGCGGCCATTCTTCGACCAGTCGTCGAGCGCCATATTTGGCGGCTGCACAATCGAACCGGTGGTGAAGCGCACGGCGGCGCCATATTCGTCGTTGCCGTAAGCGCGGGCCTCATATTCGGTCTCCGGGTTGAGGTTGATCAGACGGGCGTAGAATTCGCCGCCGGTATTCGTTACCCACGCTGCCGGAGCCTTCTGCCATTCCTGAGTGCCATACAGACGGTATTCCACACCATTGTCGGCACCGGCGATACCGGCACCGTAAACCCAGGCTACATTTGTCCAGGCGTCGGCGCGCACGGTCTGCACGTTGGAGGTGACGGCTTCGCCGATGATTGTCCAGGTCTGCTCGCGGCCGTAGGCATTTACGGTGACATCCACGGGTCGGGTCAGGTCGATCGTCTCTCCTTCAAGCGCCGGGGTAGTGGTGCATCCCTTGGGGCCAAGCTTCATCGTGAGCACCTTTACGGCCTTCAGCCCCTCACCGGCAGCCGAAACATTCACCTTCACGCGGCGGCCGCCCACGTCGATAATGGCGGCGCCCACCTGATTCTCTACGGTGAAATATCGCTCGATGTTCTGCACGCCCTTGATAATCCAGTCGTAAGGCTGATAAAGGGTGAGGGTGCAGATATAGAAGTCGGAAAGATTGATAGGCTCCAAAAAGTCGCCGCCGGTGATTCGCGCTCCCTCGGTGATGGAGTAGCCGGTCACTTCCACGGCTGTGATGTCGGTTTCCTCGTCGAAAGTGAGGGTAATCATTCGGTTTTCGGTATCGATTTCGGCCGGTTTGAGCAACCCGTCGGCATCGAAGGAGAGGAAATCGGGCTGAATGCGCGGGTAGGGGATATTGTTCTCAATACACCCTGCAGGCAACAGCGCAAGCAGCGGCAGCAGCAAGAGCGGCAGCAGCGGCATCAGGCGGTATGTCATCTTCCTCATCATTTTCATAGTGTCAGATATAAACGGCCATACCGAAATTAATGTTGAAGATGTTGAACTTGAAGTTGGCGCCCGAAGTGAAGCGCGAGCCCTCCTCCACTCCGTCGGTAATCTGGCGGGTGTGGGTGAGTTTTACGCCGAACACGCCAAAGCTCACATTGAAGCTCACGTAGTCCATAATGAACACGCACACGCCCGGCGAGAAGTTGAGCGCCGCCGTCACCGAATTGGTGCGCGTGTCGCGGAGCACGCCGCTGTAGTAGCGCTTGAAGCGGGAAGTGCCCGAGCCGAAGGAGAGGTCCACGTCGTTGAACACGCCGAAGCGGCGGTCGCGGCTCAGACCCACATAGTTGCGGTATGAAATCGAGGTGGCGAAGTTCGTTTCGTAGTAACTTATATCCTTGAGGCTGAAGTTCATATCGTCGTCGATGTCGACCAGCACGCTGGGCAGGTCGAGATAGCGGCGAGAGTAGACAAACTTCATGCCTATCGACTGGTTGTTGCTGAAGAAATAGCTGATCGAGGGCTGGATGGAGTAGGCTTTCAGCTTGAAATCCAGGTCCTTGACAAAGGAGAGAATCTGCACATCGTCGGTGGAGAACTGCCCGTAGGAGGCTGTAAGCCCGAACGACCATTGCCCCTTGGGGATGAACAGATAGTTGAACAGACCGCGGTCGTAGCGACCGTAGTTGGTCTGCGGCAGGATAATCGACACGGTGTCGCCCCCCACAATCACCTTCTCGTCGATGTCCTCGCGGCGCACCACGGCTGAGTCGATGGGAATTTTCGGGCGCCGGGCCATTCCTCCCAGCACCGGTATGGCGTTGATGAAGCCGTTGGGGGCGTCGGCCTTGATCCTGTCTGTGCCGGAAGCGGTGTGCTTCGCAGGCGCATCGGCTTTCTGCGCTGCAGGTGCATCGGCTTTCTGCGCTGCAGGTGCGGCGGCTTGAGCGGCCGAAGCGTCGGGGACTGTTGCCTGCGCCGCCGCAGGGAGGGCACACAGGCCTACGACCGGTATAAGCAGAGCTTTGAGTATCTTTCTAAACTTGGTCATAGGTAGAAGGCAACGCCGAAAGTGATTGAAAACAGGTTGATTTTGAAGTTGGCACCCTTGTTGGAGTGCTGCGCTTCATATATCTGGTCGGTCTTGGCGGTGGAGTGGGAGTAATTGAAGCCAAGCACACCCACATTCACCTCGATGGCCGAGTAGTTGTTGAGAAACATTATCAGGCCGGGAGCGAGGCCCACGTTCACATCCCAGTTGGTTTCGTAGGTGCCGGTGAGGTCGTCGCCGGTGCCGCTGATAATCTTCGACTGGCCGCCGCCTACCTGGAGCTGCACCTCGTTGAAGAATCCGAAACGGCGGCTCTTGCCCAGGCTGAAATATGTGCGGAAACATCCCATAACCGAATAGTTGTGGGATATCTGATAGAGATTTTCGAGGCTGTAGTCGCTCTCCGAATCAATGACGAACCGCGCCTGGTCGAGGCGGGTGCGGGTGCGCGAATAGGCGAATTTGCCGCCGGCCGCAAGGTTGTCCTTGAAGCAGAACATCAGCATAGGGCTTACCTTAAAGGTGTAGGTGTCGCCCGAAATGTCCTCTACAATGAAGAATTGATAATTATCCTGATTGGATTGCGAAAAACTTACGCTCACACCGGTAATCCACTGACCTTTAGGCACAAACGATACCTGCTCCAGCCCGCGCTTGAATTCCACCTGTGCCTTGGCCGGGAGCGCCGGCAAAAGCAGTGCTAAAACCAAAAGTATGAGTAACTTTCTTGTCATCAGGCGAATAGAATCGAAATAGCTGAAATGTGTGTGCAAAAATTTTTGTAAAGTTAAGACTTTTTAGCGGAATGGAGATAATATTGAGTGTTAAATTTATTAACTGAGGATATATGCTCCGGGATTTTTGTTAATTTTGCGAAAGTTTAGGCCGGTTCTTAACTGTTTCCGTTGGATTGCTTTCTTTATTTCAGAAATGAGCCGGCATCATTTAGGTAAAATTATTGTTATATCGACATGCGTAAACTATTTTCAGCCATTCTGGCACTCTTTATCGCAGCCGCTCCTGCGGTAGCACAGGTAAATTTAGGTGATTTGCTCGGCGGCCTGGCCGGGGGCAGCTCCTCCTCATCCTCCGACTCATCGACCGGCGGTCTGGGCCAGCTCGGCTCGCTCATCTCCGGCCTTATCGGCAGCAAGCAGCTCGAAGAAGCCGACCTCTCAGGCGTATACAAATACTCAGAACCGGCGGTGACTTTCCGCAGCGACAACCTCCTGCAGAAGGCCGGCGGCGCAGCTATGGCCTCGATGATTGTCAACAAAATCGCTCCCTACTATCAGAAAGCGGGCGTGGACAAGCTCGAAGTGACCATCAATCCCGACAAGACTTTCTCCTTCTTGATGGGGAGAATGAAGCTCTCCGGCACATTCTCGCGCGATTCCTCCGTGACCGACGCCAATGTATTCCTGTTCAACTTCAAGGCGCTCAAGGGCATTTCCATCGGCAAGATAGACACCTACGTGCAGAAAACCGGCAACAACCTCGTGCTCACATTCGATGTATCGAAGCTGCTGAAGATTGTCAACTCCGTGGCCAAAATCTCCGGCAAGCAGTCGCTTCAGACTGCCGCCAACTTCCTCAACAGCTACGACGGCCTCAACTGCGGTTTCTCGCTCAATCGCGTAGGTGACTCTACGGTCGCCGCTACTCAGACCGCTACCCAGACAACTGCACCGGCGGCCACATCCACCCCGGCTGCAGATTCTTCAGCCACTCAGCAAGGTTCCCAGGCATCCTCGGCTATCGGCGGCCTGCTCAATGCGCTGAAAAAGCGTAACAGCCATTGATGAAAGCGTAACAGCCATTAATATTCGTAGTAGAATCGGCTTTAAGATACTATGTCGCTAACCTCGATGCTCAGCAAGCTGCGTAGCCGCGCCACAGATGTGAGGCGCTCCTATGTGCGCTTCACATCGAGGTTTGTGCCTGCTATACGTGTGGGCAGCGAAATTCTCGGCGTCCTTTCGTTCGTGGCGTCGCTGGCCTGCATCACGGTGCTCCTGCTCTATTTCGGTTTCGAGCACACTCCGGGGCAGATAAGCGCAATCCGCAACGGACTGCACACTTGCCAGGTGATTTTCATTGTGGAAATCATTTACAACCTGGCTCTGCGCCGCCGGTTTGTGCTGGCCGAGAACCGCGCCATAAAGTGGATTGTCGACATAGTGCTCCTGCTCACCCTGCTGCCGCTGCTCTATCCGCGTCCCGAGCATCCCTGGATTCCGCAACTGGCTTCGGTGCTCTATTCCAACGCCTTCCTTTTCTCGGCGCTTGCCGCCTATGCCGTGGTCGACATCTGCTACGGTGTGCTCCGGCTGCTGGGGAAACGCACCAACCCCTCGCTCATCCTCTCGGTGAGCTTTCTGGTTTTTATCTTCATCGGGTCGTTTCTGCTGATGATGCCGCGCTGCACCATAGCCGGAATCGACTATGTCGACGCGCTCTTTGTCTCCACTTCGGCCGTGTGTATCACCGGTCTGACCCCGGTAGATGTAGCCACCACCTTCACCCCGGCAGGACTGGTGGTGATGGCGGTGCTCATCCAGGCCGGCGGGTTGGGCGTGATGACTTTCACAAGCTTTTTCGCCCTCTTTTTCAGCGGCAACACCTCGATCTACAGTCAGCTTGTGATGCGCGACATTGTGCAGACCAAGACCATCAACTCGCTGCTGCCCACCCTGCTATATATCTTCTCCGTGACGATAATGGTGGAACTGATAGGCGCTGTGGCTATCGTCCTCACCATTCACGGCACACTCGGCATGAGCCTGCAGGAGGAACTTTTCTTCGCAGGATTCCACTCCCTGTCGGCCTTCTGCAATGCCGGTTTCTCCCATCTTGAGGGCGGTCTGTCGAATCCGCTGCTGCTCCACTCCAATCAGATTATATATGTTATTGTGACCGTGCTGGTGATTGCCGGCGGCATCGGTTTTCCCACGCTCGACAATATCCGTCAGGCCATCGGCGCCTGGTGGGGGCGTACCTGGCGCCGCATCTGGCACATGCCGCTGAAGCCGCGCCGCCTGCATATCTACAGCGTCAACACCAAACTGGTGCTGGTCACTTATTTCTCGATTACGGTGGTGTCGACACTGCTCTTCCTGCTCTTTGAGTACGGCCACTCGCTGGCGCCCTTCGACTGGGGCGACAAAATCATTCAGGCGTGGTTCAACTCCTCGGTTCCCCGCTCTTCGGGCTTCGCGTCGATCAACCCTGCCGGATTTCAGTACACCACTCTGCTGATGTTTCTGATGCTGATGTGGATTGGAGGCGCCTCGCAGTCGACCGCCGGCGGCATAAAGGTGAACACTTTCGTCACTATGCTGCTGAATATCCGTGCGATAGTGCTGGGGCGCGACACGGTTACGGCCTTCCACCGCAGCATCGCCGTAGGGTCGATACGCCGCGCCCACGCTATGGCGGCGGTGTCTATCCTGTCAATATTTATTGTGTGCATCACACTGGTGGCACTCGAACCGCAGCTGCCGCTGCTACCTCTTATATATGAGGCGTTCTCCGGACTGTTCACCGTAGGCTCCTCGCTGGGAGTGACGCCGCTCCTCTCCGATGCCTCCAAACTGCTCCTCTGCGGGGCTATGTTCTTAGGGCGTGTGGGCATCATCTCGCTGCTCGTGGGTGTGGTGGGTGTGCACACCGATCCTCCCTGCCGCCTTCCCTCGGCAAGCATCATTATCAACTGATACCGGCTTTCAATATTTTCTGACTCAAAACACTTTCTGATATGCGATATCTTATCATCGGACTCGGCATTTACGGCTCGAATCTCGCCCGCGACCTCACCGATATGGGTTACGAGGTGATTGGTGCCGACATCATCCCCTCCAGAGTGGCGGCCATCAAGGACTATATCTCCACCGCATATATTATCGACGCCACCGACGAAGCCGCTGTGGCTGCTTTGCCGCTGAAAAATGTCGACACGGTGATTGTGGCCATCGGCGAGAACTTCGGCGCCAGCATCAAGGCTGTGGCATATCTGCGCAAACTGGGCATCCGCAGCATCTTCGCCCGTGCCGTCGACGATGTGCACCGCGCCATCCTCGAGGGGCTGCAGGTGCAGCGTATCGTCACACCCGAACAGCGTGCCGCCCACGACCTGGCCTGCGAGCTGGAGCTGGCCACCGGCGTGACGTCGCTACGGGTCGACGACAGCGCCTACGTGATGCGTTTTGCCGCGCCCGATTTCTTCGTAGGGATGCAGTATGCCCGTCTTACCCCCGACACGCTCCACGGCCTGCAGCTCGTGGCCGCCTGCCGCGACACCGATTCGCGCAACGTGCTCGGCATCGCCCGCAAGTCGCTCCGTCCGCTTCCGATAGCGCCTGCCGACAAGGCAGGGGAGGGCACCGACCCCGCATTGAAAGTGCAGGCCGGCGATGTTTTCGTGTGCTACGGCTCCGCCGACGATTTCCGCGCCATGCTCAAGCGCATCGGCGCCGCGTCATAGCGTTTTATTAGTTTTGCGGTCTTTAGGTCGCAATAAGAAGGTTAGTAGGAGCGCAGCGGCGGCGTGAAAGCATCAGGGTAATATGTGATCTGCGGCGCCTGGTCGTGATCGTCGGCCACGGTCACCGCAGCCACATCGAAACGCGGATTCAGCGCTATGCGGTTGATCTTTATAAACGTCTCGGCGGCCCGACAGAGCAGCGACACCTTCCGCGCCGTCATTCCGTCCAACGGGTCCATACCGTTGACAGTGCGCGTCTTAACCTCGACAAACGCGATGGTATCCCCCTTCGTAGCAATGATGTCGATTTCCAGATGATTCATTCGCCAGTTGGTGGCAATCACGGTGAACCCCTCCGCCCGGAGCTGTTCGGCCACCGCCACCTCGCCGAGTTTTCCTATGTTGTTATGTAGAGCCATAATCGCAATTTTATTCCAGAATGATTGCAAATATCGCAATTTTTTAGAAAAAAGTTGCAAAGAATAAAAATTATCTATACTTTTGTGCTCAAAGTTGCTCTTTTATAGAATAACGGTCAATAGGTATTTGGTAAAAACGGCTATCTGTTATTTACGAAATAGTGCATCAGTGA
>SFFL01000030.1 GCA_004557825.1 Bacteroidales bacterium | reverse complement strand
AGGAAAAGTGATTCGAGATATATGCAGACCATACCTGCGAGGTAGCCCAGGAGAGCCATCCAGGTGATGCGCTTTACATACCACATAAACTGGATTTTCTCGATGCCCATAGCCACGACGCCTGCAGCCGAACCGATGATGAGGAGCGAGCCGCCAACACCGGCGCAGAAGGTGAGCAGGTGCCAGAAGAGGCCATCTTCCACAAAGAGTGCGGCGTAGGAGGGGTCGGCGGCAGCGTTGATTATGTCGGGTGTAGCCACGGGGTACATATTCATACATGCGGCTACCAGAGGCACGTTGTCGATGATTGAGGAGAGCACGCCGATGATGCCGTTGATGATGTAGACATTGTGGAACTGAGTGTTGAGCCAGTTGGCAAGTTCGGCGAGGATACCGGCCTGCTGGAGAGCGGCCACTGCGAGGAGAATGCCCAGGAAGAAGAGAATCGTGGACATATCTATGTTTTTTACGGCCTGCGAGATACGGCCTTCAATCTTGCCGTCGAGACGGTAGCGGTAAACAATCAGTTCGGTCACAAACCACAGTATGCCCAGCGAGAGGAGAATGCCCATATAGGGCGGCAGATGGGTGATGGCCTTGAATACCGGCACGAACAGCAGGCAGGATACACCGAGAATAAGGATGGTGATGGAGAGTTTGCGGTGATGGCGCGACAGTTCATAACCCACGCGGCGGTCGGCTTCGTTAAGCGGCTCTATCGGCGATGCCGACACGAAGCGGGTGGCGATAAGTGTGGGCACAACCACCGACACCAGGGAGGGCACAAGTAGGCAGACGATAAGGTTGAGAGAGGATACATAGTTCTTCATCCACAGCATAATCGTGGTGATATCGCCGATGGGCGACCAGGCGCCGCCGGCGTTTGCTGCCAGCACAATCACGCTGGCAAACATCCAGCGCTCTTTGCGGTCGGAGAACATTCGGCGGAGCATCATCACCATAATGATGGTGGTGGTCATATTGTCGAGAATCGAGGAGAGGAAGAATGCCACGAGGACGAAAATCCACATCAGTCCGCGTTTGCTCTTGGCGTGAATCTGCTTTACGATGATGTTGAAACCGCCGTAACGGTCGATCAGCTCCACGATGGTCATGGCGCCGATTAGGAAGACGATTATTTCACAAGTGTCGCCAAGGGCTTCCACCATATCGCTCTGCAGATGCGGGTCGTGGCCGAAAAGCGCGTAGGCGCCCCATAGCAATCCGGCCAGCAGCAGCGCGAATGTGGCCTTATTGATATGGAATATATGTTCGAGGGCTATGCCTATGTAGCCAATCACGAACAATACAATCATGAAAGTAATCATTTTATTTCCGTTCTATTTATAGTTGATGAGAGTATTTCGCGGTGTAGAAATTATCGGGTTGGAGGGTTTGTGAATGAGAGGAAGCGGGTCAGTCGATGCGGGTCAGTCGATGCGGGTCAGTCGATGCGGGTAATTGAGGCGCCGAGGCGGTTGAGGCGCTCGTCGATGTTCTCGTATCCGCGGTCGATCTGGCCGATGTTGCTGATGATGCTTGTGCCCTTGGCCGACATTGCCGCCAGGAGCATAGCTATGCCGGCACGGATGTCGGGAGAGATGAGTTTGCTGCCCCGGAGGGTGAACTTATGGTCGTGGCCGATGACAACGGCGCGGTGGGGGTCGCAGAGAATAATCTGGGCACCCATCTCGATAAGCCCGTCTACGAAGAAGAGGCGGCTTTCAAACATTTTCTGGTGAATGAGCACGCTACCTCGGCACTGTGTGGCCACCACCAGCATCACGCTCAGCAGGTCGGGAGTCAGCCCGGGCCAGGGGGCGTCGGCGATGGTCATTATGGAGCCGTCGAGGGCAGTGTCGATAGTGTAGCTGTCCTGCGCCGGGATGAAGATGTCGTCGCCCTGCTGCTCAACCTTGATGCCGAGGCGGCGGAAGCTCTCGGGGATAATGCCTAAATTATCGTAGCTTACATCCTTGATGGTGATAGAGCTGCGGGTGAGCGCAGCCATACCGATGAAGCTGCCCACCTCAATCATATCGGGGAGAATGCGGTGTGAGGCGGGTTTCGGTTCACCGGTGCATCCTTTGATGGTGAGCAGGTTGGAGCCGATGCCGTCGATGTGGCACCCCATAGCGGTGAGAAGGCGGCAAAGCTGCTGCACGTAAGGCTCGCAGGCGGCGTTGTAGATGGTGGTTTCGCCGGTGGCGCCTGTTGCGGCCATAATGATGTTGGCTGTGCCGGTGACCGAGGCTTCGTCGAGCAGCATATAGGTGCCGGTGAGCTTTTTGCCCGCAGGAACGGTGAGCAGATAGGCACGGTGCTCCGGTGTGTATTCATATTCGGCGCCGAGGTTGATGAAGCCCTGGATGTGTGTGTCGACTTTGCGACGGCCGATTTTGTCGCCGCCGGGTTTGGGGAAATATGCTTTGCCGAAGCGGGCCAGGAGCGGACCTACAAGGAGCACCGAGCCGCGCAACTGCGAGCAACGGCGGATAAAGTCGTCGCTGAGAATGTATTCGGTGGCGATGTGGTTGGCCCGGAAGGTGTAATGGCCGCGCGAATGGCGTGTGACGTCAACGCCCATCTGCCGGAGCAGGTCGATGAGGTTTTTCACGTCGCTGATTTCCGGCACGTTGGAAATCTCGACGGGGTTGGAGCTGAGTATGGTGGCGCTGATAACCTGTAGAGCCTCATTTTTGGCGCCCTGCGGAGTAATTTCACCCTTAAGGGGGCGCTGGCCTTCGATTACGAAAGATGGCATAGCGTAGAGAATTTTTAAGATTGGTGAGAGGAAAATTGGTGAGAGGGAATATGCACCACTTCGGGTGAGAGGGTGACGCCGAATTTTTCGCGCACACGGTCGATGACTGCTTTTTCGAGCGCAAGCACATCGGCGCCGGTGGCTTTTCCTGTGGCGTTGACAATTACCAGCGGTTGCTTCTGCCAGAGGGCGGCACCTCCGCAGGTGAGCGATTTGCACCCGGCATTGTCTATGAGCCATGCGGCGGAAAGTTTGCAACCTCCGTCGGGAGTGGTGTGGCAGGTGAGGGTTTTGCCTTCGGGAGCGAGGGCGGCAATCCGGTGAAATTCCTCGGGCGAAACCACCGGATTTTTGAAGAAGCTACCGGCGCTGCCGGTTTTAGCCGGGTCGGGGAGCTTTGAGTCGCGCAGAGCGATAACGGCCTTGCGTATGTCGTAAGAACAGAGAGGTTTACCGGATGGAGAGGCGGGGTTGCTTACCGGTGTACCATTGCCGGATGTAGCCTGAAGGCCAAGCGCTTCGGCAAGACCCTTGTAGGAGATATTTGGTTTGGATGTATGGCTTACGGCGATGGTCACTTCGGTGACAATCAGGCGGTCATCGGCCGAAAGATGCTTGAAAATGGAGTCGCGGTAGCCGTAGGCGCATTGCTCCACGGGGATGGTGATGTAGCTGTGGCGACGCAGCGAATAGCAGTGTACGCCTTTTACCACATCCTTGAATTCGGCTCCGTATGCGCCGACATTCTGCACGGCAGCTCCGCCGACGCATCCGGGAATGCCGGAGAGATTCTCCATACCCCAGAGGTTGTGATCGCAGGTATAGCGGCAGAGATTGTCGAGCGGCATACCGGCAGCTACGCGCACCAGAACGGTGGAACAATCCTCCGGTTCAGTTCCTTTGGGAAAATCGGAAGATGGGAGAGGAGAAGCAGAACGGGGCGCCGGGGAAGCGAGAGAAGCCGAAAGGGCGGAGAAGGGGAGTGCTTGGATGGACTGATCATCCAGGTGGATGACGGTGCGGGATGGGAGGTCGTGGAGGAAGAGCATATTGCTGCCTCCGCCGAGGATAATGGCATCGTTGAGTATGCCTTCTCGGTCGAGTTCGGGCAGGTCTTCGCCCTGGCATATAACAAGACGGCCGCATTTGGCAGGGAGGCCAAATGTGGTCATCTGTGATAAGTCGAAATGTTCGCGAACCTCAATCATCAGCCACCGAAGTTATCGTAGTGGATGTTTTCGGGGGGCACTCCGAGCGAATCGAGCATCTTGTTCACGGCGGCGCTCATCGGGCCGGGGCCGCACATATAGTATTCGATGTCTTCGGGCGACTCGTGGTCTTTGAGGTATGTGTCGTAGATCACCTGGTGCACGAAACCGGGGGTGTACTTCACGCCGGCGGCATCGGCAGCGGGGTCGGGACGATCGAGTGCGAGGTGGAATTTGAAGTTGGGGAATTCCTTTTCGAGCTTGAGGAAGTCGTCGAGATAGAACACTTCGTTGAGGGCGCGGGCGCCGTAGAAGAAGTTCATCTTGCGGTCGGTGGTGTGGAGCGTCTTGGTCATGTGCATAATCTGCGCGCGCAGAGGAGCCATACCAGCGCCGCCGCCGATCCACATCATTTCGTTCTTCGAGTCGAAGATGGGGTGGAAGTCGCCGTAAGGGCCGCTCATAATCACCTTGTCGCCCGGTTTGAGTGTGAAGATGTAGCTGGAAGCGATGCCGGGGTTCACATCCTGGAAGCCAACTTCGGGTTTGGGTTTGAAAGGAGGTGTGGCAATACGCACGGTGAGCATAAAGCGGTCGCCCTCAGCCGGGTAGTTGGCCATAGAATAGGCGCGGACGGTAGGCTCGGTGTTGACGCACTTGAGGCCGAACAGCCCGAATTTCTCCCAGGCGGGGAGGTATTCCTTGCCGATGGATGCTTTGTCGATATCCTTGTCGTAGTCGATGTGGAAGGGCGGAATCTTGATCTGGGCGTAGGAGCCGGGGATGAAGTTCATGTGCTCGCCTTCGGGGAGGGCTACGATGAATTCCTTGATGAAGGTGGCCACATTGTTGTTGGATACCACCGTACATTCATATTCCTTGATGTCGAGGACAGAAGCGGGCACCTTGATGTCGAGGTCGTTCTTGACTTTCACCTGGCAGGCCAGACGCCAGTCGTCCTTGATTTCCTTGCGGGTGAAGTGCACGGCCTCGGTGGGGAGGATTTCGCCGCCGCCGGCAGTGACCTGTACACGGCACTGGCCGCAGCTGCCTTTGCCGCCGCAGGCCGAGGGAAGGAATACATTTTTAGCGGCGAGCGCTGAGAGCAGGGGCGCGCCGGAATCCACCTCTACCTTTTTATCGTTGTTGATGGTTACGGTCACCTTGCCGGAGCTGACGAGGTACTTCTTGGCAACAAGAAGGATTACGACCAGCAGGAGGGTCATAACCAGGAATATGCCCACGCCGCCCAGCACAGTGGGCCAGAAGGTTGATTGGAGTGTAATCATTTTCGGGGATATTATAGAAGGGGGTGGAATCAGAGTTTAATGCCCAGGAAGCTCATAAATGCGATACCCATCAGGGCGCAGAGAATGAATGTAATGCCGATGCCTCGGAGGGCAGGGGGCACATTGGAGTAGGAGGCCACGCGCTCGCGGATGGCGGCGATGGCGGTGATGGCAAGGAGCCAGCCCAGACCCCAGCCGGCGCCGGCGCAGGTGGCGGTCCAAACGTTGGCGAAGCCGCGCTGCTGCATAAAGAGCGAGCCGCCGAGGATGGCGCAGTTAACGGCAATCAGCGGCAGGAAGATGCCGAGCGATGCATAGAGCGAGGGGGAGTATTTCTCTACCGCCATCTCCACCAGCTGTGTCATCGAAGCAATAACGGCGATGAACATCACCAGCGAGAGGAAGCTGAGGTCGACGTCGGCAAATTCTTCACCGAGCCAAACCAGGGCGCCCTGCTTGAGCACATAGTTTTCGAGCAGATAGTTGATGGGAAGGGTGACGATGAGCATAAATGTCACGGCCACACCCAGCCCGAAGGCGGTCTTTACATTCTTGGAAACGGCCAGGAAGGAGCACATTCCCAGGAAGTAGGCAAACACCATATTGTCGACGAATATCGACCGGATGAAAAGATTCAGGTTTTCCATTTTGCGTTTACTTATAGAAGAAGGAATGTGAACAGATTATTTTTCCTGCAGGTCCTTGTTGATGGAGCGGTGTACCCAAATCACGCAGGCCACTACAATCAGAGCCATCGGCGGGAGAATCATCAAACCGTTGTTGGCGTATCCGGCTTCGTAGAAGCTGGGCGGAATCACCTGGAAGCCCAGGAGAGTGCCGCTGCCGAGAAGCTCGCGGAAGAAGGCCACGATAATAAGGATTATGGTGTAGCCGATGCCGTTGCCGATGCCGTCGAGGAATGCGGGCCAGGGCTTGTTGCCCATAGCGAACGCTTCAAGGCGCCCCATCAGGATACAGTTGGTGATGATCAGGCCGATGAAGACCGAGAGCTGCTTGCTCACGTCGTAGGCGTAGGCCAGCAGGAGCTGATTCACCACAATCACGAGTCCGGCCACAACCACCAGCTGCACGATGATGCGGATGTTGGTGGGGATAGTGTTGCGGATGAGCGAGATGATGACGTTGGCAAAAGCGAGCACTGCGATAACCGACAGGCCCATAACGATGGCAGGCTCAAGTTTGGCAGTGACGGCGAGGCAGGAGCAGATGCCCAGAACCTGCACAATCACAGGGTTGTCCTTAGAGAAAGGATTGAAGAAAATCTGTTTGTTGGTAATTTTGTCGGCCATAGGATTGGAAAAATGGCGATGAAATTTCGTGACGGGGATTATTTGGCGGTGTTGGCTTCAGCGGCCGGAGCGGCTTCCGGAGCGGCAGCTTCAGCGGCCGGAGCGGCTGCGGCGGTTTTTTCAAGCCAGGCGCGGTAGGGGGAGAGGCAGTTGTCGAACATTGCGCTGACGCCCTTGGAGGTGATTGTGCCGCCGGAGATGCCGTCGACATAGTCGGCGTTGGGGTTGGAGGGCTTCACGCCGGCTTTCACCACTTCGATGGGGAGGAATTCAGCGCCTTTGAATACGTGCTTGCCGTCGAACTGGTCGGTGAATGCCGGTTTGGTGATTTCGGCGCCAAGACCGGGGGTTTCGCCCTGGTGGTCGAAGAATGCGCCGTAGATGGTGCTTCCGTCGGCATCAAAGGCTACATAGCCCCAGATGGGGCCCCAAAGGCCCATACCTGCGAGGGGAAGAATGTATTTGGTGCCGATTTCGGGGAGCTGGCACACATACACTGGGAGCAGACGCTGGTCGGCGGGTTTCTTAGCCTCGGCGGCCACGTCGATGTCGAAGGCGTTGCCTTCCACTTCTTCGCCGGCAGCGTTAACCACAATCTGGCGAGTGATATATTTGTCGAAGTCGGCAATCACGGTGGAGCGGGAAGTGGCGATGTGGACTGCCTGGAGAATCTGGCTCTTTTTGTCGGCCTGCACATTCTCCGCCTGGCGGTCTTTGAGCGACATAGCGGTCACGGCCAGCAGTGCTCCCACCACAATAACCATTACGGTGATGTAGACAATCGTATATACGTTGCTTTGCTTGTTGATCATCCTGATTGAATGTTAAATAGTCAAGACTGAAAGGATTATTCGGCGGCTTTGGCGCGTTTCATACGGCGGCGCACATTGGCTTCCACCACGCAGTAGTCGATCAGAGGAGCCAGGGCGTTCATCAGCAGCACCGAGAGCATGGCGCCTTCGGGGTAACCGTTGTTGTAGACGCGGATAATGATGGCCACAACGCCCACGAGGAAGCCGTAGATGTATTTGCCGACGTTTGTGCGGCAGGAGGTGACGGGGTCGGGAGCCATAAACACGGCTGCGAAGGCGAAGCCGCCCAGGCAGAGCTGCTCGCCTACTGAGAGGTAGGCGGCGGGATAGGTGGGTGTGGCGCCCCAGGCTGCGATCAGCGACATTACGGCAGCGCCGGCGAATGCCGACAGGATGATGCGCCAGGATGCTATTCCGGTGGCAAGGAGGATGACGGCGCCGATGAGGATGCAGAGTGTGGAGGTCTCACCGAATGAACCGGGAATCAGGCCCAGGAACATGTGCCAGAGCGATACGGGGTCGCCGGCGGCGTCGGTAATGGCAGCTTGCACCTGTGCGGCATTGGTGGCGCCGGAGGTGGCTACCTGGCCAAGCGGGGTGGCGCAGGTGAGGGCATCGGCGGTGGCGTTGCCGCCCAGGCCGAGGATGCTGCCCGAGGATACGAACACTTTGTCGCCGCTCATCTGCGCGGGGTAGGCGAAGAAGAGGAAGGCGCGGGTGACCAAAGCCACGTTGAAGATGTTGTAGCCGGTGCCGCCGAACACTTCCTTCACGAAGATTACGGAGAAGGCGGTGGCCACGGCAATCATCCACAGAGGAGTCTCCACGGGGCATATCATAGGAATGAGGATGCCGGTGACGAGGAATCCTTCCTGGATTTCTTCGTTGCGCCACTGAGCCACTACGAACTCAATGCCCAGACCTACGGCGTAGGCTACCACCAGCGTGGGGAGAATGGCCAGGAAACCGTAGCCGAGCAGCTCCCAGAAGGGGAAGACTGTGGCGCCGGTGGCGAGCCAGTGCTGGTAGCCGGTGTTGTACATGCCGAAGAGAAGGCAGGGGAGCAGGGCCACGATAACAATGATCATAGTGCGCTTGGAATCCATCGAGTCGTGGATGTGCACACCGGAGCGTGAGGTTTCGCGGGGGGTGAACAGGAATGTGTCCATACCATCGTAAACCGAGCGGAAAGCGTGGAGTTTGCCGCCCGGTTCAAAAGCCGGACGGATTTTGTCCATCAGATGTTTCAGTCCTTTCAACGTTATGTCGTTTTAAGCGTGTATATTCAGTGTGAATTCAGATGCGATATCAGGAAAGCTCCTTGCGCAGGTAGTCGAGACCTTCGCGCACGATTTTCTGCAGCTCAAGCTTGGAGGTGTCGACATATTCGGCCAGAGCGAAGTCTTCGGGCGCTACCTCGTAGATGCCGAGCTGCTCCATACGGTCGATATCTTTCGAGAGGATGGCTTTGATAAGGTATTCGGGGAGGATATCCATCGGGAACACCTTGTCGTACTGGCCGCTCATAATCATAGCGCGGCGGCCGCCAAGCAGGCGGGCGTCGGGAGAGAATGCTTTGTGACTGAAATGGCCGGGGAATGAGGGGGATGTGCTCTGCTTTTTGGGCGAGAAGGAAGCCCAGCCCATAAACTCGTCCACGTCGTCGCCTTCGGGAATCACTGTAATCTGCCGGTAGGGGAGGCGCAGGTAGGAGTCGGCGGCAACTTTTACACCGGTGAGCACGTTGCCTGAGATTATGCGGTGATGACGGCCGTCGGCGTCGATGTTATCCTTTATAAGAGGTGCAATCTCGCTGCCGATGTATGCCTTGACAAGCTGCGGCTGGGCTACTTCCGAACCGGTGACGGCCACGATGGTGGTGCCGTCGGTTTTGCCGGTGAGAGCAAGCGCGCCGATGCGCAGGAGGGTGTCGATTTCGAGGCAGAACACTGTCTCACCCTTGTTGACGGGGCGGATGGCGGCGATAATAGTGCCGGCGTTGGAGGCGGGATGCGGGCCGGTTACGTTGACCATCTCGGCGCCCTGGATGTCGGGGAGCACCGAAGCGCTTCGGCGGCTCAGGTAAACTTTTCCGGAGGTGAGCAGGCTCAGCAGCTTCACGCCGGCTTCGAGCTGGCGGAGCTGGTCGGGGGTATAGCTGTCGCGGTTCCAGGCCAGGGGCGCGGAGTCGAACCCGGTGACGAAGATGTCGCGGGCTACGGCACCGGCGGCGGGCACGATGTCGTAGGGGCGCTGGCGCATCATAGCCCAGAGGCCGGAGGCCAGGAGCAGCGCGCGGGCGGCTTCGGGCTTGGTCAGCGCGTCGGCTGTGTCGAAGCTGACAGCATCACCATCAGGCTCTACTTCCACGATGAAGCGCTCGATTTTGCGGCGCTCACCGCGCACCACGGCTTTAACGGAGCCCGCAACGGGGCTGACCACCTTCAGTGCTTCGTCGGCTTTGCTGTGAAAGAGGGGCTGACCTGCCTTCACGGCGTCGCCCTCATGCACCTCGGTTTTGGGGATGATGCCGGTGAAGTCTTCGGGAGTGATGGCAATAGTGGCCGAAGGAGTTACAGCGGCGGGCACTTGAGCACCGGGCGCTATGGCACCGCTGATGCGGATATCCAGGCCTTTCTTTACTTTGATTGCAATACTCATTTATATAATGGGGAGTTAAGCGTAATCAGTGATGATAGCAGGAGGAAATTAGGGAAATATTTCCTTAATTCCTAATTCGCCCACAAAGGTAATCATAATTTCTGTATCTCTATATTAATAAATTGAAAAAATGCGGCAAAAAATCGGCATAGCTATAATTTCATAGGCGCGTCGGCGTTAATTTTGCGGAAGCGGAGAACTTCGGATGCTCCTGTCGACCTTTGTAAAAGCGAATAAGGCGAAAAAATCCTCGGAAAAGTTTTGTCAGTTTAAAAACAAATGATAATTTTGCAGGAAGCTTTTGCCATGGAATTAATTCTGCTCCTGTAAGAATACAGGTTATAACTTTATACCAGAAACGCTTTAGGCGCCGTAAGTGCTAATTGTTAAGCTCTGCCGGCGCATACGCATACAGAACGAAAAACTATCATTATTAACAATTTAAATTTTTAAAACTACTATCAAGTTATGGAAACTCAAAAGCCTAACGCTCCCCAGCACAAGGCAGCCGCTGTCAAACCCGGTAGCAACGTGCGTGGTATCAAGAACGCATTCCTGGTTATCATCGCCTGCTTCATCGTGGCAGTCGTGCTCTTCCTCTTTGTGTTCGGCAACCCCTCACACTTCGACGCTGAAGGTTACACCGGCGCATCAATGTGGTTTGCTCCCGAGGAATTCGCTAAAGCTCATCCTCTTGACCTGATCGGCACCGTATTCAAAGGCGGTATCATCGTGCCTGTGCTTCAGACCCTCTTCCTTACCGTAATCGTTCTCTCCGTAGAGCGCGCTATCGCACTGAAGAGCGCCAAGGGCACCGGCTCTATCGCTAAATTCGTAGCTGAAATCAAGAAATGCCTCGCCGCCAACGACATCAAGGCTGCTCAGGAGCTCTGCAAGAAGCAGAAAGGTTCTGTAGCCGCTGTTGTATCGGCCGCTCTTACCCGCTACGCTGAGATGGATGCCAACACCACCCTGACCAAAGAGCAGAAAATTACTACTATCCAGAAGGAAGTTGAAGAGGCTACCGCCATCGAGATGCCCTCGCTGCAGCAGAACCTCCCCATCGTGGCTACCCTCACCACCCTCGGTACTCTCGTCGGTCTTCTCGGTACTGTGCTCGGTATGATCAAATCATTCCAGGCTCTGTCGGCATCCGGCGCACCTGACTCCACCGAGCTGTCAACCGGTATTTCCGAGGCCCTTGTGAACACCGCCTTCGGTATCGCCACCGGTGCCTTCGCTGTAATCTCCTACAACTTCTACACCAACAAGATCGACAACCTTACCTACGCTATCGACGAAGTAGGTTTCTCAATTGTTCAGTCGTTCGCAGCCACCCACTGATCCCGGTTTACTCCGATATATATTCACTAATTAATCGAAAGTAAATCATGGGAAAAGTAAAAATTAAAAGAAAGAGCACACTCATCGACATGACCGCGATGAGCGACGTGACCGTTCTTTTGCTTACTTTCTTCATGCTCACATCAACCTTCCTTCAGAAGGAACCGGTGACCGTAATCACACCGTCGTCCGTATCTGAAATCAAGGTGCCCACATCCAACGTGGTCAACGTGCTGGTAAGTCCGCAAGGCAAAATCTTTATGTCACTGGCGGGCGATGCCGACGCTGAGAACGCAGAAGAGTGGGGCTCCGAGCCGCTTCGCAAAGAGGTGCTGAAAAAAGCTGCCTCTCGCTACGAAGAGCTTACCGGGAAAAAGCTCGGAATCACCCAGATGGACGTGGAGAAATTTGCAAAGAACGCCTCGTTCGGTATTCCTCTTGAAAAAATGCACGAATTCCTGATGCTTGACCAGACCAAGCAGGATGAATGGATTGGCGACCCCAACCGCCCCGATGCAGGTATTCCCTTGAAAGAAATCAAGTATAATACCCCCGACGGCCCCGTCACCACCAATGAGTTCCAGATATGGATGCGTGCTATCTATAACTCCTCGAACCCCAACATTCATGACGCCATCCAGAAGGGCGAAGGCATCGCGATCAAAGCCGACCGCGGTACGAAGTTTGAAACCATTCACCCGGTTCTCGACAACCTTCAGACCATCAAGATGAACAAATTCTCTGTCATGACTGCCCTTAAAGACCAAGCTGATTAACCATGGCACAGATAGAACAATCATCGGGCGGCAAAAAGAAAAAAGGCGCCCAGAAAAAAATGTCGATTCATGTCGATTTCACCCCGATGGTCGATATGAACATGCTTCTGATTACGTTCTTCATGCTGTGTACCACCATGATTAAGTCGCAGACCCTCTCTATCGCGCTTCCTACCAACGAGAAGCTGCAGCAGGAGGAACTGCAGAAAGCTAAGGAATCTGAAGCCATCACCCTAATCCTCGACACTTCCTACGACGACAAAGGTGGCATTAAAGAAAACACCGTCTATTATTACACCGGTAAACCTGAGGCTGAGTTCAACGGCTCACAGCTCGTGAAATCCAACATTCAGGTGGCCCGCTTCAAAGGCGACGATACCGAGCACGGTATCCGCTCTATCCTCCACAAGCGCAACGAAGCTGTGCTCAAGAAGGTAGAGGAGCAGAAGGACCGCTGGCGTAACAAGGAAATCACCGAAGAGCAATTCCAGGCCGAAGCCAAGAAGATCCGTAACGACGAAAAGCTCACTCGCCCCGTCGTTATCATCAAACCTCTTGAAGGCGCATCCTGGGAAAGCCTGATCTCAGCTCTCGACGAGATGCAGATCAATCAGATTTCCCGCTACCAGATCGGCACCCTTACCGATGTGGACAAGGCGATGGTGTTTGAGACCCCCGAATTCAAGAAGGCTCACAGTCACGAAGATAAGTGATGAAATCTATATTATTAACCAAGTAAACAACTACAGAAAATGGCAAAAGATGTAGATCTCTCATCAAAAGAATGGACCGACGTAATATTTGAAGGTAAAAATAAGGAGTTCGGAGCTTACAGCCTCCGCAGCCAGAGCGACCGCCGTCACAACCGTGCCGTGCTCTTTACCCTCATCGGTCTTGTGCTTGTCCTCGTGGGCGGTTATTTCTGGGGTATGTACAGCGACTATCGTCGCGAACAGCGCGAACTCCAGCTCCAGGCTCAGCTCGAGCAGCAGCTTGCTCAGATGCAGGAAGAGGCTACTAATGAAGAACCTGAAGAAGAAGTACAGGCTGTCCAGGAACCCGAACAGGAGGAGGCCCTCCCCGAAGAAATCCTCAACACCATCAAGGATACTGAAATCGCTATCGCTGCCGATAACGAGGTAACCGAGGACATCACCTCAAAGGATGAAGTCCAGGAATCCACCGCAGCAGCAGGCGCAGCTACCTTCGACCAGGGTACTGATAACCTCGAGGTTGTCCGTACTTATAAGGACGAAATCATCGTCGAGGAAAAGAAACCCGAACCCGTCAAGGAGGAGATTTTTACAGCAGTAGAGCAGATGCCCCAGTTCCCCGGTGGCGAAGCCGAACTTCTGAAATATATCGCCACTCACATCAAATACCCCACTATGGCAGCTGAGAATAACATTCAGGGCCGCGTAGTAGTGAAGTTCGTTGTGAAGAAAGACGGTAATGTAGGTGAGGTTGTAGTCCTCCGTGGCAAAGACCCCGACCTCGACAAGGAAGCCGTACGCGTGGTTAAGACTCTGCCGAGATTTATCCCCGGTAAGATGAATGGCCAGTCGGTATCCGTTTGGTACACCCTCCCCATCAACTTCAAGCTCCAGTCGTAATCACCCTTGCTTCAACGCAAGGATGGCCACAAAACCCCGAAGAAGCTGATTTAGTAGCACGCTTCGGAGCCGACAGCGAGATTTGAAATCATAGATTTGACATAACTCCCTTCCCCTTTAATAAAGTGGCGCTCCCTGTGAAAGGTGGGCGCCACTTGCCGTTTCTTCCCATCGCGCCTCCACCCCGCCTCCACCCCGCCTCTGCCCGTCTGCCATCACGCACGTACACACCCCTTCCTCGTAGCTTCTTTCGCAGCCATTTAGTCCGGCGGGGTGGTCATTTAGTAGGATGAAAATGCTGCAATGCGCTGATTTTTATATCTTTGTGGAGATTATTATTAATATGCTAAAAATGCTTATTGGGGCAGGTTTGTTGTCAATTTCGCAGCAGATTTGTTTGATCTGACGCGCATCTACGAAGCGCAAAATTCTATATGCGATCTTAAATTCCTGGGGCGCAGCTGCGCGTAGCGCTGCCAGCCCCAGGGATTTTCAGGTTTCTTTCCAGCGAAATGCACGGCGTAGCTGTGCTACAGGACTGAGGTTTCCTAAAACAGATTGACCGGGATCGTGCCGTTATTCTGTGTAGAAGTGGCCTTGATAAATTAAAGTTGGCTTGATAAATCAAGCGCTGCATAGAGGCGCGTCAGGGAGGCGACGTGCTGCTATGCAGCGCTTAAATTCGTGGGACCGTAGCCCGGATGTTATTTATGCCGGGTGTGCGGCATTAATGATCAGTAGGTGATCTTTACGTTGTCGAAGTCGATTTTGGTTTTGCCGTAGGCGAAGAAGCCAAAGCCGTTGGATTCGATGGGGGCGTATTTGGCGTGGATTGCCTGGATGTCGTCGACACGAATCTCCAGGTCGCCACCTGCGTATGTGATCTTGATGTCAAGAACAGCTTTCTTCTGTTTGGGGAGGTGAAGCTGGCCTTTCCATTTGCGGGTGACTTTGCCTTCGGTGATTTTGTAGAGGTATGCCCAGTTGCTCGACATTGTGAAGCACATGAAGTTCATGTTGTCCATATAGTCGAGGAGGATGCCGAAGTATTTATCGTCGGCGATTTTGGCTACCTTGGCGTCGCAGGTGATGGTGAAACCTGCGGTGGGATCCATAGGGAGATATGCGTGGGTAGAGACGAGGTCGGCCACCTGCTCGTATGTGATGGAGGTGGGGGTGTTGGTCTCCAGGCGCATTACGCCGTCGACGATGTATACTTTACCGGCGTCGGACATAGATTCGGTCCACTGCCAGGAGTTGTTGTCGAATGTCTCTTCCTGCTGAGCGGCGGCAGTGCCGGTGCAGGCCATAGCTGAGAGCAGGAGGATGATGTTTTTCAGTTTCATAATCTCGGTGTCGTTGTTAGAAATGCTGATGATTATTTAGCGCCGAGGCGTGTCTGGAATTCGCTGATGAGAGGCTCCAGCTCCTTGATCATACGGGTTGTTTCGGTATATGATTCTTCGCGGTTGCGGCCCTGGATGGGAGCAACTTCCGATGAGACCTTGATCTGGAAGGTGAGGTCGCCGCCGATGTTGCTTTCCTTGATGGTGATGCGCGAACGGAGGGTCTTGCCGGCTTCTACATAGCTCTTGATTACGTAGGGGGTCTGGACGTAGCCCGATGCCATATCGGAGGTCTGGATTTCATCGACGTAGTTGAGCAGAATGTTGTGAACCAGTTTCCAAGCCTTTTCGCTGTTGCGGTGGCCGGTTTCGGGGTCGTCGGTGTAGAGGGCGGGGTTAACTCTTACCGAGAAGAACTGGTTGGCGAGCGACGACTCAACGGTCTGCTTGAGAATCACATCTTCCTTAAGCTTGATTTCGATGGTTTTGCGATCGTCGCGGCCGTAAACGCGGGTGGTAAGTGTTTCGTAGCCGGGAGCCGATACCTCGATGATTACGAAGTCGTCTTTCTTTACCTTAACCTTGGCGGAACCTTCGCCGTAGTATGAGCCGTTGACTTTAATTACACCTTCCGGCGGGCTTGCCACGATGGTAATGTCCTTAGCGAAGGCAGGCATCGCAAGAAGCGTGATAATCAGTAGTGATAGGAATTTTTTCATATACTATAATGTGTTTATGATTGATTCGAATTTGTGTTTATGATAGATTCGTGATAACGGTCACAAAGGTAGTAAAATTTTTAAAAAGATGGTTGTGTTGTGCAAAAGAAATGGCTTGGTAGTCCGCAGTAAAAAGGAAGCGCAGTAAAAAAGAAATGGCCCGCATCGGTGAGGATGGGGCCAAAATCTTTGCTGTAATCTCTTACAGCTGTCATCTCATAGGCTGAGCCTGATGGATGGCTGATTTGTCGTTGGGGTTAAATTACTTAACCTCAGCAGCAGCAGCAACGGTGTCAGGAGCTACAGTGTCGACAGCAGCAACAGTGTCAACTGTCTCAACCTCTTCAACAGCTACAGTGTCAGTAGCTTCGGTAGCAGCTTCGTCAGCAGCCTTGTTGCCGCAAGAAATCATCGACATACCAGCGATGACAGCGAAAGAAAGGAATAACTTCTTCATTTTAGTTTAAAAATTAAGAGTAATAAAACAATTTTTTTGTGCTTCAAAAACAATGCAAAGGTAAAGAGTATTTTTTATCCCACCAAATTTTTTTCATTATTTTTTACAAGAAAATATGCTGTAAAACATATTTTTTCTCGGCTTTGGTGCGCTTTCTTTGTGTTAAGTGTTTGATATGTAATCGGTTGCGCTTACTTTGAAAGGTTTAATCGGCGAAATGTTAAATTTTCATTTCAATAAGATTTTTTGCCTTTTCGATGTCGGATGCGATGGCCGACTGCAGGTCGTGGAGCGAATTGAATTTCTGCTCTCTGCGGAGAAGGTTGTGAAAACGGAGCTGCATTGTTTTTCCATAGAGCGGCTGGCCGGAGTAGCCGATGAGATGCGCTTCGATGGTGGGGTGACCGTTAAGGGTGCCTGTGGTGGGACAATGCCCGATGTTGACTACTGCGGGGTAGCTTGCGCCGTCGGTTTCTGCTGTGCAGGCATATACCCCTTGCGGCGGTATAAGCTTTGATGGGGCAACGGCGATGTTGGCTGTGGGGAAGCCGATGGTGGCGCCCAGGTGCTTGCCCGGCTCGATGGTGCCGCTGATTTCGTAGGGGTATCCTAAGAGTATGGCTGCGCGGGGCATATCGCTGCCGGCGAGGGCTGTGCGGATTAGCGATGAGCTTACATCCTGCGGGCCGTCGGCTGAAGGAATGGAGTAGGGGAGGGCATCGGAGAGTGTGACATCCTCGGCGGCGGCGATGGCGCGATAATCCTCTGCGGAGAGGTCGCGCTCGGTGCCGAAACGGTTGTTGAAGCCTCGCAGTATGTAGTCGACGTTGTATTTATGGTGCAGCAGGCTGATGAATTCGCGAGCGGTGAGATGTCGGAGCCGGTCGTCGAACGAGAGGAATTCGATGTCGCGGGGCGCGATACCCTCGGCGGTGAGCCGCAGAAGTTTTTCCTCAGGGGTAGAGAGCAGTGCGGGAGCGGCTTCCGGGCGGATGATGCTCAGCGGGTGCGACGGGAAGGTGAACACGGCAGGCGCGAGGCCGCGAGGTGCGGCGGCTTCGCGCAGTTGGCGCAACAGGTCGCGGTGCCCGAGGTGGACGCCGTCGAACATGCCGATTACGGCTGCTATGCGTTGTGTGGCGTGTTGCTGCTCTCCGTTCATCATCAGGCGGGATATTTCTCCGACATAATGTCGATAAACTCGGTGCCGGGGTATACCGTGGCTGTCTGGAAACCCAGCTCGGCGGCTGCGCGGCAGTTGGATTCCGAATCGTCGAAGAAGAGCGTTGTGGCCGGATTGAGGTTGAACCGGCTGATGGCCTCGCGGAAGATACGTGCGTCGGGCTTGCAGATTTTCGCGTCGAAGGAGGTTAGGCATCCGTTGAAATAGTGGTTGATATCCTTGCCATCCTTGCGGAATTCTTCGGCGATTTTGGAATTCCACATTATGGGGTTGGTGTTGGAAAGCATATAGATATGGTAGCCCTGGCGGCGCAACTCTTCAAGGGCGCGGAGCCGTTCTACGGGAATACCTACGAGGAAGGCGTTGAATGCTTCGTTGATTTCCTGATCGGTGACCCCTTCGGGGAGATGCTTGCGGGCTTCGGCGCGAAATTCGTCGGCAGAAATTTTCCCTTCTTCGAGAGCGAGGAAGAAACCTTTCTGGCCGTAGTCGCCCAAAAGGGAGTTGATGTCCTTCATGCCGAGGCGGGTGAAGGCTTCTACGCAGCGCATACGCTCGATGTCCATAATCACTCCGCCCAGATCAAACAGGAGCGCTTCAGGTTTGAGGGAAATATTGCTCTGTGGCATTGCGGTAGATATGTTTGACGTTATATATTATATATGTGTGCCGGCCGTGTGTCCTACAGTTGGGGCTAAGATATTGTCAGCCGGCCTAAGGATTCACTCTTACAAGCGTGAGGCCGTCGCGCAACGGGAGGATCACCTGCGATACCTCCGGCATTTCGGTGAGCATATCGTTGAAATGGCGGATGCCCTCGGTCTGCGGGTCGTGCTCGGCAGGGTCGGTCACTTTGCCGTCCCACAGGGTGTTGTCTACGATGATAAAACCACCCTTGCGGATCATCGGGAGCACCATCCGGAATGTCTCGCAGTAGGTGCGCTTGTCGGCATCGAGGTATGCCATATCGTAGGTGCTTTGCAGTTGCGGCACAATTTCGGCTGCATCGCCGATATGTAGCGTAATCCTCTCGGAGTAGGGAGATTGCGCGAAGTTGTGGCGGATGAAATCCTCCATCTCGTCGTCGATTTCCACGGTGTCGAGATGTCCGCCGGGCGGCATCCCTTCGGCTATGCATAGTGCGGAATATCCGGCATAGGTGCCGATTTCCAGGGCGTTGTGCGGGGCAATCATCGCCGTGAGCATCGTCAGCACTCTTCCCTGCAGATGACCGGAGCACATACGCGGATAGAGCAGCCGGAGGTTTACTTCGCGGTTGATGTGGCTCAGCAGTTCCGGTTCGGTGTCGGTGTGGCTCAGAATGTATTCCTCGAGTTGCGGTGTCATAGGCGGGCGACGATGCGGTGGGTTTACAGGAGCGCTTCAATCGCCAGACGGTAGCTGTCGAGACCGAATCCGGCGATTATGCCGCGGCAGGCGCCGGTGAGCATCGAGGTGTGGCGCACCTGTTCGCGGGCGGCGGTGTTGGAGATGTGAACCTCCACCACCGGGCGGTCGATGGCGCGGATAGCGTCGGCTATGGCCAGCGATGTATGGCTGTAGGCTCCGGCATTGAGCACGATACCGTTTATCTCCGGATCGAAGCCGTTTTCGTGAAGTCGGTCGATGATGTCGCCCTCGTGATTGCTCTGGAAATATTCGATGGTCACAGCGGGGTAATCCTGCCGGAGCGCGTCGAGGAAGTCCTCCATCGACACGCGGCCATAGATCTCCGGTTCGCGTGTGCCGAGCAGGTTGAGATTCGGGCCGTTGATAATCAGTATTTTTGCCATTTGGGAGAGATTATTTTTTGGTGACGTTGACTTTCTGTGTGGGGGGCAGTTTTTGGTTGCGCTCCTCCACGGCGTCGACAACCTCGTGGGCCAGATGGATAAATTCGTGTCCCATAATCGAGTTGTCGAGGGCTATCGGGTGACCGCTGTCGCCGCCGTCGCAAACCGATGCTACCAGCGGAATCTGAGCCAGAAGTTTTACTCCAAGTTCTTTTGCAAGACGCACGCCGCCTTCGCGGCCGAAAATGTAGTAGCGTTCCTCCGGGTGCTCCTGCGGGGTAAACCAGGCCATATTCTCGACAAGGCCGAGCACCGGCACATTCACTTTGTCGCCGAGGAACATATTCACACCCTTGCGTGCGTCGGCCAGGGCTACCTCCTGCGGAGTGGTTACGATCACCACGCCCGTAATGGCAAGTGTCTGTACCAGCGTGAGGTGTATGTCGCTTGTGCCCGGGGGCATATCAATGAGGAAATAGTCGAGTTCGCCCCAGTCAGCGTCGGTAATCAGCTGTTTCAGAGCGTTTGACGCCATCGATCCGCGCCACAGCACCGGCGCGTTGCGGTCGACAAGAAAACCGATTGAGAGCATCTTCACGCCGTAGCGCTCGACGGGGATGATGAGTTCGCGGTCATCCACCTTGTGCATATACAGCTCTTCATCCTCCACGCCGAACATTTTAGGCATCGAGGGGCCGAAGATGTCGGCATCGAGAAGTCCCACGCGGTATCCCTCGCGGGCAAGTGCTACAGCCAGATTGGCGGCGACGGTGGATTTGCCCACGCCACCTTTGCCCGACGATACTCCGATGATGTTTTTGACCTGTGCCAGCGGTTTTACGGCCGGCTGGGGTGCCGGAGTGCGCGTCTTTACGGCAATGTTGCCCTTGATGTCAACTTCAGGCGAAATGTAGGTGAGAATCGCTGTCTCGGCTGCCTTCACAATGGATTTGATGAAGGGATCGGTGGGTCGGTCGAAGATGAGCGAGAAGCTCACCTTGTTGCCGTTGATGCGGATGTCGTCTTCCACCAGACCGGCTTCCACGATGTTTTTGCCGGATGCCGGATAGCGCACATTGCGCAGCGCGTCGAGTATGAGATTGGGGTATAATGTCATAATTGTCAGTTGTTTAATTGGTCGAGAACACCGCGCGAGAAAGAGCGGTAGGTGTCGAATGGTATATCGTCCTGCGGCTCTTGCAGGTCGCCGTCGGGAGTCAGGGAGAATGCTAAATATTTGATGGAGAGGCCGCGGGCAATCCATTGCTGCTCGTAGAAGGTGCGGATCTCGCGCAGCGAGGGGTCGATGCCGTCGTAGACAGGACTTTGGTCGGCGGTGTTGGCGTCGGATGCCTGAGCGGCATTGTGCAGGTCGGCGCAGTCGGCGAGGATGGGCAGCGAGTTCAGGCGCACCATCGCCGAGGTGTATGTGTACAGAAATGGGGAGTCGGTCTTCAGATTGATGCGTCCTCCGGGTTTCAGCACCTGGCGGTAGAGCTGCATAAATGTGGTGGATGTTAGGCGTTTGCGCACCTTCTTCATTTGCGGATCGGGGAAGGTAATCCAGATTTCGTCGACTTCGCCGGGTGAGAAAAATCGGGGGAGCAGCTCGATGTTGGTGCGCAGAAATGCCACATTCCCCAGTTGTTCATCGCGCGCCTGGCAGGCGCCGCGGTGCATTCGGGCGCCCTTTATGTCGATGCCGATGAAGTTGCGGTCGGGAAAACGGCGTGCCAGCCCCACGGTGTATTCGCCCTTCCCGCACCCAAGTTCAAGAACGATGGGGTTGGAGTTGTGGAAGAAGTCCTGATTCCAGCTGCCGCGCATCGGAAAACCGGTTTGCTGCAACTGGCCGTAGGGGTATTGGAAGACGCAGTCGATCGTCTCCATCTCTTTGAATTTTTTGAGCTTGTTCTTACCCATAAAATTGAAATAATGGCACCAGGCCCTGTTCAGAGTGCAAAATTACGAAATTTTCCGGAATATTCAGCGCCTCTATATATAATAGGTGTAAACGCAAAGCCATATTGGATTGAGAATGATAATTTTGATGCCGTCTAATGCCGCTTTTGATAACGTGTTATGCGTATTACTGATGCTGTTTTGGGTTCCTTCTTGAAATTTTTCTTGAAAAACTTTGAGAAAAATTTGGTGGTTTCGGTATAAGTCGCTACCTTTGCACTCGCTTTTCGGGACAGCGGTTCCGGCGCCGGCAGAAAAAATCAGCCG
>SFFL01000041.1 GCA_004557825.1 Bacteroidales bacterium | reverse complement strand
TCGAACAGGTGTTCACAGAAAAGCACTTTGCCAGTTCCTTTACACGGATACCCTTATCGTATCCTTCCAAAATCAACTTTCGAGCTTCATTGTGCAGCATTGCACGCACCTTCTTTGCCTTTATTATATCACTTTTTCTCAATGGTTAAAGCATTCTGCTGTATTATTGAAAATTGCTATAATTGTAGTCATTGATAATCCACTTGCCAATATTGCGTCACTGATGAAGACGGACAACACAAAAATGTCATGAAGGAAGGCATCATCGAAAAGAATATTCCGAAAATACCGATATGCCGGAAAGGCAAATCTATTATGACTGTAAAAGAAATGAAACGCTACGCCCTTGCGTGTCCCACGAGCATGGGCGTGCGCATCACGCCGGAAAACCGGATGGCGGTGCAGAACAGCAATACGTTTTATATGCAGGCGACCAGCGCGGAATCAAACGTGCTGAATGTCGCGTCGAGCCTTGGGCGGGAGTGCCTCGTGCTGACCAAATTTGTCAAGGACAGCCCCGTTGCCGACCTCATCAAGCGGCAGCTCCGCGCACGGAACATCCGCTTTGAGGGTCTGGACGTGGAGCAGGGCGGTCCGTGGGGCTATCGCCATCAGTTCAACATCGCGGACTCCGGCTTCGGACTGCGCGCGCCGCGTGTCTGGAACGACCGCGCGGGCGAGGTCGGCAGAACGCTTTCCATTGATGATTTTGACGTAGAACGCATCTTCGGGCAGGAGGGCGTCGGCATTCTCCACCTATCCGGTCTGATTGCCGCCATGAGCCATGAGACGACCGAGTGCTGCCTTGCCCTCGCAAAAGCCGCAAAGCAGTACGGCACACTCGTCTCCTTCGACCTCAACTACCGCGCGACCTTCTGGAAGGGGCGTGAGGAAGAACTTGCCGAGGCATTCAGCGAAATTGCGTCTCTTGCCGATGTTCTCATCGGCAACGAGGAGGACTTCCAGCTCTGCCTTGGCTTTCAAGGACCGGAGACTGGCGGCAAAGACCTTGCTTCCAAAATCGAGTCCTTCAAAATCATGATCTCGCAGGTGCAGGAAAAATATTCGAACGCAAAAATGTTCGCAACGACGCTCCGTCAGGTCATTTCGGCCAACGAGCACCTCTGGGGCGCAATTTTGCTCGCAGATGGCAGGTGGTACGTCGAAGAGCCCCGCGAAATTCAGGTCATGGATCGCATCGGCGGCGGCGACGGCTTCTCGGGCGGTCTTCTCTACGGCGTTCTGAACGGCTGGGAGCCCGAAAAGTGCCTGCAATTCGGCTGGGCAAGCGGCGTTCTGGCGGCATCGAGCCTCAACGACTACGCCGAGCCCGCCGATGAAAAGCAAGTCTGGGACATCTATAAGGGTAATGCCCGTGTGCAGCGGTAAGGAGAAACATACATATGAAAAAAGCAGATATTGGCCTCATCGGCCTTGCCGTGATGGGGGAGAACCTCGTCATGAACATGGAGTCGAAGGGCTTCACGGTGGCGGTTTTCAACCGCACGACGGAAAAAGTGGACAAGTTCGTAAGTGGCCGTGCCGCGGGCAAGAACATCATCGGCTGCCACAGCCTTGAAGAACTGGTGGACAATCTGGAGAAGCCCCGCAAGGTGTTCATGATGGTCAAGGCCGGCAATGCGGTCGACGACATGATCGAGCAGCTTCTGCCGCTTCTGGATGACGGCGATATCCTCATCGACGGCGGCAATTCGCACTTCCCAGACACGATTCGCAGAACAAAATATGTCGAATCCAAGGGCAAGCTTTACATCGGCACCGGCGTATCCGGCGGTGAAGAGGGCGCTTTAAAAGGTCCCAGCATGATGCCGGGCGGAAGCCCCGCTGCATGGCCGTATGTGAAGCCGATTTTCCAGGCCATCTGCGCGAAAGTCGAGGACGGCAGTCCCTGCTGTGACTGGGTCGGCGAAAACGGCGCGGGGCACTTTGTCAAAATGGTGCACAACGGCATTGAGTACGGCGATATGCAGCTCATCTGCGAGGCCTATCAGCTGATGCGCGACCTTCTTGGCATGTCCGATGATGAAATGCACGAGGCCTTTGCCGCGTGGAACAAGACGGAGCTCGACAGCTACTTAATTGAGATCACCCGCGATATTCTTGCCTACAAGGATACCGACGGTGAACCCATCGTGGAAAAGATTCTCGACACCGCAGGCCAGAAGGGCACGGGCAAGTGGACGGGCATCGCGGCGCTGGACGAGGGCGTGCCGCTGACGCTCATCGGCGAAGCAGTCTTCGCCCGCTGCCTGTCCGCGATGAAGTCGGAGCGCGTCGAAGCTGCAAAGGAATACGCCCGCACGATTCCGACCTTCACCAGCGACAAGCAAGAGATGGTCGAAGCCATCCGGCAGGCGCTCTATGCCTCCAAGATCATCTCCTACGCGCAGGGGTACACCCTCATGCGCACGGCGGCCAAGACCTACGACTGGAACCTCAACTACGGCGGCATTGCCCTCATGTGGCGCGGCGGCTGCATCATCCGCTCGGTCTTCCTCGGCAAAATCAAGGAAGCGTATGATAAAAATCCGGAGCTCAGCAATCTCCTGCTCGACCCGTATTTCAAGGAAACCATGCAGAAGCTCATTCCGGCCTGGCGCAAAGTCGCGGCCGTGGCTGTCTCTTATGGCGTGCCCGCGCCCGCTATGACGGCGGCACTGAGCTATTTCGACGGCTACACCACCGAGCGCCTGCCCGCAAACCTTTTGCAGGCGCAGCGCGATTACTTCGGCGCGCACACCTACGAGCGGCTCGATAGCCCCAGAGGCGACTTCTTCCACACCAACTGGACCGGCCACGGCGGCAATACCGCCGCGAGCACCTATAACGCATAAGCAGACAAAAGATATATAAATTACTGATCGATTCGATTCAGAAGCAGCAGTAAGAAAAAAATTCTGCAAAAGAGCGTTGACAAACGTTTGTTCTAGTGCTATCATATGGAAAATGGCAGGAAATCCTGTCGACAACAGAATATTCCGAAGCGCACCATGAAAAGTAATGAAGGAGCGCTGCGGCCGAATAATGGCCGCAGCGCTCCTTTTGGTGCTCTTTAGGAGAAATATGGGGGTGGGACCACAATCCCAAACAACTGAATAACCAGCAACGCGGATCACACCGCAGGTTGGGAAACGCGCACGGCGCGCGCGAAGACCCGGAGGCAGCGAGCTTCCGGCGAGCGAGAAACGCACCGTGGGCAGCCTTGGCAGGCTGCATCATGCCGCCCAATCTGTTTGGACACACAATGTCCGGCCTGCACGTAAGACAGGCTGCCGTGGCTGGGGTTGCAAGCAGTCGAGACCCCTTCCACCAGCTGTGAGAGCTGCCAGGCTCTGTCCGCGCTGTTCCCCATCGCCGGGGCGCGAGCTGCAAATACGGCGTAAGAAAACCATAGCGACTATACTAGCGACTACAAAAGGCAAAAATCCGAATTTCAAATTTACATAGCGACTAATGTAGCGACTACGGCATCCGAAGCGCAAAAATTTTGGATTTCATGGCTTGTACAAAATGAAAATCAATAAATTCTTCTAAACGGAATGAGGATCAGGCTGCGTTTTAGGCTTTTCTTGCCGCGCAAGAAAAGCGCAAGCATCGCGTTTTGGTACCAAAACGCAGCTTGCAGGGAAAACCCTGACCCCAATGCCGCCTGTGGGCGGAGCACTAACGGCTGAACTGCGGCACAAGTCAGAAATGCACATCGGCGCAGCCGTTTGCTCCGCGGCGTGGGGCGCGTTGTGCCGATGTGTGCGGTTTTATGGGCCGACCGCGCATCCGTGCAGGTCTGCGCTACATAAACGCCGCGTCCGCCCTCCGTGACGGCGTGAGGAAAATAGGATGAAAAACTTCGACTGGGTAATTCTTTTCGGCCATTCACAAACCAATTTCGATTCCCAGAATGGGAGAAAGGAAACCAAAATGAACCAGAAACAGTATCACTCGCTGGAAGAATTGCCCCTGATGATGAACATGACAGACGTTGCCGCTGTTCTCGGTATCTCCAGAGCCGGAGCTTACAA
>SFFL01000011.1 GCA_004557825.1 Bacteroidales bacterium | reverse complement strand
AAGAGGCTTGGAAATCATAAAAACAGACTCGACCGCCGTAGATCAGCAGTTGAGCCATGCTTTTGTGCTGTCCTCAATTTTTATCGGACAGCAATAATTCAAAAAAAATGACCATCCGGGCGTGAAGCAATGTCAAATCTTAAATTTGGCCATTCGGCGCGGGCGCGAAGAATCCAGCCCCTACAACCGATGGGATATGGACGCTGTCGTAGTCGATGGGTGTAGTGGGGGTCGGCGTAGCCGACCATCAGTGTAGCCAGGGGTGCAGCTACGCGTAGCGCTGCAAACCTCTGGTTTTCAGACCATTCCTTTTGAAAGCGCTTCGTAGATGCGCGTCAGGTGTTTTGACGCACATCTACGAAGCGCGATAATCGTGTAATATCTTAAATTCCTGGGGTTTGCAGCGCTACGCGCAGCTGCCATCGCATCCGCAGCCCCCACGCACCACGCGCCTTTGCCATCGCATCCGCAGCCCCCACGCACCAAGCGCTCCAGCCGTCCCGCATAGGCTTCTCGCGCTCCTACAACCGGAGGGGGGATTAGAGGGTGTAGATGAGGGAGTCGATGATGAGGGGGATGAGGGCGGGGGAGATGCCGAGGGCGGTGATGGCGTCGGTGTCGGAGGTCATATCGGCGATGAATGCTTCGATGTTGGCCCGTGGCACTTCCCCCTGCGCTACCGTGACGCCGGCGGGCTGCGGGCGCGACAGGATGCTCAGACGGTAGAAGTTGGAGGCTTCGGCAATCTGTCCGGAGGCGAGGGCGAGGTGCCCCATGTTGAGATAGTCGTCGGGACGCGGTTGGAAGTCGGAGACAATCCGTTCGTAATATTTGCGTGCCTGGTCGAATTGCTTGTCCATCATCAGGCTCCAGGCGAGCGGACGGAGCGCTTTGCCCGATTTCTCATCGAGGTAGAGCGCCTTGTAGAATGCTTTGATTGCTTCGGGATAGTGCCGGAGGGCGAGATGGGCATGACCGATGGCGAGCGCGGTGGAAGGTTTGCCCCGTTGAAGTTCGTCGAGTCGCTCATAGGCGCTGAGGGCCGAGGAGTGATGGCCGAGCATAGCGTTGCAACGCCCGAGCCGGGTGAGGGTCCAGGGACTGCGATTGTCGAGCATATCGGCCTTCTCAAAGTAGGAGAGGGCTGCCGAGGTGCGCCCTAATTTCATCAGGGCGTGGCCGGTTTTCTGATAGAGCGCGGCCGACGGCTCGGTAAGTTCGTCGATGCGGGCAAACAGAGTGAGCGCCTCCTCCCAGTAGCCGTGCGAGAAATAGAACTCGCCGATAAGGGTGAGCATCTCGGTGTCGCGCACATCCTGAGCAAGCACGGGCACATCCACCAGGTGGATGCCCTGCTCGAAGGGATTGTCGAATTCGTTTTTACGACGGAAAAGGTGGAAGAAACGGTAGAGATTCTGCACCTGACGACGGATGATGTCGCGGCGGTCGGTATGGGCTGTTTCCAGCGACGCAGCGCGCATTTCATTGAACTGGTCGGCCTGCGCATTGAGTTGCGAAAGCGCCATATCGCGCTGAGCGGCCGGTGCGTGGGCCAGCGAGAGCAGAGCGGAATATTTGTCGCTGTCGCAGAGGAATTGCAGATTCTCAAACACAGCCGCCACCTGCTTGAGCCCTTCGCTGCCAACGCCGGCAAATTCGCTGCGCTCGCTGTGGAAGGGAATAAACCAGTTTGCGATTTCGTGGAAGAAGGGGAATGATTTCAGGTGCTGGAAGGTGCCCATCATTATGTCGCCCCCCTCCTCCTGGATTTCCGACATCTCCTTAAGTTTGTCGCCGAGACCCGACTGCTCGATGATCTCCTGCCATTCGGGGTTCTCCTCAAGTTCTTCGGGATTGAAAGGCTGGGCGGAGGGATTGCTGAACTTGCGCTCGATGTCGGGACGCAGCTTCATCATCTCCGGCACGATTTCGTCGCGGATTTTCGCAGAGATGCGGTCGGTGTCGCGTGTGCGGGTAAGCTCCATATACACGGTGCGCACGTCGGAGGGCCAGTCGGGATGCTCGCGCACCGTTGCCAGGAGATTGCTAAGACGTGTGGATAACCGGCGGTTGCGCCACTTGTAGAGCAGAATCATCAGCCCCACGAGGGCGATGGCGGTGTTGCGGCTTGAGCCGTTGAGGTAGATTTCGCAGAGGATTTCGAGCCTGACGGGGTCGTAGAATTCCAGTCCGCCGAGCACAATTGCCCACACGAACAGAGACACGGCATACTCGGGCACCACACCGTCGGTGAGGAAGTCGCGCAGCGTGTCGCGGCCGATGTGGCCGAGCGGAAATTCGGTCCAGAGCGCGTTGAAAATCTCGCGCTCGGCAGCTTCGCGTTCGGCGGCCGTGGTGACAAAGCGCTGCGAATGATTGCCTGAGGCAAGCATATCGAACAGACTCGACTCGGAGCACTGCTTGCGGTAGTCGGCCAGCATCTGCACCAGGGGCTGAGCGGAGGCGGTCTGACGGTAGCGGATCATACTGTAGTAGAGCGCGGGGTCGTCGCGACGGTTGTTGAGCCGCTCCAGACTGTCGGTGATGCTGAGAATGGTCTCGCCGATTTCGGCTGTCATTTTGTCGCGCTCGGGGTCGTTGGCGCCGGAGGCCACATAGGAGAGGAGCCGGCGGTAGGAATCCTCCGTTTCGTTGAGGCGGTCGGTGATTTCCCATACCATATTCCCCTCGGCGAGCTGACGGCAAAGACCGAAGGCATCGCGCAGCCGCGAAGCCTTTACATACTTATATATCTTGTTCTTTATTTCGGAAAAGAGTTCTTTTTTCATTCTTGGATTTGCAAATTGGAAGCCCGGGGCGGGAAGCCGGTTTCAGACGGGGGCTTGGGGAGCCGGGGTAATAGGGGGCCGGTTTCAGACGGGGATAACCATCATGGGGATGTCGGCCCGGAAGAGGATCTTGTGGGCGATGGAGGGGTTGAACACACGCACGAATACATTGCGCTTCTTGTTGGGCACGGCAATGAGATTAAACGGCGTGGCTTCCTGCATAATCGCTTTGAAATCCTCGATGAGCGAGTCGAGGCTGAGGGTGCGCATCTCGAAGGAGAAACGCGGAAATTGTGCGCGGCAGTAGTCGAGCAGCGTGTCGCGAGCCACATCTATGCGGTTTTTGCTGTAAAGGCGGTCGCGGTGACCGGGCACGTGGATGAGGCAGACGCTCAGATTAAGGTGGGCAAAGAGGCGGTATAGCGCGTCGAGGGCTATCATATCTTCCTCGTCGAGATTGCACAGGAAGGCCACTTTATTGATATGCATCAGCGATTCGGCGCTGACATTCTCGGGCACGGTGAAAGCCGGCGTACGGCAGGAGTCGAGCACCTCGGCAGTGACGCTGCCAATGAGTTCGGCTTCCTTCTTGTCGGCGCCTCGGGTACCCATCACAATCAGCTTCGGGCTGTGGGCGCGGGCATAGTCGAGAATGGCTTCTTCGGGGATGCCTTCGGTGATTTCCGAGGAGAATGTGGCGGCGGGGATCTCGCCGGTCTTAATCTCCTGACGGATGCGGGCGCTGTACTCCTTCATCATTTTTTTCGACTCCTCTTCGAGCACCTGAGCCGACTGAATGTCGGCCAACTCGGAGTCGGGGGTGTCGGCCAACTGCATTCCGGCAATGGGGGTGGGGGCCACATAGGCGTAGAGAAGTTTTACCGACATACCGAATTCGGCCGCGATGGCAAATGCCAGACGCAGGGCGTTGTGGGCGTGGTCGGAGAAGTCTGTGGGCAACAGAATCTCCCCCTTCTGAGGTTTTTCGCTCTCAGCATCGTCGGGGATATCGAAAATCTCGATGTTTTCGATAATACGCAGAGCCAGCGGGAGGTCGGATTCTCGGATGCGGATTCTCACACCGGGGGATGCTGCGGGTGCCCCGAGGTTTACATTGTTAAGCTCTGCATAGATGTTCTCGCGCTCAAGGAGCTGCTTCAGGGGAGCAGCCTTGCGCGGTGTGTGTATTGCGATGGTGATGAGGCGGTTTGGAGTCATATTTGGGGAAATACAAAGGGAGGCTCTAATGCATTAATGACGCGCCGGCCGCGGGGAATCCCCGGCCGACACGTCAAAAATAAGGTTTAGTTTTCGATATCGAAGATTATTTTTCGTTTTTCCGCTCCTGTTCCTGAAGGATTTCAACGGCCATATCGTAGATGGTAGTGTCGTCGAGGACCACGATACCCCCGTCGGGTCCGGGTTCGATGTGGAGTCCGCAGTTTTTGCCGGATTCGTAGTTAGAGCCGCCGAAGTAATTGCGAACGGTCTGAGGGGTTGTATTTAGTTTGTCGGCAATGCGGACAGTGGAGCCATCGGGGAGTGCGTCTTTAATACGACGAAGCTCGTTGAAAGTGATTGTCTTAGTCATACTCGTAATATTTGATTTGGGGTTATAGATTCCTTTTTAATAGAACAGGAGAGGAATTTGCCCTAAATTTACACAGAATATTTCAATTATCCAAAATAAATTTATATGTTATTTAACACATAGGGCGCGGATTTACGGATAATACAGCGTGTTTCAATCAGATACGCGCTGTCGACTTTTTTGCGAACCGGTTCTCAGATGCGCTCCACTTCCGAAGCTTTTATCCAGGCGCGGTCGCCGCGGCCTACCATCACTTCATACCATTTGCCCTCGGAGGGGGTGGCGATTGAGTCGATGATTTCCACTTTGGTGCCTTCGTGAAGCAGGAATGCTTCTTCCGACTGGTTGCGGGCTTCGCGGGGCGACGTGGAGAGCTGCGCCGACGGCGGGAGGATGATGGCCTGCGAGTGGTCGTTGATGCGGTTGGCTGCCGCGAAGGAGATGATTACGGTGCATACGGTGACGATGAAAACAATCAGGCCGCCGAAGAAGCCGGCTTTCTTCACGGTCACTGCCGAGGAGAAGAGGTAGACGGCCACAAGCCCAAGGAAGATGGCAAACAGCACCAGGGCGATTACGGCCCAGGTGTCGGCCTTGAACAGCCCTACGGTGCCTTGCCATACCGAGTCCATATAGCTGCCGGAGTCGATCTGCTTGTCGGTGATTTTGCCGTTGACGAAGTCGAGATTGGCTTTGGCTTCGGCATTGGTGGGGTCAAGTCGCAGGGCGCGTTCGTAGCACACTATTGCCTTGGCGAGATTGCCCTGGCGGTAGTAGGTGTTGCCTATATTATAGAACAGCGCCGATGAAGAGCCACCCAGCTTCATCGCAGCGAGGTAGAGCGCTTCGGCCTGGGCAAAATTGTCTTTGCTGTAAGCCGAGTCGGCCTGCTGAATCAGGGCGTCGGCATCGGCGGGTTTTGCCGCTGCGTTGGCTCCGGGCTGCTGAGCCTGAGCGTTGTCGCCGGGCTGAGAGGCAGGAGTGTTTGCGTTGGCCGCAGCGGCATTAAGGCTGTCGGCCTGTGCGGGGGCGTTTTGCGCCATAGCGCCTCCAAGCGAAGCCACAAGGCACACTATGCTGAATATTAATCTTATGGTCATTTTCTCCTGGAGAATTTGAATTTGTCGAGTTCGTTGATTACGGAGGAGGCGTCGTTGTAGACCGCTTCCACGGAGGAGTCGGAGCCGGAATCGGGAGTGTAGCGGGCCATCTCGCAGGCATCGAGAATGGCGATTACCCGGTCGGTGGTTTCCTGCGGCACGCCGCGTGCAAGCAGCTCATCGGAGATGTTCTGACGGTTGAGCTGCGACACAGGTATGGAAAGTTTGTCGCTGAGGTAGCCCCAGGATGCCTTGAGCATTTCTTCATAGAATTTCTCCGGCTCGTGAGCCTTCATATAATTGCGGGCTGCACGGAGGCGCTTGTTGGCCACCTTACCGGCGTGGGCATTGCGGCGCCCGAGCACATCGGCGTTGAGTCTTGCGCGGCGTCCGTAGAGCACCACGGTGAGGATGAGCGCCAGCAGAAGCAGACCGGCCACGGTCCAGTAGAACCAGTGGTAGATGATGGGGGAGTGCTCTTTCTGCAGGTGCTTGTCGCCGAGCTTGATATGGAGGATGTCGGTGTTCTTGGCTTCGATGTCGCGCTGTTCCTGGCTAAGGGTGGTACCGCTCCCTTTGGCGATGTCCATATCGAAGCCGGGGGCGTCGAGGGTGACATACTGCTTCTTGGCAGGGTCGAAGTATACGAAGTGCTGCTGCGGAATCTTGAACTTGCCCACACTTTGCGGCACGAGCGTGTACTCGGTGACCATCGTGCCGGTGACGGTGTTGCCTGCCACGCGGGTGCGGTAGTCGGTCTTGGGGGTGAACTGCTCAAACTCGGTGGGTATTTCCGGTTTGGGTGCGTGGAGATATTTGATGTTGCCGGTACCGGTGATGATATACTCCAGCGAAGCGGCTTCTCCGGTTTTGAGCGATGTGGGGTTGAGGCGGCTCTCAAACTTGAACTGACCCACTGCGTTGTCGAATCCGGCAGGCTTGGGCGTGGGAAGCGGGGTGATGGTGACGGTGGATGTGAATGGCTGCAGGTGCACCGATTTCTCCACGGGGCGCCCTGAGATGAACCAGCCGTTGTTTACGCGCTCGATCTGCACCACGCTCAGGTCGTAGCGGCCTGAATTGATGGTGAGTTTGCCCGACTGCTGCGGGAAGATGATGCACTTCTTCAGCACGGCGGTGACATAGTTCTGGCCGCCGTAGTTCTCTACAGCGTTGAGCTGCGCCTGAGTGTTGACCTCTTCGATGAGGAAGCCGTCGAAGGTTGGCGGCGAAGTCATCATAAAGGAGTTGATGCGCTGGTATTTGGTGTAGAGCTTGATGGTGCACTCGATGGCTTCCTGCTCGTAGGCGTGGCTCTTGTTGAGGATGATGCGCACGAAGATATCGTTCTTCGAGATGGGCTTCGAGGTGTCGTCCTGCGAGTCGAAATCGTCGACGTGAACCTGCTGCGAGCCACCGCCGCCATAGCCACCGCCATAGCCGTAACCGCCGCCTCCGTAGCCTTGCTGCTGCTGACGGGGCGCTTTGTCGGCGGGAAGCACGGTGAATTTCACCGGCTGGGTGGTGAGTTTGCGGCCGTCGGCTACGATTGAAGCGGCCGGCACGGTAAATGTGCCCTCTTTTTCAGCACGATATATGAAGGAATACTCCACGGTGCTGGAGGAGGACATCTGGCCGTTGATAATCTGGTAGCTCTGCGAGGTGCTGACACCCGGCTGCGGGTTCAGAAGTTTACAGCCCTGAATGGCGGGTGCGTTCAGGCTTGTTCCTTCGCCGTTGGACAGACGATAGGTTACGGCGAATCGGTTGCCTGCCACCACATTGCGCGGGGGCACGACAGTGAATGAGGTTTGCGCCGCCACTGAGCCGACGCAAATGAGAATCGCCGCTAATATCGAGAACAACTTTTTCATCGTTTATAAATAAATGCGGAAACGGAAGTATACGGGGCGCATACATCATTGATGCGCGAAGGAGAGAGAGCGGAAGCTAAAGCGAGACTTGGGAAAGAGCGGAAGCTAAAGCGAGAGCTTGGGAAAGAGCGGAAGCTGGTGTCGGGATTGGGAGAGCCGGGAGAGATTACCAGGGCTTGCCGGAGGGGGCGCGCATTGCCTGGCGCTCTTTATCCTTCTTCATATTCTCGACCTTCATACGGATGGCGGCTTCTTTGTCGTCCATCGCTTTCAGAATCTGCTGGGCGTTCTGCTGACTGAGGCCGCCCTGCTGCTGTTGCTGTTGCTGCTGATTCTGCTGCTGGTTTTGCTGATTCTGCTGCTGTTGCTGCTGATTCTGCTGGTCTTTGTTCTGGTCCTGCTTATCCTTATTCTGGTCCTGCTGGTCTTTGTTCTGATCCTGATTCTGATCTTTGTTCTGATCCTGCTGGTCCTTGTTTTGGTCTTGCTGGTCCTTGTTCTTGTCTTTGTTCTGGTCCTGATTCTGCTGCTGTTGCTGCTGCTTCAGCTGCGCCAGACGCAGATTCTCGCGGGCCTTGTTGTTTTCGGGGTTGCGCCGGAGAGCATTTTTGTACATCTCGATGGCTGAGGCATAATCCTCACCCTTGTAGGCAATGTTGCCGCGGTTGTAGAAAGAGTTCTCCACAACTTCGGCATCGCCGGCGGCCTGAGAAGTCTGTGCAAACATCTTGTCGATTTCGCGCACGAGGGAGTCTTCCTTGTTGGTGAGGTCGTCGTGGCGCTGCTTGATGTAGGTCGAGGCCAGGTTGTATGTGGCGCGGGCATTGGCCGGATTCTCGCCCAATGCTTTCTTGAAGTCGATTTCAGCCTCCGAGAAGCGCGCCTTGTCGAAGTTCTTTTTGCCCTTCTTCATAAAGTTGCGCTCCTTTTTGGTGGAGGTAGGTTTCTGCTGTTCGTCGCCGCCACCGCAGGAGGAGAATCCTGCGGAGAGTGAGGCTGCGATAACCGCCGAGAGAAATATTTTGAAAAAACGCTTTGTCATATCTTAACGCTTTGTCATTTTTTGTCGGATGGGGTGGAGGGGGATTTCTTTACGGATTTGGCCGCTACCTTCTGCTGCGAGAAGAAGGTGTAGCGCTTGAGCCAGGCCACCTTGGTGGGAAGCACGATGGCGTCGATAACCAGGAGGATGAGCGCAATCCAGATAAAGAGCGGGAACTGTTCGGCCGATGCCTTGTAGGAGATGTGCTGGAGGTCGCTCTTCTTGATTTTGTCGAGCTGGCTTACCAGTGTGCCGAGCGCTTTCTGTGAGGAACCGTTGATGTAGATGCCGTTGCCGGCGGAGGCTATCTCGCGGGCCATCTTCTCATTGAGATATGTTGTGACAGGTGCGCCGGTCTCATCCTTGAGGAATTCGCCGTTGCGGCCGATGGGAATCGGGGCGCCCTTGATTGAGCCGACACCGATCACATCCACCTCTATGCCAAGGCTCTTGGCATACTGCGCCATTTCCAGGGCGTCGCCTTCGTGGTTTTCACCGTCGGTGATCACGATGATGGCCTTGTTGACATCCTCGGCCGGGGTGAAGGAGTTGATGGCCATATTAATGGCGGTGCCGATAGCGGTGCCCTGCGTGGGAACCATCGAGGTGGAGATTTCGTCGAGATACATTCTCGCCGACACGAAGTCGGTGGTGATGGGAAGCTGTGTGTAGGCTTCACCGGCGAAAACAATCAGGCCCACCTTATCATTGCTGAGCTTGTCGATGAGGTTGCCCAGAAGATATTTGGCGCGCTCGATACGGGCGATGCCGTTGATGTCGTCGGTGGAGGAAGCGTTCATCGAGTTGGAGACATCGAAGCAGATCATCACCTCGATGCCGCGGGTCGACTCGATTTCCTCTTTCTCGCCGGCACGCGGACGGGCCACGGCCACGATTAATGCGGCCAGCGCGAGCAGGCGCAGAGTGATTTTTATCGCGGGCTTATATTTCGAGGCTTCCGGCATCAGCTGCTCCAGGTTGCTGAGACGGCCATAGCGCCGCAACTTTTTTCTGCGGGCTACACGCGCCCAGTACCACATCCCGAAAATCGCCGGGATGAGCAGCAGAAGAAACAGTAGTGAGGGATATGCGAACGACATGGGAAATTCTGTGTGAGTGTGGAGATAGGGGGTTAGGGGATGGTGCGCAGCCATGTGGTGCGCAGAATTAGTTCAAGCAGGAGCAGCGCCAGAGCGGCGATGGCCCAGGGGAGGTAGCAGTCTTCGGTGTGCGAGAAGTGGCGCACGTCGATTTCCGATTTCTCCAGTTTGTCGATTTCTTCAAAAATCTCCGAGAGCACGCGGTTGCCGGTTGCGCGGAAATATTTGCCGCCGGTGGCGGTGGAAATCTGGCGGAGTGTGTTTTCGTCGATTACTACCGGCTGCATCTGGTATTCGATGCGGCCAAACATATTCACCATCGGGTAGGGAGCCTGTCCGTTGGTGCCGATGCCTATGGTGTAGACCTTGATGCCGAGCTGCTTGGCTATCTGAGCGGCGGTGAGCGGAGCCACAATACCGGTGTTGTTGGAGCCGTCGGTGAGCAGGATTATGCTCTTGGATTTGGCTTTGCCATCCTTGATGCGGTTGATGGCCGTGGCCAGACCGTCGCCGATGGCGGTGCCGTCTTCAAGCATATCGCGGTTGAGGGCGTTGATATAGTTCACGAGCGCCGAGCGGTCGGTGGTCATAGGCACACCGGTGAAAGCCTCGCCGGCAAAAATCACCAGACCCATATTGTCGTTCTCACGACCGTTGACGAAGCTGGCAGCGATTTTCTTGGCTGCTTCGAGGCGGTCGGGCTTGAAGTCGCGGGCGAGCATCGAGGAGGAAATATCGAGGGCAATGACCATATCGGTGCCTTCGGTGGAGGAAGTGCGCCAGGCGTCGCGGGTCTGCGGACGTGCCAGGCAGACCACGAGGCAGGCTATGCAGAGAATCCTGAGCACGTACATTGCGTAAATGCCGTAAAGACGTGCCGGTTTTTTCTGATTCTTGAAGGGGCCGGTTGTGGAAATCTGAAGAGAGGCGTGGGAGCTGCGTCGGCGCCAGATCCAATACCCTATGAGCGGGAGGCAGATCAGCAGTAACCACAGCATGCCGGGATGAGCGAATTGCATCTTGCAGTATCTCTTTTAGGGTTTGAATTTTTAATTATCGTGATTCTGCGCAGCTTCCGCAGCTGAGGGCTGAGCGCCGGCAGGTTTTTGCGGGTTGGCAGGCTTCTGCGCGTTTGCGGCAGGGGCGGCTGGTTTGCCGTCGGCTTCAGGCTCCGGCTCGGGGCGAGTCTCCTGCACAAACTGCTCTGCGTCGATGAGGGCGCGAGTGTTGTCGTCGGGCATCGGGCGCATTTTTGCGAACTTCACGTAGTCGGCGATTTCGAGGATGCGCTTCATACGGGCGTTGGGCAGACGGGTGGCTTCGTTCTGGCTCAGCAGATGGGTAATCTGCTGCGAGGTCATCTCCATAGCGTTGATGCCGAAGCGACCCTGCAGGTAGTCGCGGAGAATATCGATAAGGCTGGTGTAATACTCCTTTTCCTGGCCGCTCTGCCACATATTCGACTCGCGCAGAGCGTTGAGGCGCTGCATGGCAAGTTCGTGTGGCGGTATGGGCTGAGCTTTGGGCATAAAGGGTATCTTGAGCTTTTTCTTATAGATGAGTACGCCGCAGATGGCAGCCACAATGATGAGAACCACTGCGAGAATCACCCAGAAGAAATCGGTGAGCCAGTCGGGCAGGAAGTCATACCAGCGGGTCTCGAATTCCATAGCGGGAGCTACTGGGTTGATGTCGGTCTTCTTGCTCACGTCGACGGGGTTGACCTTCAGCGTAAGCTCCTTGGAGCGGATTGTGTCGGGCCCGGCAATCATCATAAAGGGAGGAATGGTGTAGACGCCCGAGTCGAACGACTGCACCACCAGCGCGCGTTTCATCTCCACCAGGCCGTTGCCAAGGTCGGTGGTGTCGCCGTAAACCCAATCAATCACCTCGATCTGCGGGGGCATAGCCTCCTTGTCGATGTAGATTTCCGAGTGGGCGTCGGCTGCATTTACGATGTCGAAGCGGATAGCTGTCTGGTAGCCCATCGTGATCTGCGACGAATCGAGCTGCGCTTTCAGCGAGGCGGCTTCCGATGGCAGGGCCATAGAAGCAGCGGCTGTAAGTAATAATATGTTAATCAGCTTTTTGGGCATTGACTGATGCTTTGATGTAATGCAAATGTTAAATCATCGGCAACCGCCCGGAAGTGGGCGGGCCGGAAGTGTGGGCGGGCTTATCCGCGGCGGCGGAATAGGCCCATCAGGGCTGTTACATAGTCTTCGTCGGTGGCGACGGAGCAGGAATTCACGCGGCAGCGCTTGAAGGTCTCCGACATAGTCTGCTGACGCTCATACCACCAGCGGCCGAAGTTGTTGCGCACCTTCTTGGAGGAGGTGTCAACCCACTGCTCGGCGCCGGTTTCGAGGTCCTGCAGGTGCATCAGTCCCACATCGGGGAGCTGTGCGTCGCGCTTGTCGTAGACTTGAATGCCGTACACGTCGTGGCGGTTAGTGGCTATGGAGAGAGCTTTATAGTAATCTTTATCGTCGATGAAATCGGAGATTACGAAGGTGGTGCAGCGCTTCTTCAGGGCATCGGTGAAATACCGGAGCACCATACTTACATCGGTGCCGCGGTGCTCGGGAGTGAAGTCGATAAGCTCGCGGATGATGAAGAGGATGTGCTTGCGGCCCTTTTTCGGGGGTATGAATTTCTCGATTTTGTCGGAGAAGAAAATCACGCCGATTTTATCGTTGTTCTGAATTGCCGAGAAAGCCAGTGTGGCGGCGATTTCGGCAATCATTTCGCGCTTTTCCTGGCCCACGGCGCCAAACAGGCGGGAGCCGGAAACGTCTACGAGCAGCATCACGGTGAGTTCGCGCTCCTCTTCATAGACCTTGACATAAGGGCGGTTGTGCCGGGCGGTGACATTCCAGTCTATGTCGCGGATGTCGTCGCCGTACTGGTATTCCCTCACCTCCGAGAAAGTCATGCCACGCCCCTTGAAGGCCGAGTGGTATTCACCGGCGAAGATATTCTGTGAAAGCCCGCGGGTCTTGATTTCGATTCTGCGGACTTTTTTCAGGAGTTCGTTGGCATCCATACGGAAGTTGGCTGTTTAGGGTACTACTACTTTGTCGAGGATTTCTGAGATGATTTCGTCGGCGGAGATGTTGTTGGCTTCAGCTTCGTATGTGAGGCCGATACGGTGACGCATTACGTCGTGGCATACGGCGCGCACATCTTCGGGGATTACATAGCCTCTCTGGCGCAGGAAAGCGTAGGCTTTTGCAGCGCGGGCCAGCGAAATCGAGGCACGGGGCGATGCACCGAAGGCGATGATGCTCTGCAGCTCGGGCAGACCGCAGTCGGCCGGGAAACGGGTAGCGAAGACGATGTCGACGATGTAGCGTTCGATTTTCTCGTCGAGGTAAATCTGCTCTACCACTTTCTGGGCGTCGAGGATTTCCTCGGGGCGGAGCAGCGGAGTGATTTTGGGCTTGGAGTTGGAGAGGTTCTGGCGGATGATGAGTTTCTCTTCATCGCGCGAGGGGTAGCCGATGACCACCTTCAGCAGGAAACGGTCGACCTGAGCTTCGGGCAGGGGATAGGTGCCTTCCTGCTCGATGGGGTTCTGAGTGGCCATTACCAGGAAAGGCTCGTCGAGAGGGAATGTGTGGTCGCCGATGGTGACCTGACGCTCCTGCATAGCTTCCAGCAGGGCTGCCTGCACTTTTGCGGGGGCACGGTTGATTTCGTCGGCCAAAACGAAGTTGGCGAAAATCGGGCCTTTCTTCACCTGGAATTGCTCGGTCTTGGCGCTGTAGACCATAGTACCGGAAACGTCGGCAGGGAGAAGGTCGGGAGTAAACTGGATTCGGCTGTATTTTGCGTCGATAATCTGTGCGAGAGTTTTGATGGCAAGGGTCTTTGCCAGACCGGGCACACCCTCAAGCAGTACGTGTCCATTGCTAAGCAGGGCTATAAGAAGCGATTCTACCAGGTGTTTCTGACCGACGATAGTCTGGTCCATACCCTGCATAATCATACTTACGAAATTGTTGCGGCTTGCCACGAGGTCGTTGAGTTCTCTGATGTTTACCGTTTCACTCATAATGTTTTATAGTTGTGTTTGATTAATCGTGTTATGGATATTATTTGAAAATTTTATCGGTGCAAAAATAAATAAAGAAATTAGGCAAACGTTAATTCTAAATGTTAAATTTATCTATTAAGCGTTTACCTAATTTAAGTTTTAATCATTTTTAATGTTATGTCACTGCATAGTAGCCTTCCACGCTTCCTGTCGGGCTTTTTTGACCGACTCGGGGTTGGCCGGATCTATGCCATATTTTTCCCTTGGCGGAATCACCAGCACAAGACCGTTGGCGAGGTTGTCGGGATCGGCTATCTTGTCTTTATTTTCAAGATAGATGTAGACCCAGAAGTCGGGCTTGCCGTAGTGGCGGCGCGACATCACGGTGAGGAAATTGCCGGGTGCTACTGTGTCGGTAATTACGGCCGGAGCAGTGGCAGGAATTTCGGTGGCAGGCGCCTCTGAGGCAGTGGTAACGCTATCGGCAGGGACGGGCGCAACTACGGAATCTGACGACACGGAAGTGCTATCGACCAGAGCCGCAACAGTCTCTGATTCAATAACGTTTTCAGCCTGGCGATTGTTTGCCGACGGGGTGAAAAGCCACCAGAAAAGCAGCGCACCGAGCAGTATGCCGAAGAATCCGGCGGCCAGGGCGGCAAAGAGCACGGTGAGGCCGGAATGGCGCTCGGAGGTGATGGAGACGCTTGTTTCCGGGTCGAGACGCACCGGCACCGGGGTGTCGTAGTGGAGATCCAGCGGACCGTCGCAACTTACCTGCAGCGGCTGCGGCACAATCGGTTGCTGGGCCGGTTGTTGAACGGGCTGTGGCTCCGGCTGCTGTGCGGGCTGTGGTTCCGGCTTTCTTCGGCCCGGCGCAGGCTTCGGCTGAGGAATTGGGGGTGGAAAGATTTGCGGCTCTTCCGGGATTTCAGGCGCAGAGGGCTCTTCTACAGGCGCATCTTCGGAGGAGGGTTCTTCATCCTTGGGAGCATCGGCAGCTGTGGCTTCATCATCCACTGGTGCATCGGCAGCGGTTGGGACGGCAGGTTGCGAGAGCGCCTCATCGGTAATGGCGTCGGAGAGTTCTACCGATTCGAAGAAAGCGAAAGGCTCGTTGACCGTTTCTGCAAATTTCTCGGCAGGCGCAAATTCTACAGCAGGATTCCCCTCCACATCGGCTGTGGCGTGGAAAGTGCCGAGTCCGGCGATGGTGACTACACCATCGGCGGCAAGCCCCTGCGATACCGTTGTGGCAAATTCACGAATAAATGCAGCGGCCACGTCGTTGCCGCAGCCTACGATTTCAGCCACACGGGCAACTATCTGGGGAAGCGGGAGGATGTTGGCGCTCATAATTCGTGCCCCTCCCCAAGCCCGTTTTTAAGTCGGCCGCCGGCGGTGAAATGCACCTCGATGGCCGGTGGGAGCAACAGGCGTCGGCCTGTGGTGAGGTCGCGCACCACAGTCTCGTCGCGCTTTTCGCCGGTGAAAGAACCGAAGCCGGGGATGGCTACCTTATTGAGGTTGCGACACTCCTCCGCGATGACTTCCGTGAAGCCTTCAAGGAGACGTGAGGCCGTGGCAGGCTCGATTTCGAGCCGCGTGGCGAGATTGCCGAGTAACTGTTTGGTATCCACTGAAAAACTTAAATTTCAGCAAAGATACAAAATTTCCCTGTAAACTCCTCATTTATCCCCCGATTTTCATTTTTCGGTCACCGCATAGTCACCGCAAAGTGCGAGGAACGGTAGTGTGCGGTGTATCGCATCGCCCGCAAACGATATCACATTGCCCGCAGAGCGGTATCGCAATTTATCGCAAATTGTGATAAATTGATGTTAGGTGGTGAGGAAGTCGGGGTCCTCGGAGGCGGTGAATTCCAGAGGGAGTAGGGGGAGCGGGGCGAGGGCTTCGTTGATTTTTTTGCTGAAGATGGGGAGCGAGAGGGTGTGGAATACCCACTCGCGGCGGTTGTCGCCGGTGGAAATTTCTGTCAGGACGGCCACCGGGTCTTTGTGGAGCGTTTCGGCCATAAGGTCGGTGGCCTGTGCAATGAGTTCGGCATCGGAAACGGTCTGGCCGGGAGCAATTTGTTGCGCCGTTTCGGAGGGCATACCTGTGGCATCGCCGCGGTAGGGGAGACCTACGGTGATGCGATATTTGAAGCGGGGATTGCGACGGAAACGGTCGAGGTCAGTGCGTTCGGTCACGATGATGTTGGCGCCGGTTAGTTCGCTGTCGGCCAGGAAAGTGGTCCATTCGCCGGGAAGTTCGGTCATAGGGCAGAAAAGAAGATAAATGGTTAACTAATGGGGTGCATCATAGCAGTTTGCGCGACTCGTAGAAGCGCAGGATGCGGTAGCGCAGCAGGTATTCGTAGTGAGCCTGAATGCGCCCGACTTCCACTCGGAAGAGATTGTTTTTGGCTTGCTCGAAGTCGTAGGAAGTGGCACGGCCGAGATTGTATTTCTCGCGGGTGGCGTCGAAACTCAGGCGCGTTTTTTCGAGCGTTTCGCCGGCGGTGACATATTTATCGCGTGCGCCGGTTGCCTGGGTGTAGGCCAGCTGGATTGATTTGTAAAGTTCGCTTTCACGGCGGTCGAGTTCGAGTCGGGCAGACGTCTCCTGGAGGCGTGCGCGGCGCACATTGTTGCGCGTGGAGAACCCGTCGAAGATGGGGATGTTGAGCGAGAAGCCGAGATAGGTGGAGAAATTGTTGCGCATCTGGGTGCCGAATGAGTCATTGACCAAGCCGTTGATGGTGTAATAGCTCGATCCGGTGGAGGCGTTGAAATTGATTCGTGGAATGTAGCCGGCCTTAGCTACCGACACCTGGTCTTTCGCTACTTCTATTCCCTGACGGGCGGAGAGAATGGAACTGTTGCACTCCAGTGCGCGGCTGTAGATTATGTCGGGACCGGGAATCACGGGGTCGGCATCGTCGAGAGGCGCTACATCGAAGTTGTCGGCCGACGGGAGCTGGAGCAGGTTGGCAAGAGTGACCAGTGCCACGCGCACATCATTTTCTGCTGTGATTACCTGCAGGCGGTCCTGCGCCTGCTGCGACTCCACGTCATAGATGGTGGCTTCGGCCTCTTTCCCTTCGGCCACAAGCGCTTTCATACGCTCCACCTCATAGGTGGAATAGGCCAGCTGCGCACGGGCGCTCTCGGTCACTTCCTTGCTGTAGAGTACCTGCAGGTATTGCGAAATCACATTGAGTGTGATATCATCTTTTGCAGCTTCATAATCAAGGAGATACTGGCTTAGCTGCGACTTCGCCAACTTAAGTTGCCGCACATCCTGCAGGCCGTTGAACAGCGGCACCGACAGCGAGACACCCCACTGTAAATTAGTGGTGTTGCGGTTGGCGTAAGTGTTCTCCGAGGTGAGACCTCGGCCGAAGTTGAGCCCTTCATTGGCCGACGCCGACAGGTTGGGGAGGAATGCGTTCTTGGCGGCAGTTACCTCCAGTTCGCCCTGGTCGGACTGCAGCCGGGAGGAACGCACGGTGAGGTTGTGGCTTACGGCATAGTCGACGCACTGCTGCAGCGACCAGGTTTCAGCCGAGGCTGTGGCTGTGAATGCAAGCATACCGATTGCCGAAACAATTATTTTCTTCATAGCTTTGCGAGGATAGGTGGGGGATTACATACCTGGCTTCTGTTCGATGGCCGCGTTGTTGTTGCCGCGCAGCTGAGTCTTGACGGTGATTGTCGACGGTGATTTCAGTTGAACGTCGATGCCGTCGCTGATGCCGGTGGTGATGGGCACACGGTCGAATTTCTGATGCTTCTCATCGCCCGATTTGTAGATATAGACAAATGCGGAATCGCCACTGTATTCCACCACGCGCTCGGGAATGGAGAGCACCTCCGGCGCTGTGTCGAGAATCACCGTGGCATTGGCCGAATACCCGGCTCGGAGTTTGGCTGTGTCAGCCTCTTTCAGGGCCGCTTTCACCTCGAAGGTGTTTGTGCCATTGTCGTCGGTGGCAATCGGGGCAATCTTCTCAATTACAGCGGAGTAATCGCTCCCCTGGATAGCACCCACGGCTATGCGCATATTCATCCCTTCGCGGAGAAGGTCAACTTCCGTTTCATCGATTGACCCTTTGAAGATAAGGTCGTTCATATCGGCGATTTTTGCGATGGTGGTGCCGTCGTTGAAGGTGTTGGACTGAATCACCGAGCTACCCACTTTCACGGGTACTTCAAGTACAAGCCCGGTGACGGTGGAACGGATGAGGGTGTTGCTGCCCTGAGTGTCGAATTGCGATACACCCTCCTTGACGATGCGCAGCTGATCTTTGGCTTGCGACAGCTCCTCCTCAGCGCGACGCAGCGCGGCGTGGTCGGTCTCGAATTTTTCGCGACTTTCATATTTCTTGTCATACAGAGCCTTGGTGCGCTCATAGGTCAGGCGGGCCTCCTCCAGCGAAATCTTGGCCACCTGGATGCGGTTCTCTGCCGATGAAAGCTGTGTAGCGTCGGGGATTACCTTGATTTTTGCGATAATATCGCCGTTGTTGACCCGGTCGCCCGGCTCCACGAGAATCTCGCTGATGATGCCGGAAATCTGCGGCTTGATTTCGATTGCGTCGCGCGGCTCGATTTTGCCGGTAAGCACCGTAGTGCGTTCGATGGTTTTCTTTACGGGGCTAACCAGTTCATAACTATCGGCTTTGGGCTGCGAGTTCTTGAAAAGATAGATGAATGTGCCTATGAAAATCAGAGGAATAATTATCCAAAGGAGGATTTTGAAAAATTTCTTCATAATCTGTATGATGTTGGCGTTTATTGTTAGGGGTGGATGGGGAAAGGGAGAGAGTTTTAGAGAGAGTGTTTAGTAATGGGGTAAAGGAACGGTGTTATTTGTCGTTGAGGGCTTCGATGGGTTTGATGCGCATGGCTTTCAGCGCCGGGATGATTCCGGCCAGGGTGCCGAGCACCAGGAAGCCGATGAAGATTTCGAGGGCCTGCCACATCGACATCTGGAAACTTGGGGTGTCGGTCATCATTGCCGTGACGGCCAGCACCACTACAGCAAGCACTATGCCCGACATACCGGCTACGGCAGTGAGCACGGTGCCCTCGGAGAGAATCTGCATAGTCACGTCGACGGGTCGGGCGCCTATGGCACGGCGGATGCCGATTTCCTGCGTGCGCTCCTTCACGATTACCCACATAATGTTGCCAATGCCGATAATGCCGGCGATGAGAGTGCTCAGACCGATAAACGCTGCCAGAAAGGTGACGCCGGCAAACATATTGTCGACTTTGGCGAATTCCTCCGAGATGTTCATATACCACATAGCACCTTTATCGTCGGGAGCGATCGTGTGGTTCTGATATATAATGTGGCGGAAGCGGTCTTCAAGAGCGGTCATATCAGTCTTGCCTGCGCCTACGAGCATAATTGCGTCGACCTTGTCGGCTACATTATATACCCGCTGGAATGTGGTGCGCGGAATCATCACCACATTGTCGATGCGGTCGTTCATAGTGATTTTGGAGGTCTGGTATGCCACACCTATTATCTTATAGGAGATGCCGTTGATGAGGATTTCCCGGCCTACTACATCGGTCACTCCGGGGAATATCTCGTTGATTACCTTTTTCCCCACGACCGCCACTTTTCGTCCGAGCGAATTGTCGGCTTCGTTGATGAAACGGCCCGACTCGATGGTGGGGAGCATTACATCGGTGAACTTATCTTCCACGCCCCACACGGAGCCTGAGAAGGTGTAGCGTCCGTTGCGGAAACTATTGTTGGAGTTGACGCTCTGCGTGGTGATGGTCGAAAGCTCGGGGCACATCTGCCGCAGACGTTCTACATCTTTGTTGTCGAGATTCCAGTTGCGGTTTTTCTGATGCCCTTTGTAGGGGAGCGTGGTGCGCCCTGCAAAAAGAAAGGCGCTGTTTGTGGCGAAGCCATTGAAATTGCGCCGCAGCATATCCTCGGCGCCGCGTGCTCCGCCCATCAGGCAGGCGAGCATAAACACACCCCAGAATATGCCGAACCCGGTGAGAAAGGTGCGCGTCTTGTTGCGGGCAAGCGTAGCGCCTATCTCATTCCAGTTGTCACGGTCAAACAATGTGATTTTCATTGCAGGGATAATGTTTGTTGAAGATTATTCATCGCGCAGGGCTTCTACCGGCTTTACTTTCAGCGCTTTCAGCGCCGGGAACAGTCCGGCCAGAGCGCCGGCGATGATGAGCACCACCGTCACCTGTGCGGCAATGCTCAGGTCGACGCGGGCGTCTGGGATAAATTCCCCGAAGAGCCGGGTAAGCAGTTCGGTGAGCGCTACGCCAAGCAGGATGCCGATGTAGCCGAAGAGAGTGGTGATGGCTATCGATTCCGCCAGGATCTGGGTGAGAATCTTGTGCGGTTTTGCGCCGATGGCGCGGCGGATGCCTATCTCGTGGGTACGCTCGCGCACTGACACGAACATAATGTTGCTTATGCCGATGATGCCGCTCAGCAGGGTTAGCAGACCAAGCACCCATACGCCTATGTTGAGGATATTGATGCCGGTGCGGGCGGTAAGGCTCTGGCTTATGGCATTCCAGATCCACACGCCTGATTCATCTTCCGGTGAGAAATCGTGGGCTTTAGCCATACTTTTGCGCACACCCTTTTCCAGACGGTCGGCTTGCTCGGTATTGTCTACATTCTTGAGCACCAGCGTCATAGAACCGATGTATTCCTGATCTTCGGAGAGCGCCTGCGCGGTGGTATAGGGGATATATACGTTGCGCATCCATTTCCCGTTGTATTTCCCCACCACGATAAAAGAGATATCTCCCACATTCACGCGGCTACCCACAGCCTTCTCACCGTCGGGCGGGAAAAGCTGACGGGCATAATCGTCGGGAAGCACCATCACCTTGGTTTTGCGGGCCATATCATTGTCGTTGATGAAGCGTCCGCGATTAATCTTTATATTCGACAGCTCCTCCTCCACTGGCTTTACACCCTGATAGAATGTGGACACGGAGTTGGCGCCGGCGGTGAAATTTGTCACCTGTCCCGAAATTACGGCGGTAGCCTGCTTCACCTGCTCGGGATGCTCCGCCTCCAGGGTGGTCATATCGGCGGGCTTTAGCTGAATGGAGCGCCCTTCGCGGTAGCCATGATACGGTTTGGTGGTTACTCCGCTCCAGAGCATCATCTTTTGGCTGCTCTGGCTGGCCATATTCTCCTTGAATCCTGATGTGATGCCGCTTGCCACGCTCACAAGCGTGATGAGCATAAAGATACCCCAGGCCACCGACAGACCGGTAAGGGCCGTGCGGAGCTTGTTGTGGCTCATAGTCTGGAGTATTTCAGAGATTAAATCAAACACAGGTGCAGGAGATTGTATTGTTGTCGGAGGAATCGGTCGGGCGGATGTCGGTGTCGGGTGTGATGATGCGGCCGTCGGAGATGCGGATGATGCGGTTGCACTGGCGGCCTACGCCCGGGTCGTGTGTGACGATGACGATGGTTTTGCCCATATCGCGGTTGAGGTCGCGGAAAAGCTGCATCACATCCTGCGAGGTGTGAGAGTCGAGTGCTCCGGTGGGTTCGTCGGCAAGGATAATCGAAGGATTGGTGATCATAGCGCGGGCTATGGCCACACGCTGTTTCTGACCGCCCGACAGCTCGCCCGGCAGGTGATGTGCGCGGTCGGCAAGTCCCATCCGTTCAAGTTGCTCCATAGCTAAGGCGTTGCGTTTGCGTCGCCCTACGCCCTGATAGAAGAGCGGGAGCGCCACATTCTCCAGCGCATTCTTGTAATTGATGAGATTGAACGACTGAAACACGAAGCCAATCATACGGTTGCGGTATTCGGCGGCGCGGTTTTCGGAAAGATTCTTAATGAGGGTGCCGTCGAGATAATATTCTCCGGAGTCGTAGTTGTCGAGAATACCGAGGATATTCAGCAGCGTGGATTTGCCGGAGCCTGAGGCACCCATAATGGCCACAAGCTCACCCTTGTCGACGTGCATATTTATCCCTTTGAGCACGTGGAGGGGCACAGCTCCGAAGTAGGTTTTGTTTATATCTTTAAGAGTAATCAATGGTGTCGGGAATTCTTGATTTTAAAGATTTGACTAAAAAAGGGGCGAATAGGTTGCAAAATTTCTGAAAAAATTTTTGCCGGGGTATTGCGTATTTAAACAAGAAGGCTTAACTTTGCGTTAGAAAGGAAAAAGACATAGCCACACCAAAGTTGATTGGGAAACTCATCAATTTTATGTGAAATGCCGAGACAAACTCGCTTGCTGATGGCGGGCCCCACATCCTTCGGGATGTTGGCAGCAGCTTCCTTGAGAACCCTGCCCAGGCGGATTACAAAGGCAAGAGAGAACTCAAATCCTGTCATTCGGAGTTTCATCGCATCCTTTGATGTGGCACTTTATAGCGGCTTCCTCCACCGGGGGAGGCCGCATTTTTTTGCCCGTATTTCAGATTTGCCGGGAAGCCAGAATTTTGAGATACAGGGAATCTACGTCACATATTTACAATCGGGGCGAATCCCAATCCGGCAGAGTTGCCATCCGGGCGCGGCCGCGATATATCGCGCCCCTACAACCGCATACGTCCACTGCAATCTTTAGGGCCGCAGAAGAATGGTGTATCCAGCAGTAGGGGCGCGATATATCGCGGCCGCGCCTGAAAGTTAAATCTTAGGAAAGGTAGATTTTGCGGTCTTAGATGCCTGTGGACTTAGAAGAAGTAGCTCAGCGAAACATTCCAGTAGCGGTTCTGCGCGGAGAAGTTCTCCAGCTTCACGGCTTTGATAGCGTAGGTCATTCCCCAGGTATAGGCTGCGGTGAGCTGCCAGCGCTTGAACAGCTGGAAACCGCCGCCGGCGCGCAGGGCGATGGAGCCTAAGGGATACTCCATAGCTGAGCATTTGGAGTGTGCGATGGTGAAGTCGAACACCGGGCCGCCGAAAACCAGTGGTGCGATGTAGTCCTCGATGCCGTTCATACGGGTCCACTTGAATTCGAGATTGACGGGAATCTCCAGTGTGTGCATATACAGGCTCTGGTTGCGGAAACCGTCGACATACCATATTTTGCGCTGGCCGAGGTCGGCTTTCGCGCCTTTCATCGAGTAGAACGCACCCAGACGCAGACCTATGCCGATGCCGGGGAACATCAGTTCGCCGGTGACACCTGCGCGAGGACCGGCCACGTGGTCGATGGGTACGAGATCCTGCTTGAATTTCAGCGAGGAATAGTTTGCACCGGCTGTCGCGGCGTAGCGGAATTCGGCTTTAGCACCGCTGGCACAGAATATCAGGGCCAGGCTTATGAGGAGGAATCTGAGTGATTTCATTATTTGGAGGAGTTGATGATGGCTATTATGGAGTTGGCGTCGGCATCGACCGAAGTCTGCTGCCCGGTAGTCATATCTTTTACGGTGACTTTTCCTTCGGCGAGTTCGCTTTCGCCGATGATGGCCACAAAAGGAATTTCACCGGCGTCGGCGTAGCTCATCTGCTTCTTCATTTTCACGGCGTCGGGATAAACCTCGGCGCAGATTCCGGCAGCGCGCAATTCTTTGGCCAGCGCCAGCGCACGGGCACATTCGGCGGTGCCGAAGTTGGCAAAGAGAATTGTGGTGGCCGATGCTTTGGCTTCGGCAGGGAAGAGGTTCAGGGCGAGCAGCACATCATAGATGCGGTCGGCGCCGAAACTTACACCCACGCCCGACAGGCCGGGCATGCCGAACACGCCGGTGAGGTTGTCGTAGCGGCCACCGCCCGATATGGAACCAATCTGCACGTCGGCGGCTTTCACCTCAATGATGGTGCCGGTATAGTAGTTTAGGCCGCGCGCCAGCGACACGTCAAGGTCGAGCGTAGCTGCCAGACCGAGTGCGCGCACACCGTCGATTACGGTCTGCAGCTCTTTCACGCCGAGTGTCCCTGTTTCGGAGGGCGCGAGCAGCGAGGAGAGCTGGGCCAGGCGCTCCTCCACTGTTCCGGAGATAGCGAGTATAGGCTGCAGCTTATCTACAGCTTCCTGCGAGAGGCCGCGCTCGATGAGTTCGGCGTTGACATTTTCGATGCCGATTTTGTCGAGCTTGTCGATGGCGGTGGTTATGTCGATAATCTTGTCGGGGTGACCGATAAGTTCGGCTATACCGGCAAGCACTTTGCGGTTGTTGAGCTTGAGGATGACATTGATTTTCAGGCGGCGGAACACCTCGTCGACCATCTGCAGCAACTCGATCTCATTGACAAGCGAGTCGGAGCCAACCACATCGGCGTCGCACTGATAAAACTCGCGGTAGCGCCCTTTCTGCGGACGATCGGCGCGCCATACGGGCTGAATCTGGTAGCGCTTGAAGGGCATCTGCAGCTCATTGCGGTGCTGCACCACAAAGCGGGCAAAGGGCACGGTGAGGTCGTAGCGCAGTCCCTTCTCGGAAATTTTGTTGGTGAGACGGGGATAATTGATGTCGGTAAGCAGCGCACCGTCGGGTCCTTCGAGCAGCGCCGGCTCTATCCCCTTGAGGTATTCACCGGAGTTGAGAATCTTGAAGAGCAGTTTGTCGCCCTCCTCGCCATATTTGCCCATAAGGGTGGAGAGATTCTCCATAGCCGGAGTCTCTACGGGATTGTAGCTGTAAAGGCGGAAAACCTGACGGATGGTGTCGAAAATATAGTTGCGGCGAACCATCTCCACAGGGGAGAAATCGCGGGTGCCTTTTGGAATGGAGGGCTTGTTGGCTGACATTATGCGGGTGTATTGAAAATTGCGGAATGGATTGGGGAGAGGAGGTAGCTTGGAAAGTACCGGGGCGCCAGAGTGTTATGCCTTGTTGGCACGTTTGCGCTCCAGCTCGTCGAGGATGATTTTGCGCAGACGGATATGGTGAGGAGTTACTTCCACATATTCGTCCTCCTTGATGTATTCGAGGGCTTCCTCAAGGCTGAACACAACGGGCGGCACGATTTTGGCTTTTTCGTCGGTGCCCGAAGCGCGCACGTTGGTGAGCTTTTTCGACTTGGTTACATTGATGACAATATCCTTGTCCTTGGCGCTTTCGCCCACAACCTGACCGGCGTAAACCTCTTCCTGCGGGAAGATGAAGAAGCGGCCGCGGTCCTGAAGCTTGTCGATGGCATATGCGTAGGCAGTGCCGGCCTCCATGGCTATGAGCGAGCCGTTGGTGCGGCGCTCTATATCGCCCTTCCAGGGTTGGTATTCCAGGAAGCGATGAGCCATAATGGCTTCGCCGGCAGAGCCGGTGAGCACATTGTTGCGCAGGCCGATGATGCCTCGCGAGGGGATGACGAATTCCATATGCACACGGTCGTTCTGCGAGGTCATCGACACCAAATCGCCCTTGCGACGGGTGACCATATCAATCATCTTCGAGGCATATTCCTCGGTGACGTTGATTGTGAGCATTTCCACAGGCTCGCACTTGCGGCCGTCGATTTCCTTGACGATAACCTGCGGCTGACCTACCTGCAGCTCGTATCCTTCGCGGCGCATTGTCTCGATGAGTACCGACAGATGGAGCACGCCTCGACCGTAGACAATCCACTGGTCTTCGCGCTCACCTTTCTCCACGCGTAGGGCGAGGTTCTTGTCAAGTTCGCGGATAAGGCGGTCCTGAATGTGACGCGAGGTCACGTATTTGCCATCCTTGCCGAAGAAGGGGGAGTCGTTGATGGTGAAGGTCATCGACATTGTGGGCTCGTCGATGGCGATGCGCGGCAGGGCCTCCGGAGTGTCGGGCAGAGTGACGGTATCGCCGATTTCAAACCCTTCCAGACCTACCAGTGCGCAGATATCACCGGAGGAAACTTCGCTTACGCGCTTGCGGCCCATACCCTCAAAGGTGTGCAGCTCTTTGATGCGCTGACGCGATACGGTGCCATCTTTGCGGCACAGGCCGATTTCCATACCCTCCTTGAGAGTGCCGCGGTGCACACGGCCCACGGCGATTCGACCTACATAGTTGGAGTAGTCGAGCGAGGTGATGAGCATCTGCGGGTCGCCCTCTAAGGTTTTCGGGGCGGGGATATATTCGAGGATGGCATCCAGCAGAGGGATGATGTTGTCGGTAGGCTTTTTCCAGTCGGTCGACATCCAGCCGTTCTTGGCCGAGCCATAGATGGTGGGGAAGTCGAGCTGATCTTCAGTGGCATCGAGGTTAAACATCAGGTCGAACACCATCTCCTGCACTTCGTCGGGGCGGCAGTTGGGCTTGTCGACCTTGTTGATTACCACTACAGGTTTCAGACCCATCTGAATGGCTTTCTGAAGCACGAATCGGGTCTGGGGCATCGGGCCTTCAAAGGCATCGACAAGGAGCAGACATCCGTCGGCCATATTGAGCACGCGCTCCACCTCGCCGCCGAAGTCAGCGTGTCCCGGAGTGTCAATGATGTTGATTTTGGTGTCCTTATAGTTGATGGAAACATTCTTAGAGAGGATTGTTATGCCTCTTTCGCGTTCCAGATCATTGTTGTCAAGGATAAGTTCGCCGGCATTCTGATTCTCACGAAAGAGATGCCCGGCCAAAAGCATTTTGTCTACAAGCGTGGTTTTACCGTGGTCCACGTGTGCGATGATAGCGATGTTGCGTATACTTTGCATAAAGTAAATTTTCAATTTCAATCGGCAAAGTTACGAATTTTTTCCATAACGCACTCTGTTACGGCTTAACTTTTTACGCGAGTTTTTTACGCGCGCACGAAAAATCCCGTCCGAGCCCGCTGCAAGCTCCCACGAAAACCCAACGATTCGGAGCGATGAGCGGAATCTGTGTGCTGTCTGCGAGGGGGTGATGGCTTCGTGGGGGCGGGATGTTGTCTGCGAGGGGGCTGTCTGCGAAGGGGGCTGTCTGCGAAGGGGGAGGGTGCTGTCTGCGAAGGGCCGGCGTAGCTGGCCACCATTTTTCCTATCTATCCTGGAATCCATTCGGAGAAGTCTTCCGTGCGCAGCCTCCTCCGGCTGGGTGGATTACTGGAAGATGTGCTTGAGCTTGGAGAACAGGCGGTGAACAGTGGAGGGGTCGGGCTTCACATTGGGCTGGTCGCGCATTGCTTCGAACGCGGCTTTCTCCTGGTCGTTGAGCTTTTCAGGCACATACACCATAATATTGATAAGTTCGTCGCCCATAGCGCCACCCTGACCGGAGGGGATGCCCTTGCCGCGCAAGCGGAGCACCTTGCCGGGCTGGGTGCCGGCGGGAATGTTCAGGCGGGCGCGTCCGGTGATTGTAGGCACTTCCACCGCGCCGCCGAGAGCGGCCGTGGGGAGGTCGAGCATCAGGTTGTAGATTACATCCTGACCGTCGCGGATAAGTTCGGGGTGCTTGATTTCCTCCACTACCACGAGCAGGTCGCCGTTGATACCGCCGCGGGCAGGAGCGTTGCCCTTTCCGGCGATTTTCAGGGTCATACCGTCGGAAACGCCTGCGGGGATGGTGAACGATACGGTCTCATCCTTGCGCTGGATGCCTTCGCCATTGCAGTAGGAGCAGGTTTCGGAAATTACTTTGCCGGAGCCTTCGCACTGGGGGCAGATCGACTGGGCTTCCTGTACGCCGAAAATCGAGCGGACAGTCTGGGAGACAGTGCCGGTGCCGTGGCAGGTGGGGCAGGTGGTGAAAGCTGTGCCGTTTTTGGCGCCGGTGCCGTGGCAGTGCTCGCAGGGCACGTAGGTGGGGATGCGGAGCGTCTTGCTCACACCCTTGGCGATATCCTCCAGGGTGAGTTTTACCTTGATGCGGAGGTCGGAGCCGCGTCGCTGCGGCGCCTGCTGACGACGTGAGCCGCGGCCGCCTGTAGCGCCGCCGAATCCGCCGCCGAAATTGAAGTGGCCGCCGAAGATGTCGCCGAACTGCGAGAAGATATCGTCCATCGACATACCGCCGGTGCTGTAATATCCGCCCTGACCGCCGAAGCCTTCGAAGCCCTGCGGACCCATCGAGTGGCCGAACTGGTCGTATTTCTGACGTTTCTCCTCATTGGAGAGCACATCGTAAGCTTCGGCCGCCTCCTTGAATTTCTCCTCGGCAGCTTTGTCGCCGGGGTTCTTGTCGGGGTGGTATTTGATGGCCAGCTTACGGTAGGCTTTCTTTATTTCGTCGGCAGTGGCGGTTTTGCTTACGCCAAGCACTTCATAATAATCTCTTTTATTGTCCATCGTGGGCTAAGTTTGCTGGTTGAGGGGAATGGAAATTACTGCGCCACTACCACTTTGGCGTGACGGAGCACCTTGTCGTTGAGCATATAGCCCTTCTGGACAGTGTCCTTGACCTTGCCGGCGGGAGTTTCGTCGTCGGCGGGCACCATAGCCACAGCCTCGTGGATATCGGGGTTGAAGTCGGCGCCGGTCGATTCCATCGGTTTCACGCCATTGTCGGCGAGATATTTCACGAATTTATTATAAATGAGAGTCATACCCTCCTTTACTGCCTCTGCATCGGAAGAGTCGTGGATGGCATCGAGGCCACGCTCGAAATCGTCGACGATCGGAAGCAGACCCTGCAGGGCTTTCTCTGAGGCGTTCTTGATAAGTTCGGTGCGCTCGCGAAGAGTGCGCTTGCGGAAGTTGTCGAACTCAGCCATCAGGAACATATATTCCTTCTTCTCTTTGGCCAGCTCTTCATCCTTGAGAGCCAGCAGATTGTTGGCCTTTTCAAGTTCGGTGGGCTCGGGAGCGGCCTGCTCCTGATTCTCGGAAGATTCTGCAGCCTGTTCAGTCGGAGTATTTTCTACGTCGGCGGGGTCGACATGTTTCTTGTCTTTATTCATAGAGGTAAGTGTTTTTATTCTAAGTTGTAATCTGATTTGTAGCAAAAACTTTGCCAAACTCACCGGAGGCTGACGTTTGGCAGTCGGCTCTGCTACGAAATCTTTCTTACAAGATAACAACCGAGGGGCGTCAAGGGTTTAATATCCTGCTCGGAAGGCTCTCCGGAGAATAGGCCGTAGACGGCCGAACCGCTTCCGCTCATCGAGGCGTAAACGGCTCCGGCATCGAGCAAAAGCTGCTTGATTTGGCCGATGACGGGGAATTTTGCCGTGATACCCGGCTCAAAGTCGTTGAGCACTTTCCCCTGCCACTGCTCTATGGGGAGGCGCAGCAGCTCCTGCAGCGGTGTGGCAGGCTCGCGGGGAGTGAGCATCCCGTAGGCCTGGGCGGTGGACACGTATACATCGGGCTTCACCAGCACTATCCACATCCCCCGGGGCAGGTCGAGCGGAAAAGGCTCCATGGTGGTGCCGGTGCCGGTGCAGAGGGTGGGGCGGTCGTAGATGAAGAATGGGCAGTCGGCACCGATTTCTGCCGCCGTCTGAGCCAGCAGCTGGTCGGAAGCGCCGAGATTGAAAATAGAGTTTAGCGCCTTCAGCGTGTATGCGGCGTCGGCCGACCCGCCTCCCAAGCCGGCGCCGTCGGGTGTCTGTTTCTCCAGGTAGATGTCGACCGGCGGAATAAGGAATTGCGCTCTCAGTCGCTGCAAAGCCTTGTAGACAAGATTGCGTTCCATCGGGCAGTCGACAGTGCGCCCGGTGCAGGTGAGTGTATCGCCCTTGCCGGAGGCCGAAGGCACTATCTCAAGAATATCATTTGAGGGAATGGGAAGCATCAGAGTCACCAGGTTGTGATAGCCGTCGGGGCGGCGAGACACCACGTTGAGACCGAGATTGACCTTCGCATCGGGAAACAGAAGCATAGGAGTATATGATATAATTGTGTTTGGGGCAAAATATCTGCGCAAGCAGAACGAAAAATGGTATCTGCGCAGGCGGAAAGGAGCACAAAGGTAGCAAGATTCGGCGGGAATCAACAAATTTTTTTGTTATTTTGCAACCTGTACGGCACTTTCGCCGTCTAAATCAGTAAACGACCCTGAAAACAGACTCTTTCTTAGATAACAATCTAAATATGAAAAATCTAATTTCACTTATTATTTCTTTTATCTGGGTATGCGTAAGCACCGTCGCTCAGACTGTGAATACAGCAGTCACCGTTAACACAGATTCTATAGCTGAAAGTGGCAAAACCGTAGCTTCGATACAGATGCGTGTCGATTCCGGCGTGAAGACCGTTGAGCTGAGAATCGACTCGTCGGCTGTTGTGGCGAATACCGATTACACAAGGCACCTTGAGGAAGGTGAGGCGCTGGTGCCTCCGCAGATCACCATCGAGGATGGTATGTGGAACCTGGTATATGACGGAAAAACATACGCTATCTCCGACCTGGTAAGCCAATCCGATGAGTTTGCCAGCCAGGAGAGGGAGATGAGGCAACTGTCGCGCCACTCCCGGCCGATATTTATGATACTGTTTTATGTATTCGGTTTGCCCTGTATATCTATCGTGACGATTGTGGTAGTAGCGCTTGTCTACAGCAACCGGCGCAACCGTGCCCGCAACAAGATTATTGAAAAAGCTATCGAGGGCAATTACCCACTACCGGAGGAGTTCTATATGCCTCAGAGCAAGCAAAAAGGTGAAAACACGATGCGCGATACCGGCAAATTCTACGCAGCCATTACGTTGATGGCGGTGGGAATAGCCCTGCTTGTAGCCGGAGTACTGTCGCAGACCGGGTTCTGGATCGTGGTAGGTTTGGTGCCTTTGCTCATAGGCATAGGCCGAATGCTGGGCTACTTCTATGTGCCGCAGCAGCCGCGTCAGCGATTCCATCCGCCCTATATGCCTTACGGCCAGCAAATGCCCTACGATCAGCCGATGCCGGGTCAGCCGATGCCGGGTCAGCCGATGTCGGGTCAGCCGATGCCGGGTCAGCCGATGCCGGGTCAGCCGATGCCGGGTCAGTATCCGCCGCAGAATCCGGTGCAGGAGCCTTGGTGCCCGGCTGCTCCGGAAGTGAATAATGTACCCGAGGAGCCGGCACAGGCTGCCGCGCCCGACGATGAAATGACACCTCCTCCTTATCGCCCTCAATGATTGTTGGACATCCCTGCTGATATTATTATACACTACAGCTGATTATTAAACATAAGTTTCCATAACACTGAAGATGGCGAACCGCCGACTTGAAGAAATCAAGCTCCTGGCCCTCTGTATGGCATCCGACAACCGCGAGGCTTTCTCGCGGCTTGTGGAGATGCACCAGCAGGGGCTCAGGCGGTTCCTCGTCAACCTTACCGGCGGGAATGTCTACCTTGCCGAAGATCTGGCACAAGAAACATTCATCAAGGCGTGGATGGCGGTGAGAAATTTCCACGGCTTGTCGGGGTTTCGCACCTGGCTTTACCGCATTGCCATAAACGAATACAGCTCCTGGTACCGCCGCGAAGGGCGTATGGCTTACGAGCCGGTGGATGCCTGCCGGATGACGCCTGCGGCGGATATGCATTCGGCGCTCGATGCCCGTATGGATGTGGCCCGGGCAGTGGAGCAGCTTCCTGAAAAGGAAAAGCTGGTGACACTGCTTTTCTATCTCGAAGAACTTCAGATTAAGGATATTGTGAAAATTACCGGTATGCCATCGGGCACGGTGAAGTCGCACCTGTCGCGTGCGAGAAATCATCTTGAACAATATATGTCGGACCCTGATAGGTTCTGACTGAAAATTTAATGTAAGCTTTATCACTCTTTGCCGATATGAAACACGCTGATAAACATTCTACTTCCTCCGAAATGCATTCCGTTGATGCCGAAATAGCAGAAAAACTGCAAGCGAAATTGCCGCAGGCGCCTGTGAATCCCTGGTTTGTGCGCCAGGTGATGAACCTGCTGCCCGAAAGACAGCGCGCTTTCATGGGCGCACACTGGCAGTGGATATTCTATGGCTTCGGGGGGGTGTGTCTTTGCGGAGCTGAGGTTATGACGATTGTAAATGCTGTGAAATCGAGTTTCAGCATCGAATCAATCGTATATATGTGCCTGATGAGTCTGATTATGGTTTCCTGCATAGCTATCCTCGGCATTCCGGCACTGATTCGCCTGTTCCGTGAGCCGTAAGGAATAATCGGCCGCCAACTCATAGATGGCTGCAAACCCGGAAATATGGCCGCAAACATATAAATAAGGTGTAGACCCCCGGAAAAACTGATGAAATAAGAGGCGGGAGTTTTGGGAATGTGAGGGAAAAACGCTAACTTTGCCGTCGGAAAAAATGAGGGTTCTCCGGAGCAGTGCTCCGGGGCACCGTTAGCTTGTTGAAATCAATCGAAACCAATCGTCACCTAAGATGAAGTTTACCGAATACGACAATTTTAATCTCTCGCAAATCAATAAGGATGTGCTGAAGAAGTGGAATGAGGAAGACCTCTTCCACCGCAGCATCGAATTCCGCCGCGACGGCAAGCCTTTCGTGTTTTTTGAAGGGCCGCCATCGGCCAATGGCAAGCCCGGTATCCACCATGTAATGGCGCGTACCATCAAGGATATATTCTGCCGCTACAAGACGATGCAGGGCTATCACGTTGACCGCAAGGCCGGATGGGATACTCACGGCCTCCCCGTGGAACTTGGCGTGGAGAAGTCGCTCGGTATCACTAAAGAGGATATCGGCAAGAAGATTTCGGTCGACGACTACAACCGCGCCTGCCGGTCGGAGGTGATGAAGTACACCAAAGAGTGGACCTCGCTGACCGATTCGATGGGCTACTGGGTAGACCTCGAAAATCCTTACGTCACTTATCACAACAGCTATATCGAGACTTGCTGGTGGCTGCTCAAGCAGCTCTACGACAAGGGCTATCTCTATAAGGGCTACACCATCCAGCCTTATTCGCCCGCAGCCGGTACAGGTCTCAGTTCCCACGAGCTGAATCAGCCCGGATGCTACCGCGATGTGAAGGACACCACCTGTGTGGCTCAGTTCCTCTGCACCGATCCAACTGAGGCGATGAAGGGTTGGGGCAATCCCTACTTCCTGGCGTGGACCACAACACCCTGGACACTCCCCTCGAACACTGCTCTGGCCGTAGGTCCGGAGATTGAATACAATATCGTGCGCACCTACAATCCCTACAGCGGTGACCCCGAAACAGTGGTTGTGGCTGTGGCGCTGATGAACTCGATGTTCAATCAGAAGGCTGCCGGCATGAAGCTCGACGAATACGAGAAGGGTGGCAAACTTATTCCCTTCGAGGTAGTGGCTACAGTGAAAGGGAAAGAGCTGGTAGGTCTGCACTACGAGCAGCTGATTCCCTGGATGAATCCCGGCGAAGGCGCTTTCCGCGTGATTCCCGGCGATTATGTCACCACCGAGGATGGTACCGGTATCGTGCATATCGCAGGTACATTCGGTGCCGACGACCTCAGGGTGTCGCGTCAGGCCGGCGTACCTCCGCTGACGCTGATCGACCGCGACGGAAATGTGCGCCCGATGGTCGACCTGCAGGGCCGTTTCTTCCGCATCGAGGATATCGACGAGAAGTATCTCGCCGAGAATGTAGATGTGGAGGCTTACCGTCCCTGGGCAGGCAAATATGTGAAAAATGCCTACGACTCCACCAAAACCGACAAGGACGAAACACTCGATGTGGAAATCTGTATGTGGCTTAAAGCCAACGGCAAGGTTTTCAAAATCGAGAAACATGTGCATAACTATCCCCACTGCTGGCGCACCGACAAGCCTGTGCTCTATTACCCGCTTGACAGCTGGTTTGTACGCACATCGGCCGTGCGCGACCGCCTGATTGATCTTAACAGTCGCATCAAGTGGAAGCCAGCTGCCACAGGATCGGGCCGCTTCGGCAAATGGCTGGAGAACCTTCAGGACTGGAACCTCTCCCGTTCGCGCTACTGGGGCACTCCGCTCCCGATCTGGCGCACTACCGACGGCAAGGAGGAGATTTGCATCGACTCTATCTCCACTCTCTATGCCGAAATCGACAAGGCTGTGGAGGCCGGTGTGATGAAGGAGAATCCCTACAAGGTCAAGGGCTTTGTGCCCGGCGATTACAGTCGCGAGAATTACGACAAAATCGACCTGCACCGTCCCTACGTCGATGATATCGTGCTGGTATCGGCATCGGGCAAACCTATGTACCGCGAGAGCGACCTGATTGATGTATGGTTCGACTCCGGTTCGATGCCTTATGCTCAGATTCACTATCCTTTCGAGAACAAGGAGGCTCTGGAGAGCGGCAAATGCTATCCGGCCGACTTTATCGCCGAAGGTGTGGATCAGACACGTGGATGGTTCTACACCCTGCATGCCATTGCCGGAATGGTGTTCGATACCAATTCCTTCAAGGCTGTGATTTCCAACGGCCTTGTGCTTGACAAGGATGGCAACAAGATGTCAAAGCGTTTGGGCAATGCTGTAGACCCCTTCGCCACCATCGAGAAGTATGGTTCCGACCCCGTGCGCTGGTATATGATAGCCAATTCGGCACCCTGGGACAACCTGAAATTCAATCCCGACGGTATCGCCGAAACGGTGCGCAAGACTTTCAACACCATCTACAATACATACTCGTTCCTTGCTCTTTACGGCAATGTCGACGGTTTCACAGGCGCCGAGCAACAGGTGCCCGTGAGCGAGCGTCCGGAAATCGACCGCTGGGTGCTCTCGCTGCTCAACACAGTGGTGCGCAATGTCACCGAGGCTCTCGATGATTACGAACCTACACGTGCAGCCCGCGCTATCAGTACCTTCGTGAGCGACGATCTCTCCAACTGGTATGTGCGCCTCAACCGCAAGCGTTTCTGGGGCACAGGTCTGTCCACCGACAAGCTGGCCGCATATCAGACAATGCTTACCTGCCTCACTACAGTGGCACGGCTGATGGCTCCGTTCTCGCCCTTCTTCGCCGATCGCCTCTATCGCGACCTCACCGCTCCTGCGGCCGAGGCACAGGGCAAAGAGCCTGTATCGGTGCATCTGACCGACTTCCCCAAGGTAGACGAATCGCTGGTTGATCCGGCGCTGGAGAAACGGATGAATATGGCGCAGGTGGTTACCTCGCTCGTGCTTTCGCTCCGCCGCAGGGTCAACATCAAGGTGCGTCAGCCGCTGCAGGCGCTGATGATTCCGGTGAGCGACGACAGTATGCGAGCCGACCTTGAGGCTATGAAGCCGCTGATTCTGTCGGAAGTGAATGTGAAGGAGATGAAGCTCGTCGACGACTCCGAAGGTGTGCTTGTGAAGTCGGTTAAGCCCGATTTCAAGAAGCTCGGCCCGAAGTATGGCAAGCAGATGAAGGCAGTGGCCGCCGCTATCGCCGCTATGAGCCAGCAGCAGATTGCTGCTCTCGAGCGTGAAGGCAGCATCGAACTGGCTTTGGCCGACGGCTCCGCTCTTGTAGAGCTGACCGATGTGGATATCCACTCCGAAGATATCCCCGGATGGCTTGTGGCCAACGAGGGTAGCGTGACCGTGGCCCTTGAGGTGGAGGTTACTCCCGGGCTGCGCAAGGAGGGTATCGCCCGCGAGCTCGTCAACCGTATCCAGAACATCCGCAAACTGCGCGATTACGACATAACCGACCATATCACCGTGACCGTAGAGCCTTCGGAATTTACTGCCGGCGCTTTGGCCGACTTCCGCGACTACATAGCTTCGCAGGTGCTTGCCGAAGCTATCGTGGAGGAGCCGGTGCCCGCTCCGCGTGAAGATGAGGTGCTCGACATCGACGGTACGGAGGTGAAGGTGAAAATCGACAGAATCTAAACCCATAGCCGGTCGGCCGAACCATTCGGCCGGCCGTGTGTTTGGTTATATTATTTACAGATGCGTTAAGCGCTTAAGACACAGATTATAAGCAATGACTGAAAAGAAACGTTACTCCGACGAGGAGCTTGAGGAATTCAAGGTCCTCATTCTTGAAAAGCTCGAAAAGGCCCGTAAGGAATATGACCTTCTCCGCGCCGATGTGATGAATACCGACGGCAATGGCACTGCCGATACTTCGCCTACGTTCAAGGCGCTCGAAGAGGGCGCTCAGACCCTGGGCAAGGAGGAAGCAGGCCGTATGGCTCAGCGCCAGGCCCAGTTTATATCCCATCTGCAGAATGCACTTGTGCGCATCGAAAACAAAACCTACGGCATAGACCGTCTCACCGGAAAACTTATTCCCAAGGAGCGTCTGCGCGCAGTGCCCCATGCCACACTCGCCGTCGACTCCAAGAAGTGATCGTAATATATGACAACTCCTGTAAAAGCCGAATTCATAGCTCTGCCACCATTGTCTGAGAAGGCTGCCCGCAACCGCGGGCTTCTTGCCGCAGGTATTATGCTTGCGGTCATCATCCTGGATCAGGTGCTGAAGATATATGTAAAGACACATTTCTATCTCGGCGAGAGCTATGAGATATTCCCCTGGTTTCAGATAGCTTTTATTCAGAACAATGGTATGGCTTTCGGATGGGAGCTGGGCAGCAAGCTGCTGCTGACGCTACTTCGCATAGTCACCGTGGCTTTCCTGCTTTACTATGTGTGCAAGATATGCAGCCGGCCGGAAGCGCGCACCGGATATATCGTGTGCCTGGCACTGATTATTGCCGGAGCCGCAGGCAATATCATCGACTGTATGTTCTACGGGCTGATATTCAACAATCCTATGCCGCCAGAAGTGGCGCAGCTGTTCCCGCCGGAAGGTGGATATGGCGAATTCCTTCGCGGTAAGGTGGTGGATATGCTCTATTTCCCCCTGGTGAGCTGGACCTGGCCCGCGTGGGTGCCGGTGGTGGGAGGTGAATACTTCCTGTTTTTCTCCCCGGTGTTCAACCTTGCCGACTCCGCTATTTCAGTGGGGCTTATTGTACTGCTTATATTCTATTCTTCGCAGATTTCGCAGGTGCCTTTCCTGAAAAAGCATGCTGCATCTGCCAAAAACTAATTGCCGGAAAAGATTAAGGCTATGCGCAGATTGTTTCTCCTCGTACCGCTTTCGATAGTGCTCTTGTGCGCCTGTCACAAAAGCAACGATATGGTGCTCGACAAGGAGGAAATGGCTTCGCTTTTGGCCGACATCCACATGGCTGAGGCTGTGGTGGAGTATAACCGGGCTGACTTCTATACCGATTCGGCCAAGATGCTTCTGCGGCGCTCGGTTTATGATGCCCACGGCGTAACCCCCGAGCAGGTTGATTCATCGTTCTCGTATTACGGCTACCACATCGAGGATTATATGAAGGTTTACGACCGTGTGCAGGAGATCCTTGAGGAGCGTCAGAAAGATTTGATTGCCTCCGCTATCGAGAAGGTGATAGCTGTGGGCGACTCGGTTGACATCTGGCCTATGAGTCGGCATTTCGAGTTCTCGCGCCGCGCTCCTTCGCGGATTCTTACATTCAGTGTGCCGGTGGATACCAACTGGCGCGACCGCGATGTGTTTACGCTCAAATTCCACATGCACCCCTCCAAGGAGGCTACTCTGGCCCGGCTTGTGGTGAATTACGCCGATGGCACATCAAATTTCGCACTGCAGGATGGGAAAAACAACGGCATAGGGAAGGTGTCGGTTCGCATCGATTCCGCCCGCTTGCCGATTGGCATCACCGGCTATATGCTTGCCCGCCCGAAAGGGGATGAGACGGTGCGCATCGACAGCATATCCTTCACCCGTATGCGCGCCAATCTTGTGCAGCAATATATCCCTGAGCGCTTCTTCGATTACAATATCAAGCCAAAACCGGAGGCGACCGACAGCGTTGCGGCCGATTCGGTGGCTGCTCCGACAGCCAATCATCCGGGTGGTTCGTCTGTGACTACGACGCATCCTGCTGCTACGACGCCGGGTGCTCATCGGGAGCCGGGTGCTCAGGCACCGGCTGCGGCAAGAAGTGCAGTAGCCCCTGCTGCTACCGCCGCACGGCCATCGCGCGGCGCCTCGGAAGCGCAGCAGGCGGTGCAAAACCGCAACAGGTTGCTGCAACATAGAGCTGCAAAAAAGAAGTAATCGTGATATTCCTGAAGAAATCAAGATATTCTTGTTATGGAAAAAACTATTGAGCTGCAGGGCCTTCAGGTGAAGGTGGAAGTGACGGGTCAGGGAAAGCCTCTGATTCTGATGCACGGATGGGGATGCAACCACACTACGGTGCGGTCGATTGCCGCTACTGCCGCTCTTACCAATACTGTATACAATATCGACTTCCCCGGCTTCGGCGACTCGCAGGAGCCTTCAAGCGTATGGGGCGTGGAGGATTATACCCGCCTTGTGGAAGAACTGGTGGCTAAGGAGGGGCTGGAAAATCCGGCACTTATCGGCCATTCGTTCGGTGGCAGGGTTGCAATCCTCTATGCGTCGCGCAATAAGACCGACCGAGTGGTTCTCGTCGATGCCGCCGGCATCAAGCCCCGCCGTTCGCTGAAATATTATGTGAAGGTCTACAGCTTCAAGGCAGGCAAACGTTTCTGGCAACTTGTGCTTGGGGAGGAGAAGGCAGAAAAACGGGTCGATGCTATGCGTGCGCGCGCAGGGTCGAGCGACTATGCCGGTGCTTCGCGTATGATGCGAGCAATCCTGTCGAAGGTCGTCAACGAGGACCTTACCGACCGGCTGGCGCTGATAAAGGCACCTACGCTGCTTGTGTGGGGCGAGAACGATACCGCCACTCCGCTGCGCGATGCCAAGCTGATGAATCGCCTTATCCCCGATTCCGGCCTGGTAAGTTTCCCCGGCTGCGGCCACTATAGTTTCCTCGACAATCCGGTGCAGTTCCGCGCCGTGCTTCAGTCGTTTCTTAACAGCAAATCTGAGCAATGATTACTATAGAACAAATTAATTTCGCATTGCCGATAATTGTAGTTGCAGCGGCACTGTTTGATATGGTTGCGGTATATCGCCGCGACCTGATGATGCTCCAGCAGAATTCATACCGCAACGAGCGTTATCTCCGCTGGTTCGACCAGTCGCACGAAAGCACGGCCATTCCGCGCATTTTCTGCCTTATAGCCTTCTTTCTGATGGTACTTGGCCGGGTGCCTGAGATTCTCACATATCCCGCTGTGGTGATTATCCTTGTATGGCAGGGCATAAGCTTTATGCGCCGCAAATACAAGAAACCGCTTGTGATGACCGCACGTGCAAGGCGAATCTTCATCACTATGTGGGTGCTCACGGCCATAATTGCGGTTGTGCTCGGCCTGTTCTGCAGCCTGCAGTGGGCGGCCGCGTCGCTTGTGTGCCTGCTGTTCGTGTCGCCGATGATACTGCTGCTGGCCAATACATTGCTGCGCCCCGTAGAAGCACATATCAACAAGAAATATTACAATGATGCCGCCCGGATTCTGGCCTCGATGCCCGATCTGAAAATCGTGGGCATTACCGGCAGTTACGGCAAGACATCCACGAAGCATTATCTCCACCGCATACTTTCGGAGCATTTCTCCACTACGATGACTCCCGGCAGCTTCAATACCACGCTGGGCGTTATCCGCACCGTCAGGGAGTATCTGCGCCCCTACGATGAGGTGTTTATCGTGGAAATGGGCGCAAAGCAGCCCGGCGACATCAAGGAGATTTGCGACCTTGTGCACCCGCAGGCTGCCATCATCACGGCGGTAGGGGAGCAGCACCTGGAGACTTTCCACACCATCGAGAATGTGCAGAAAACTAAGTTTGAATTGGTCGACGCACTTCCTTCCGACGGTTTTGCTGCAATCAACAATGATTTTCCCTATGTGGCCAACCGGAAAGTGGATAATGTGGAAGCATTCCGGTATGCTGTGACCAACAGGGATAAAGCCGACTATGTGGCCACCGATGTGCGCTACACAAGTCACGGCACTGACTTCACGGTAAGCGGTCCCGGTCTGGCCGAACCTCTGCAGCTACACACCCGGCTTATGGGCGAGTGCAATGTGAGCGACTTGCTGGCTGCCGTGATTGTGGCTCTGAATCTTGGTGTGCCGGCTGAAAAAATCAAGTATGCTGTGGCGCAGATCGAGCAGGTGGAGCACCGCCTGAGCGTGAAGCGTATTCCCGGCGGCCTCACCATCCTCGACGACGCCTTCAACTCCAATCCTGCAGGCTCGAAGATGGCCGTGGAGGTGCTTGGCATGATGAAGGATGAAGGTCAGCGCATAATCATTACCCCCGGTATGATAGAGCTGGGCAGCCGGCAGGAGGAAGCCAACCGCGAGTTCGGCCGTAATATCGCTGCCAATGCCGACATAGCTATCGTGGTAGGGCAGTATAACCGCGTGGCCATTCTCGACGGTCTGGCCGATGGCAAGATGCCCGAGAAGAAGGTCTACGCGGTTGACACGTTCGCGCAGGCACAGGAGGTGCTGGCCAAGGTAGCACGGCCGGGCGATGTGGTTCTCTATGAGAACGACCTCCCCGACACATTCAAATAATGATTATCCATAATGCGGGCGCGCCGGAATGAGCGCGGTTCGCTCTCTAAAGTTGACAATAATTTTATCAGACATAAATGAAGACTAATATCGGTGTTTTCTTCGGCGGACGCTCCACCGAGCACGAAATTTCGGTAATTTCCGCCAATCAGGCTATCAATGCCATAGACCGTAATAAATATGATGTCACCCCGGTTTACGTGACCAAAGAGGGTCGCTGGCTCACCGGCGATGCCCTGCTTGACCTGCGCAACTACCGCGATATGAAAGCGCTCCCGCAAAAGGCCGAGGAGGTGTATATGCGTCCGGTTTTCGGCGACTACAATCTTTACTATTCCAACCCGAAGGGGCTTTTCGGCAAGAAGAATGTGGCCGCAAAGCTCGATGTGGTAATCCCCGTTTTCCACGGCGCCAACGGTGAGGACGGCACATTCCAGGGTATTCTGCAGGCTATCGACATACCGTTTGCCGGATGCGACACACTCTCGTCGGCCAACGGTATGGATAAGATAACAATGAAGGATATTCTCCGCCAAAACGATATCCCCGTAGTGGATTACGTATGGTTCACTGACCGGCAGTGGTTTGCCAAGCGCGATGAGCTGGTTAAGAAGGTGGAGATGGAAATCGGTTATCCGTGTATTGTGAAACCGGCCAACCTCGGCTCTTCCATCGGTATCGGCTGCGCTCACGACCGCGAGGAGCTGCTCGACAAAGTGGAGGATGCCGCCCGCTATTCTTCGCGCATCCTTGTGGAGCACTATGTGGATCAGCTGCAGGAAATCAATTGCTCTGTGCTGGGCGACTGCGACGAATATCGCGAATCGGTGCTTGAGGAACCTATCAAGACCAAGGAAATCCTCTCCTATACCGACAAATATATGGGTGGCTCGAAGGGCACCGAAGGTATGCAGGCTTCGCAGAAGAAGATTCCCGCCGACCTCCCCGAGGCCACAACCAAGGAGATTCAGCGACTGGCAGGCGAAACATTCCGCGTGCTCTCATGCCACGGTGTAGCACGTGTGGATGTGATTGTCGACGGTGCCGACGGAAAGATTTATGTAAATGAAATCAACACCATCCCCGGGTCGCTGTCGTTCTATCTCTGGGAGGCATCCGGCATCAGTTTCCCTAAACTGATGGATACGCTCGTGCAGCTTGCCATCAAGCGTAAAGACCGCCAGGACCGTAAGACCACCTCGTTCTCGCAGAATATTTTCGCTCTGGGCGGAGGTACAAAAGGTGGCGTGAAGGGTGCCAAAGGTGGCGTAAAACGCTGATTTGGCGCATTGCCGCAAGTGACAAGAAGATTTAAATGGAAATAATCGACGCAAAGAAATTCCTTGCGCGCGCGGTCTTGAACGGACCGTGCGCAGGTTCTTTGCGGCTCGTAGACCTTACGGGGGAAGTGGCGTCGGTTGAGCCGTTTGATGTAGAGACGGCAGCTACGGTATTTATCGATGGGGTAGTGGTGCTCGTGTCGCGCGAAGAAATTGCGAGCCGTTTCCACTGTGAGGATGGCGACTCGGCGCTGCGTCTGATTGCGAAAATTTACGAGGGGTATAAGGCATTAGCCGGAGATGATGCTATGCCGATTCTTGCAGATTGGATATTTGAGCGAGGTATTGAAGTACTGCCGGAATCCCCGTCGGCCGATGTCCTTGCGATTGATATTTGCTGATTCTATATTGGCTGATTCTATTTGTTGCGGCGGAACAAGCGGTGTAGCATCGCTTTGAAGGAGCGTTTGCGATTCATCCTACGCTGATGCCGTAGTATCTGATAGAGCGAAGCCTCAAAGTTGAAGCCGCGTTGCAGAATATAGGGGGTGAGCAGGTCGATGTAATCGGAGGGGATAATGCCAATTTGGAAGAATGCGCGCATTGAGTCTTTCAGACCGGGCACGCGGCCGAAACGCATACGGTTGATGTCGATCAGCGCGAACTGGAATTCGTTGCCCTCCTTGCGGTACATAATGTTCGACGTGTTGTAGTCGAGCGGCTGAATGCCTGCGGAGTGCAGTTTGGCAGTGAATTCCGAAAGCTGGATTGCCGCTGCGTGATGCTCCTCCGGGGTGAACCCGCCGTGATAGAAGGACTCCAGGAGAGTGGGGAGATTCATATATTCCGATATGAACCATCCGTCGCTGAAGATGCCGAAGCGCTTGCGCTCGTAGTAGGCGGCAGGTTTGGGAGTAGAGATTCCTTTATCGAGCAGCAACAGTGCGTGTTCGTAGGCTTTCCGCGCTTTGGTTTTGCGGAAAAATGTGTATATGATACCCAGCGCTGGAGGGAGGTGGCGGTAGCGCTTCACTACGAATTTCCGGCCTCCGACTTCAATCAGTTCCACCCGGTTGCGCTTGTCGCAGTAGACTTTCAGCGGTGTGTAGTCTCCCTCGATAACTTTTTTGAAGTCATCGGCAAGATGGCTGTATTCCGGATTTATCACAGATTTCATCGTCGGGGTGGACTTTATGTGGCTGGATGTATAAAATGTTGCTTCGTCAAAATTTAAACAACACATCAACCTGTAGTGACGCACCCCAGATGCATTCGCTCAATGATTTTGTCAATCATTTGATTATGCGGACGCACCTGGGGTGCGTCCCTACAGGTTGATACGTCGGTGGCTATTTTTACACAGCCTCATTATCAGTATTATTCAAATTCGATGAGGCGGGCATCGGTGCCGACTACTTCGTCGGGAGCTACGAATACACGCTTCACTTTGAGGTCGCGGGGAGCTTCGAGGTCGTTCTCCATCTTCATAGCCTCGTAGACCATCATAACGGAGCCTTTCTTCACGGTGTCGCCGGGCTTAACATTGATTTCAACAATGCGGCCACCCATAGGAGCGGTGAAGAGTTCGCCGGTGACAGGCTCGTCGGCTACAGCGGCTTTAGCCTCAGCGGCAGCTGCTTTGGGCTCTTCTGCGGGCTGCTTTGCCTTGAACTCCTCTTCACGGCGGTTGCGCAGGAATTTGTTGGCTACGTTGGGGAGTAGTTCCAGAAGCAGGTATTCCTCCTGGTTGGAAGCCAGAGGCACATTGCCCAGCTCAGCTACTTCGGGGTTGGCCGGTTTCTTGTAGGTGGAAACGTCGTAGGGCTTTTCAGCTGCATCGCCGGTGATTTTCTCACGGAAAGCGGGATTGACGGGCACGGGAGTGTGACCGTATTCACCCTTAACCAGCGAGATGAACTGATTGTTGGTCTGAGTGTAGTCGGGGTTGCCTTTGCGGCGGTCCATAGCCAGGAGCACGGCCTGCGAGCCTACAATCTGGCTGGTAGGTGTTACCAGGGGCACAAGGCCGGCATCGCGGCGCACCTTAGGAATCAGGCGCATAGCGTCGTCGAGCAGGTCGCTGGCGCCAAGAGCTTTAAGCTGGGCCACCATATTGGAGTACATACCGCCGGGCACCTCTGCGTCCTTGACGAGGAGATTGGGTTTGGGGAAACCGAAATAATCCTCGATAGCGTGGCAGGCGTCGAGCAGTTCCTCTTCGTTGCCGGCTTTGGCAGCGGCGATGGCTTTGTCGAAGAGTGCATCGACTTCTGCAGGCAGAGTGTCGGTAAGGGGGTTGAACTTCTTGGGGAAGTGATCTTTGTTGAGGTCGAAGTCGGCCAGGTTGTGGCGAATAGCTTCCAGACGGTCGCGGATTTCGCCGACCTTCTCCATATTCACATCCACCTCGATGCCGAGCTTCTTGCAGAAGATGTAGACAAGTTCGATAGCGGGAGCTGCCGAACCTTCACCAAACCACCAGATGTTGGTGTCGAGGATGTCGACGCCGTTGAGGATGGCCATAAGCGAGGAGGCCAGACCGTAGCCGGGGGTGCAGTGGGTGTGGAAGTCGACAGGCACCTTCACGGCAGCTTTGAGTTTGCCGATTACGGAAGCTGCGCGCATCGGGTTTACCAGACCGGCCATATCCTTGAGGGTGATGATCTTGGCACCCAGACGCTCCATCTCCACAGCGAGATTTACGAAATATTCGTCAGTGAAAATCTTCTTGGGAGCCACGGGAGCTTCTTTCTTGCCGAAGAGCTTGGCAAAGAAACCTTTCTTCTCAGGTTCTGCGGGAGCCTCGTCCTTGGGGTCGACGGTGTAGCATACGGCAGCGTCGGCGATGCCGCCCAGCTCGTTGATCAGACGAATCGACTCTTTCACGTTGTCGATATCATTGAGCGCGTCGAAAATACGCATCACGTTGAGGCCGTTTTTGATGGCTTCCTTATAAAAACCTTCGAGCACCGAGTCGGGGTAAGGCACGTAACCGAAAAGGTTGCGGCCGCGCGAAAGTGCGGAAAGGAGCGATTTGCCGTCGATGGCTTTAGAAATCTTACGCAGACGGTCCCAGGGGGATTCGTCGAGGTAGCGCATTACAGAGTCGGGCACGGCTCCACCCCAAACTTCCATAATATAGAAGCCTGCATCCTTGTATAAGGGGAGCAGCGGGTCGATGTCTTGCTGTTTCAGGCGGGTGGCAAAAAGCGACTGCTGCCCGTCGCGCAGGGTCAAATCCCTGATTTTTAACTTCTTCTCCATAAATTATTGCTGATTTGTGTATGTTTTATGCCGCGAAGTTACGCATTTTTTTTGGATTCTGGGCCTCATTTGTTAATTTTCACATATCGTTTAATCCTTAATGCGGAAAAATGCGTAACTTTGTGTGATTTTTAAGAGTGATATTTATTTCTATGTTTAACTTCTTTAAAAAGAAGGCTCAGGAGCCTCAGGAACTGTTCTTTCACACCGATATGCATTGCCATCTTGTCCCCGGCATCGACGACGGACAGCGGAATGCCGAAGGTGGTGCCGACCTTGTGGCGCACGAACACAGCTGGGGTATACGCAAGATAATTACCACGCCTCACGTTACACAGGATACATTTGAGAATACCCCCGACACGATTAATGCGGCATTCGATAAACTGCAGCAGGCCGTGGCGGAGAAAGGAATTGATATAGAGCTGCTTCATTCGGCGGAATACCGTATGGACAGTTTCTTCAATGCGCAGCTGGAGCAGGGGCTGGTGACTCCTATGCCCAATAATTACCTGCTCGTGGAGAATTCCTTCGTGCAGGAGGCCTGGAATATTGACAAACTTCTCTTTGATCTGAAGATGCGTGGCTTCAAGCCTATCCTTGCCCACCCGGAGCGCTATACATATTATTATGGCAATAAGCGCGAGCGGTATTCTATGCTGCACAGCCAGGGCACGCTTTTCCAGATTAATCTTCTCTCGCTGGCAGGCAACTACGGCAAGGAGGCAAAGGCTATGGCGGAATATCTGATTGACCGCGATATGGTGGATTTTGTCGGCACCGATATGCACAACCACCGGCATTGCGCCACGCTTGAGGCTTACATAGGCTCGAAGGATTACCGCAAACACGCCGAAAAGCTCAAAGACCGCATCTTCAACGACAGTGTGCTTTGACCCGGCTCACCCGCCAGAAAAAATAAATAATCAGCAAGCTGCCCAAAAGCAAGCTGAAAAAAATAAAAAGAGGCTCCTGCGAGCCTCTTTTTATTTTTTTGCAGCTAACTTAGCTAAGGTAGCTAACTTAGCTAATTTAGCTAATTTGGCTAATTTAGCTAATTTAGCCGAGGTAGCTACCCTTGCTATTTGGGAAATTAGCGGAGTGTGCCGGCTTCAGCCTGCTGAATCATCTGCTGGCTGGCGGTGATGTAGATTTCTACGCGGCGGTTCTGTGCACGGCCTGCGGCAGTGTCGTTGGAAGCTACGTAGTTGGCCATCGGCACACCCTGATAGGTGACGCGAGTGGGGGATACACCGCTGTCGATGAGGAAACGGTCAACAGCGAGGGCACGACCGTTGGCTACTTTTGTGTTGGCGGCAAGCGAACCGGTATTGTCGGTGAAGCCGTAAACCTGAACGTTGGTTTCAGGATTCTGAATCAGCGAGTTTGCAAACTGAGCAAGTTCGGTCTGAGCGCCGGCGCTGAGGGTAGTGCCGTTGGTGGGGAAGAGGATGCCGCCGGGGAATGTAACCTTGATGGCAGCGAGACCATTCTGGTCCTGCACCTGCTCTACCTGAGCATCCTGGAGCTGCTGCTCCAGCTGCTTGGCCTGCTTGTCCATACGGTTGCCGATGAGAGTGCCTGCGCCTGCGCCAACAGCAGCTCCGATAGCCGAGCCGATGCCGGCACCTTTGCCGCCGCCGATGAGTGCGCCGATGCCAGCGCCGAGAGCGGCACCGCCGCCACCGCCGATGAGGGCTCCCTTGCCGGTGTTAGTCATAGAGTTACAGCCTGTCAGGAGCATACCTGCAGCTAATACGCCGATGCATAAAGTCTTAAGAGTTTTCATATCGGTAATAATTATTAATGGATTGAAAATTTATCAGAAGAAAGATAGAATCAGATACAATATCCTCGCAGCGATTATGGATAATCTAAGAGCGATTAAGAATAATCCTACAGAGATTATTAGAATAAACAAACAGAAGCCTGAAAAAGGCTGATGTGTATGCAAAGTTAACATATTTTGTGCAAAAATTAACCATCTCCGGCAGGAAATTTTATAAATGCTTTCGGGGAAAATTTGGAAATGCCGTTGGTGATAGCTAACTTTGCATTCGCTAAAAACGAAAAATATGCTCAAGAAAATTCTTTCTATTTCCGGTAAGTCCGGCCTTTTCCGTCTTGTAAACCGTGGTAAGAATATGCTTATTGTGGAGAATATCGCCACAGGCCGCCGTCAGCCGGCATATTCTACTGATAAAGTAGTGTCGCTGGGCGACATTTCCATCTACACCATAGGCGACGATGTACCTCTGTTTGATGTGCTCGAGAAGGTGAAGGAAGCCAACGACGGCAAGGAAGTCGATGTAAAGGCGCTGGGCGACGATGCCGCTGTGCGCGCTTATTTCAAAACCGTGCTTCCCGACTACGACGAGGACCGCGTTTACACTACCGACATACGCAAACTCCTTTCCTGGTACAATCAGCTGATTGCAGCCGGTATCAAGGATTTCAAGGATGAGGAAATCGCACAGGACCAGGCTGCTGAAGTTGCTGAAGCCGCTGACGAGGCTGCAACAGTGAAGAAATAGTGGCTGCATTTCCTTCGCGACATATTTTAATAAAATACCTTACGTTGCTGATGCTGGCTTTTGCCGGCGTCGGCAATGCTTATGCGCAGATCAATGCTGAGCAGATAGTGCGGGTGGGGCAGAACGCGCTCTACTTCGATGACTATGTGCTCTCCATTCAGTATTTCAATCGAGCTATCGCGGCCAAGCCATATCTGGCGCAGCCATATCTCTATCGCGCCATAGCCAAGCTGAACCTGGAAGACTACAGCGGAGCTGTGGAGGATGCCTCGATGGCTATCGAGCGAAACCCGTTTATCCCCGATGTGTATGAGGTGCGCGGTGTGGCCCAACAGAACCTCGGCTTGTACCGGAGCGCGGTGGAGGACTATGATGCCGCCATGCGGCTGCTGCCCAACAACCGCAACCTGATGTTTAATCGTGCACTGGCGCTGCAGCAGCTCAACGAAGCCGACAGTGCCCGGGTGAGCTTCGACCGCCTGCTGGAGATGTATCCCGGTTATGCCAACGCCTATGTGGCCCGCGGACGCCTGAAGGTTGAGCAGACCGATACGGTTGGCGCCGTGGCCGATTTGGAAAAGGCGCTGGAAATCAATCCGAACATTGCAAACGCATACCTGCTCCGGGCAAACATCCTGATGGCCAAGCCTGAGGGATATGAAAAGGCCGAAAGCGACATTACCGAGGCTATCCGTCTGGAGCCTAAAGAGAGCGGCCTGTATGTGAACCGTGCGTTCCTCCGCTATCATCGCGACGACTATTTCGGGGCGATGGCCGACTATGATTATGCCGTACAGCTCGACCCGCTCAACGCTGCGGCCATTTACAACCGCGGCCTGCTGCGTATGGAGAGCCGCGACAATGACCGCGCGATAATTGACTTCTCGCGCGTGCTTGAACTTGAACCGGAAGACCATCGGGCGCTCTACAACCGTGCGCTCCTTTACGGCGAAGTGCGCAATTTCTCAGCCGCACTTGCCGATATATCCGCGCTTATTCAGCGTTTCCCCAATCTGCCGGAGGCATATTATATGCGATCCGACATTTACCGTCAGCAAGGAAAAATGCGCGATGCCGAGGCCGACTATAAGAAGGCGCTTGCCATAGCCCGTGCGCTCCCGGCCGGTGGCATTCCTGCACCCGGCGCTGATTTGGCCGACGCCGGCAATGGGTCAGCCTCCCGTGATGGCAATGACGCCGGCAATCAATCCGGAGCGTCGGGTAAGAACGGTAGCGGGGAGTCTGGGAATGGCAACGGCTCCGAGCTTACGCCGGAATCTGTGGCCCGCCGATTCACAGCGCTCCGCACACTCGACAACGATGTCGACCTTCAGCAGGATTTCGTAAGCCAGGGCATTCGCGGCCGCGTGCAGGATCACGACCGCCGCATTTCGCTTGAGCCGATGTTTGCGCTGGGCTACTACAGCGCTTCTACCAATTCCGTGACCGATGCCCGTTCTTATATAAAGGAGGTCGACGACCTGAATGCCACCCGTATTCTTCCCTTTGTGGTGATGGTTGGCAACCGCGGACTCACCCCCTCGGATGAGTCGCTGCTCGACCGCCATTTCCGCTCGATAGAGAATTATACCCGTTATCTTGTGGAAAACACTCCCCGCGCCATTGATTATTTCGGCCGGGCGATGGACTATATGACCCTGCGCAACTATCAGGCGGCCATCGCCGACCTCGATAGGGCTGTGACGCTCACACCCGATTTCGCGCTGGCGTGGTTTCAGCGCGGCGTGGCCCGCTATGATATGATTAAAGCCGACGGCGCTGCCGATGTGAAGCTGCGGCTTCGCGGAGTCGTGGCGGATTTCGACCGGGCAGCCGAATTATCTCCGCGTATGGCTTTTGCGCATTACAATAAGGGGGTGGTGCTTGCCGATATGGGTGATTTCACCTCGGCATTGTCGGCCTTCCGCAAGGCTGTGGAGTTGAAGCCCGACTTCGGTGAGGCATATTATAATCTGGCCTACGTTTATTTCCAGCTTGGCAACCGTGCTGAGGGTATGGCCAATCTGTCGAAAGCCGGCGAACTTGGGGTAGTTCCTTCCTATAATCTGCTCAAGAGGATGCACTGACGCCGTCGACGGCGAGCAGACGCGCGGTAATTTCGGGATAAAGGTCGGTGGCCATCCGCAGAGTCATTGAGCAGGAATTGTCGAACTGCTGCCCGAGAATCTCCACGTCGGATGCTTTTACGATTTTCATCACATCATTCATCGCCATATAAGGAAAGTTGAAAGAGAATGTGCTTTTCTCCTGACATTCAATTATTTCTCCGGCTTCGATTGTGAGTCGGGCAGCCTCGCGGTATGCGGCAATTAGCCCCGGTGTGCCGAGTTTTACTCCGCCGAAATAACGCACCACCACTATCAGGATGTCGGTAAGATTGAATGAATTAATCTGACCGAGAATCGGTTTGCCGGCCGTGCCGGATGGCTCGCCATTGTCGGAAGAAAGAAAATCCTTACGGTCGGCGCCCAGCATAAAAGCCCAGCATACGTGGCGCGCATCGTAATATTCCTTCGAGAAATTTTTGATGTGCTCGCGGGCCTCCTCGCGGGTTGACACCGGTATGGCGAACCCGATGAAGCGGCTCCGCTTTTCCACAAACTGAGCCTGCGACTGTGCTGCGAGGGTAAGATATGAAGCCATAGAGGATTATCGGGGAAGTGAAGCGCGCTCGAAGGCATCAATCATCGAGCCTGGAGTGGAATTGAAAATCTGTGTGCCGCATCGGTCGGCATACTCTCTGATGCGGTGGTATGATTTAAATGCAATCATCATACTCTCAAGCACTTCGTGGAGCTGACGATTCACATAAACCTCATTCACCCTCTGCTGCTCGCGGGAATCCTCCTTGTAGAAGTGAGGCTGAATCGACACCACCTCGTTGCGGTCGTTGACGCTGAGTGTTTTCAGCCAGGAGTGGTCGGCGCCCAGTAGATATATCTCCTTGTAGCCGAGCCATATACCCACCATAATGGATGGAATGAGCACATTGCGCGGCCGAGGCATGCCGCGGTGCGAGTTCATCATAGCGTTCTCAAACCAGGTGTATCCCTCCACGGCGGTGAAGCTGAAATGCTTCACGGTGAGATTATGATTGTGGAAATAGCTGTCGGCCTTTCGTGCACCGGCCGGCACAAACAGTGTCATCGGGAAAGTGATGCTGTTGAGATTTTCAATCAGGCGGCCGACATTGGGGTCTTCCCCCGCTTTATCAAAGAAATGGGGGTCGGCCAACAGATAATATGTGGGCTGAATCTCGGAGAACTCCGGGGTGTTGGCGGCGAAGTTTACGGCGAGGGTGTCGGCGCTGCGGAGCAGGTCGAGGTCGTTGTTGAGATTCGTTCGCAGCGAAGGCCCGTTTCCGAGAATAATCAGCTGATTGGTAGCGCTATTAGCCGGATTTATTTTGGCCGATTTCTCCACAACTTGCTTCACGCAGCTTTTGATGGTGGCAAGCGTATTGTCGAGGAAACCGGAAACGCCTGACGATTGCTTTGGCATAACTGTTTTGATTTTTATGCAAACTTAACAATTTGCGGCGGATTTTCATCAATCTTTCGCGCAAAAATCGTAAATTTGCAATGAAAACCGATCTATGTCTGCATCACAGGAAACACCAGTCAAAGGCGAGATAATAAAGATTGATCTCGATGGAGTGCTGCGCGACCGCCTGCCCCGGCTGTCGCGTCTGATTCCGCGTTTCGTTGTGGAGTGGATGAAGCGTACAATCTGCCAGACCAGGCTCAACGAACTGCTCGAAGAGAACGCTTCGCTGGAAGGCGCGCCCTTTGCCCGCGGTGTGCTTCGGTCGCTCAATATCACACTTGCTCCCGAGCATGAAGAGCGCTTGCCGGAGCCTTCACACCGCAGGGTGCTTTATGTGTCGAATCATCCGCTTGGCGGACTCGACGGAATGGCACTGATTGATTATGTGCAGCGCCGCCACGGTGGCAATGTATACTTTGTGGTGAACGACCTGCTGCAGGCTGTAGCGCCCTTGCGCAGCGTGTTCCTGCCGGTGAATAAATTCGGCCGGCAAAGCCGTGAGGCCATTCAGGCAGTTGAGGAAGCCTTTGCCGGCAATGACCCCATAATAATGTTCCCTGCCGGACTTGTGTCGCGGCTTCAGAAAGTGCGTGTCGGCGGCAATATTCAGCGCCGGGTGTGCGACCTGAAGTGGAATAAAATGTTTGTCAACGAAGCAGTGAAGCATCAGCGCGATGTGATTCCGCTCTTTTTCGGCGGAGAAAATTCACCGCATTTCTATAAAATGGCCAACCGACGGCTGAAATTGCGACTGAAATTCAATTTCGAGATGATATATCTCCCCGGCGAGATGTTCACGCTCGAAAACAGCACTCTGCCGGTGACTTTCGGCAGCCCGGTGCCGTGGCAGCAACTCACCGTCGGGAGCGGCGCACCGCAGTGCGCGGCCCGGATGAGGCGACTGATTTACCGCATATCCGCCGGCGAAAATCCGGCCTTCGCAGAAATCCCCGATGCCTCTACACCGCTTGATTTATAACCCATAATGACAATGATTTGCCCCATTATAGACCCCGTACCTGTAGAACTGATTGAGGCCGAACTTACGCCCGACCATCTGCTCCGCAAGACCAACAAGGCCGACAATGAAATCTATGTCGTAGACTATAAAAGCGCACCCAATACGATGCGCGAAATCGGTCGTCTGCGCGAGATTGCTTTCCGCACTTCGGGCGGAGGCACCGGCAAAGAGTGTGACATAGACCAGTATGACCGGATGGACCCGCCTTGCAAGCAGCTGATAGTGTGGGATCCTGACTCGCGCCAGATTCTGGGCGGCTACCGCTACATTTTAGGAAAGGATATAAAACTGATTGACGGACGTCCGCGCATAGCCACCAGCCACATGTTTGACTTCTCGCCAAAGTTTGTGCGGGAGTATCTGCCACAGACGATAGAACTTGGCCGGTCGTTTGTGCGCCTGGAATATCAGTCGTCGCGTGCCGGAGCGAAAGCGATTTTCGCGCTGGATAATCTTTGGGATGGCCTTGGAGCGCTCACTGTGGAGCATCCCGAAATCCATTATCTTTTCGGAAAATTCACGATGTATCCCAGCTACGACCGTATGTGCCGCGACCTTCTGCTCTATTTCCTTAATAAGCATTTCCCTGATACCGAAGGGCTGGCGCAACCATATCAGCCTATTGTGCCCTCCGACCACGACGGACTGTTTGCCCGGATGCTCCCGTACAGCGACTTCAAGGAGGATTACAAGATACTGAATTCGGCCATCCGTCAGCGCGGCATCAACATTCCTCCGCTGGTCAATGCCTATATGAGCCTCAGCCCCACGCTGAAAATTTTCGGCACGGCCATCAATGATGAGTTCGGCAACGTGGAAGAGACAGGCATTTTCCTGACCATCTCCGAGGTCTACGACGAGAAAAAAGACCGCCATATCAATTCATATCATCCCACCGATTCCTTTGACGAGGATGCGGGGGATTATCCTACAAATTCCTGACATTATGAAAATCAGGTATCACATTTCTTTCAGCCGCACGCTGGCGGCCACTGCGCTGCTGGCAATGTCGGCTATGGCATCGGCAGCTGAGTCTGTGTCGGAATCCGGCGCTTCCTCTGCATCAGCCACCGCCACCGGCACTTCCTCGGCTTCGGCCTCTTCTGATGATTCATCTGCAGAGGGGTATGCCATAAACTGGAGCGCATCTCTTTTGATGAATGCCGGCAGCGGCGATTTTGCCCCTTATTATATCGCCTCCAATCGTCACGGAGTGCTTACCCAAAGCAGCAATGCACTTGCCCGAATCGACGCGTGGCGCCCCCATGAGGAGGGTAAGCGCTTCACCTACAGTTTTGGCGTAGATGCTTTGGGCGGCTACAGTTCGTCGGTCGATTATATGCGCTTTCAGGAGGCTGCAGCCGACGCTGCTGTGCCTGCCGGAGGTTTGGCCGTGAAGAACGGGCTGCTTGTGCCGCATGCCGAGCATCCCGCCCGCGTGTGGCTGCAGCAACTTTATGGCGAGTTGCGCTATCGCGGCGTGTTCCTTACCGTGGGTATGAAAGAACATACCTCGGCGCTCCTGAGCAGCACTCTTTCGAGCGGCGATCTTGTGGAAAGCGGCAATGCGAGGCCGATTCCGGAGGTTCGAGCAGGATTCCACGATTTCCAAAACATCCCCTTCACCAACGGATGGGTGCAGATTCAGGGTGAGATTTCTTACGGCAAACCTATGGATAACAAGTGGCTGCGCAATCACTACAATTATTATTACGGCCACCTGAATCAGGGCGAGTTTTACTCATATAAGCGGTGCTATTTCCGCACCAAGCCTTCGCAGCCCTTCTCGGTGACGGTGGGTATGCAGGTGGGCGCTTTCTTCGGAGGTACCACCAACTGGTATACAGACGGAAAGTACATCAGGACGCGCTCCTATTCGCGCGGCATCAAGCAGTTCTTCAAGATGCTTGTTCCCACCGACGGGTCTACGCTGGCATACTATTCGGGCAGTTCGCTCGGATGCTGGGATTTGCATCTGCGCTACCGCCTTCCCTCAGGAGCTTCTGTCAAGGCATATATGCAGAAACCGTGGGAAGATGGCTCAGGCATAGGATGCCTCAACGGCTTCGACGGCGTGTGGGGTCTGCAGTATACAGCTCCACAGCCGGGATTGATTTCCGGCGCTGTGATTGAGTATATCGACTTCACCAATCAGTCAGGCCCGATGCACTGGGATCCCGACGACAATCCCGGCACAACCATTACTCATCGTGCCGAAGGTGCCGACGATTATTATTATAATCACGAATACAACCCCTACGCATATTACGGAATGGCTATCGGCACTCCCTTTATGGTGTCGCCGATTTACAATACCGACGGCAATATGGTGTTTGCATACAATCGTATGCGCGGATTCCACATAGGTGTGGAGGGCGTGATTACACCGGAGCTAAGTTATCGTGTATTAGGCGGATACCGGCGCAGCTGGGGTCGCTACCGCGATCCGCTGCCTGAGCCGCGAAGCGACACATCCTTTATGCTTGAAGCGGGGTATTCCCCCCGCAAGGTAGCCGGACTGACCGTGCTGGCGCAATTCGCTCTGGACCACGGCACGCTTTTGGGCAACAATACCGGCGGTATGATTACGGTGCGCTTTTCCGATGTGCTCCGCATAGGCGGTCGCCGGAAATAATCCCGGCATATTACATCCTACAGAAAAAACGTGTTTATGAAATATTTTTCAATCATAATATCAATAGCGTTGCTGATGCTGACATCGACCGGTTGCACGCGCAACAATGGCGACATCGGCGACTGGTTTGGCCAGTGGCAGCAGACAGAAATGCTGGTCGACGGCGCCCCGGATGCAGAATACCACGGACAGTATTTCTGGATGTTTCAGAACGATATTATCTGCATAATGTGGCTTGCCCCTGAGGGTTATGCCCATCAGTCCTATACCGTTTACGGCACGTGGAGCGAACAGAATGGTTCGCTTGTGCTCAACTTCGACCATAACGAGGATGGGGATAAATCATCCATTTATATCCCGTTTTCAGGTCTGCATTTCCCGGCAGGGTCTCCCTTCTCGCTGGAAATCGTGGAGGCCGGTTCAAACAAATGCAACCTTCGCCTGGTGAATCCCGACGACGGCTCCACCTACACCTATGTGCTGAAAAAGAGAGGGTAAAATAGATAATAGAATTTTCAAAGATATGTCACGCACAATAAATCACGCACTTGTCACCGGTGCCGACGGCTTTATCGGTTCGCACCTTGTCGACCTGCTTCTGTCGCAGGGAATCAAGGTGAGGGCACTGAGCCAGTATAATTCGTTTAACAACTGGGGCTGGCTGGAAGGCAAATCCGACCCAAACCTTGAAATCGTGTGCGGCGACGTGCGCGATGCGGTCTTTTGCCGTCATATCGCCCGCGATACCGACACTATTTTCCACCTTGCCGCGCTCATAGCCATTCCTTACAGCTACGTGGCTCCGGAGAGCTATGTCGACACCAATGTTAAGGGCACGCTGAATATGTGCCAGGCGGCTAAAGATCTTGGGGTAGGGAGGCTGATTGTAACTTCTACCTCAGAAGTTTACGGCACGGCGCAGTATGTGCCCATTGATGAAAAGCATCCGCGTCAGCCGCAGTCGCCATATTCCGCTACCAAAATCGGAGCCGACGCCATCGCCAAAAGCTTTTACAACGCTTTCGGGTTACCAGTGGTGATTGCCCGTCCGTTCAATACCTACGGCCCGCGCCAGAGTGCCCGTGCTATCATCCCGACGATTATTTCACAGATAGCCAATGGCGCCCGTGAAATCAAGGTCGGAGACCTTTCTCCCACACGTGATTTCAATTATGTGGAAGATACATGCCGTGGATTCCTCGCGCTGGGTCGTGCCGATAATATCGAAGGTGAGGAAATCAATATCGCCACCGGCACCGAGATTTCAATGGCTGATACACTCAAGCTGATTGCCGAGCTGATGGGAGCCGATGTGAAGTATGTGGTTGACCCGGAGCGCCTGCGCCCCTCAAAGAGCGAAGTGTTCCGTCTGTGCGGCGACAATACGAAGATAGAATCGCTCACCGACTGGCGTCCGCAGGTGACTATTCGCGAAGGATTGCGACGCACCATAGAGTGGTTTACCGACCCGGCAAATCTCGCCCGATACAAGTCGGATATTTACAACCGTTGATAAAGCCGCTGAAAAAATGGCAGAAACGAATAACACCAATGCTGAGCGCCGCGTGGAACCTGAGCGCCGCCGGGTGGGTATCCTCTTTCTCGGAGGTGCCAAGCGTGTGTCGATGGGGCAGAAATTCATCGATGCAGGCCGCCGGCTTGGCGTGGATGTGGAGCTGTACGACTACGAGCTTACCCCTTACGTGCCGCTGGCATCAATCGGCAGGGTGATTGTGGGGCGCAAGTGGAAAGATGCCGATCTGTATGAACATCTTCACGCCTGTGTGGAAAAATATGGGATAAGCATTATGGTGCCATTTGTGGATGGCGCCGTTGAGGTTGCTGCCCGCTACCGCGATATTTACCGCGATCTGTTTGTGCCTGTGGGCGAGCCCTCGGGCGCGGCCGCAATGTTCGACAAGATTGTGGCCGACCGGATATTTCGCAGCAACGGTTTGCCCGTGCCCCGCAGCGATCGTTTCCCGATGATAGCGAAGCCGCGCTGCGGGTCGGCGTCGAAGGGAATACGCATTGTGCATAGCCCTATCGAACTCACCTCGCTGGAAATTTCCACCGACCGCTATCTGCTGCAGGAATATATAGTTGACCGCCGGGAGATTACGGTAGATTGCTATGTGGCGGCTGATGGCAGGATTATCTCGGCAGTGCCGCGCTATCGCCTGGAAGTGCAGGGCGGCGAAGTGTCGACAACGCGCGTGTTTGCCGATGCCGATGTGGATGCCCTTGTGCGGAAAACGCTCCGTGCTACCGGGTTGCGTGGAGCAGTGACGGTGCAGCTCCTGAAGGATAACGCTACCGGCCGACTGCTGATTATGGAGATAAATCCCCGGCTTGGTGGGGGTGCGGTGGCATCGGTGCTTGCCGGAGCCGACCTTCCCGAAATGATTCTGCGTGATGCTATGAAGCTGCCAATTGAGCCGGTGACGAAGTGGAATGACCGTTTGCTTGTCACCCGCTATTTCGCCGAGGTGGGTTTCAATGTTGACTCTGAACCTTAAGAGAATATGAATAACAAGACAATAATAATAGCAGAAGCAGGCGTGAACCACAATGGCGACTACAACCGCGCCGTGGAGATGGTGTATGCCGCAAAAGCTGCCGGTGCCGACTATGTGAAATTTCAGACTGCCGTGCCCGAACTTGTCATATCTTCCGTGGCTCCGAAGGCCGAATACCAGAAAGAAACTACCGGCGAGGGTGAAAGTCAGTTGGAAATGTGCCGCAAGATTCACCTGAAACTCGACGACTATGCCCCTCTGGCGCAGCTTTGCCGGGAGGTTGGTATCGGTTTTATGTCAACACCGTTCGATTTGGTATCAATCGATTGTCTGGCGCCGCTGGGTATGGATTATTGGAAAATCCCGTCGGGCGAAATCACCAATCTTCCTTATCTGCGCAAAATAGCCCGCAAAGGTGGCAAGGTGATTCTATCTACCGGTATGTGTGAACTGGAGGAGGTGGAGGCTGCAATGCGTGTGCTTACCGACAATGGTCTCCAGCGCAGCGATATATCGCTGTTGCACTGCAATACACAGTATCCCACCCCGATGCGCGACGTTAACCTCCGCGCTATGGACGCTCTGCGCACTCTCAACCCCGGAGCTGTAGGCTATAGCGACCATACGCAGGGCATTGAGGTGCCGGTTGCCGCAGTGGCAATGGGTGCGCAGATTATCGAAAAGCATTTCACACTCGACAAGAATCTGCCCGGACCCGACCACAAGGCATCGCTTGAACCGGCCGAACTTGCAGCGATGGTTAGCGCCATTCGTAATATCGAGCAGGCAATCGGTAGCGGGCAGAAGCATGTGTCGGAGTCGGAGCGCCCTAATATCGAGGTGGCCCGCAAGAGCATTGTGGCAGCGCGCGACATCAAGGCCGGCGAGCTACTCACTGAGGAGAATATCACCGTGAAGCGCCCCGGCAATGGTGTGTCGCCGATGCTGTGGGATAGTGTGATTGGCACAAAAGCGATTCGCGATTTCAAGGCCGACCATCTGATAGAACTGTAATTTTCTGAAAGAACAACGAACTAAGCGTATGGAATCGGAAAAAACTTCGGAGAATATGGGGACATCGCAACCGAGCGAACCGGGCCGTGGTGCGCTGTCGTCGGACGGCGGCACTTCGCTGCGTGAGGTGCTTGCTCGGACTCGGGCACTCCTGCTTCCGAAGTATGGCGAGGGGGAGACTCGTGCGCTGCAGCGTTTTATGTTTGAGCAGTTGAAGGGGTGGACACCGGTAGATCTGGCCATACGGCAGGATGACCTCGTGAGCGATTTCATCCTTGGGAAAGTGAACGATACCATAAATCGTTTGCTCCACGATGAACCGATTCAGCAGATTTTCGGGTGTGTGGATTTCTATGGGCTGAAGTTGAAGGTTACCCGCGATACGCTTGTGCCTCGCCCGGAGACGGCCGAGTTGGTCGATATCATTGTCAGGGAAAATGATGGCAGGGATTTGCGGGTGCTGGATGCCGGAACCGGCAGCGGCTGCATAGCTGTGGCGCTTGCTCTGAATCTGAAATTTCCGGAGGTGACTGCTATCGACATCAGCGACGGAGCGCTTGCCGTGGCGCGTGAAAATGCCCGGCAGCTACATGTGAATGTAGATTTCCGCAAGGCCGACATCCTTGCTTTGCCGGAATCGCTTCCCGGGATGCAGTTTGATATCATTGTGAGCAATCCGCCATATATTGCCGAGAGTGAGAAACCGTCGCTCGAAGCTAATGTTCTTGATTATGAGCCGGCTACGGCGCTCTTTGTGCCCGATAGCGACCCTCTGCGATTCTATAACGCCATTCTGCGGGCTGCTGCTACTGATATGTTGGTGCCGGGCGGAAGGATTTACTTTGAAATCAATCCGCTGTTTGCATCGAAGCTTCTCGATAATGCCCGCCAGGCCGGATTTGCCGATGCGGCGGTGCTTCGCGATTCGGAGGGCCGCAACCGATTCCTCACGGCTTCCAAGTCGTTGGATAATTGAAGTAAGACTTTCAGATATTCCTATAAATGATCCAGCGTAAGACCATAAGCAAGGAGAACGCGCTTAGCAGGCTCGAAGAACTATGTGCGCGCGGAGAGCGGTGTACCGGAGAATTGGCTGAAAAACTCCGGCGCTGGGGCGTGCTTTCGACCGATGCGCAGGAGATTATTGCCTCGCTCAAGGAGCGGCGGTTTGTTGATGACAGTAGGTTTGCATCAGCCTATGTGCGCGATAAACTGCGCTATGGCCGCTGGGGTAAAAGAAAGATTTATCTGGGTTTGATGGCAAAACGCATCGACAGCGCTATGATTTCTGCCGCGCTGGATGAGATAGATGAGGAGGAATATGTGAAAACGGCTCGTGAATTTCTAACGGCTAAGGCCCGCTCGGTGAAGGAGGGATACACTTACGAAGGGCGTACACGCCTCTATCGCGCCGGATTGAGCCGCGGATTTGAGTCGTCGGTAGTTGCTCCGATAGTAAAAGACCCTGCAATATGGCCCGAGCATCAGTGAAATCGAAAACGGAATTATGGCTCGAGCATCAGTGAAATCGAAAACAAGAATATGGCCCGAGCTTCAGTGAAATCTCGCCCCGGGGGCGTAGGGTGGCGCACGCTCCTGCGCGATTTCGCCGGGATGTTCTATCCGCCGGTGTGTCCTGTGTGCCACAGGCACCTTGTGGAGGGGGAGGAAGTGCTCTGTATGGAGTGCATTGCCCGGATTCCTCGGACATATTATCACCGCGTTCTCGACAATCAGTTAGCCAACCGACTTGTGGATTTAAAGGCGCCTCTGCAGCGGGCCGCAGCATACTATTTCTATCGCAATGAGAATCCTTACAGTCATCTGATTCGTGTGGCTAAATACAATGGTCGGAGCGACATCGCCCGCGCTCTCGGACGGCTGTATGCCGGCGAATTGCGCGTGGAGGGTTTCTTCAATGACATTGATGCGCTGGTGGCGGTGCCGATTCACTGGACCAAACAGCTACGCCGTGGCTACAATCAGTCGGAAATGATTGCCTTCGGCATCTCCGATATAACAGGTCTGCCGGTTTACGGCAATCTCCGGGCTGCTCGTGCCCACAAAACGCAAACGCATCGTTCGGCCGAGGAGCGCCGACGCTCCCTGACTGATATATTCACGGTTGATAATCCTGCGGAATTGTGCGGCAAGCACCTCCTGCTCATCGACGACATCATCACCACCGGCTCGACCGTTCTATCCTGTGCGCGTGTCCTTCACGCTGCCGTTCCCTCACTCCGCCTCTCCGTCCTCTCCCTCGCCACCCCCGAGCCTTAACCATTCCCTAAAACGCCAAATTTTATCGGACGCCAATACTCATATATACACCAGAATCTGCACATATTTGGTATCCATCCGAAAAAAGCCGTTTTGAAGAGTTCGCGAAAAAGTTGTCGTATCACGCATTTGATGAATTAAAAAGGGATCGGCGTGTTCAATTCCTGAATTATGAGGATTTAGACAAACAGTATGATCAGGAAATTATGCGTCAGGACTTTAGTATGATAATATAATAAACAATTGTAGTTGCTATTCTTATTTTGCCTTGTGGTTATGTAAAAGTCTGGGCTTCTCAGATGTCAATCCATTTGTCGAAACGGGGGGCGAACATATCGATGTCTCGCTGAGGTAGGCCGAGACGGCGAGCTTCGATCCGCCATGATTTTATTGCTGTTTTTACTTCGCTGATGATTTGATGTGCTTTATCTTCCGGGAGCATATAATCTGCAGCGGAAGCCAATAGTATGTTAATGTCGGATTCACTTGTAGAGCGGTTGATCAACAGACTCTGATTTTCTGCAAGTGTGGGGTTGATGTCGTATGCTGGCGAGAGTTCCCATCCTTTGCGTGTGAGTAGAAATCCGTGATTGCGGAAATGGTCATCTGAGTTGCCTACAATGATGTAGAATGCGACTCGGCGATACAGTTCCTCTAAGTTTTGCTCGACATTGCATCCATACTGAATGATGAAATCAACAATATCGATATAGCCGTAACCGGTTGACGCGTTGTCGCCGTCGGTTAGACCTAAAAGTGTCAACGCAGAGGCAAAATGTATTCGTTTCCCATCTCGGTTTCTGTCGAAGCGTTTTGAAAGCAGGATATGGTAATCACCGCTGTTAATCGTGTGTGTTTCAGCAACATTAAGACCGGCTTTCCTCCCCATAATATGACAGAAATGCTCCCACAGTGCAACGTCGTAATCATCCTTTCGCGAAGGAAATTTGGCAACAGTCAGACAGCCATCCTCATCAATCACGGAAGCTTTTGGTCTGGCACCGCCAAGTGAAGTGCCGGGCTGAAGAAGCTGCGTAAGCCATTTTTTTGATGGCAGAAGGTGCTTTTCTTCGCTTGCCTCAATTTCATGGGCTGCCTGCATCAAATCTCTGACATTTGCCAATGGTGGCACTCTCAAGCTCGCATCGCAGTTGATAAACTTGCCACCGGGAGTTTCGGCAAACCGAAAACCTCCCATACGCGATGCGTCGTCAATTCCCATCAAGTAGTCGAAAGAAGTTAGTCGGCGCACGGTCCTTTTCTCATCGGCAGCCGCAATCTGTTCACGGCGAATGAGCAATGTTCGGCCCCAACGGTCGGGAAGAGCGTCAGAGAAACACGCGAATATATCACGTCCAGGACGAGTGTATTGAATCCCGGAATATTTTAGCAAATCCTCGCTTAGAAATATATCGCCGTGTTTTGCGAGCCATTGCTTATCGTATGCGAAGCCGTATGTTTCGCTACCGCGCACTGAATCATACGACAGAGCCCCAATTAGTTCCGGTTTTTCAAGCCAATCAAAATCAGCATAAACAAAAAGTTGTCTCATAGCTTTTTACTTTTTAGATGCCCTTGTGCGATTTTTGAGGCTGAGGTCTTGGAGGGTGCGGCCGAGGGAATCTTCCTTGGCAATCAAGAGAAGGTCGTCATCGAGTTGCAGGGCATAAAGGACACGGGCATAAATGCCGATTGAGACAGTCGGGGAGCCTTTCTCAATCCGGGTGACTGTGAGCGGGGAACAAGTGGCGCGCTCCGCGACCTGTGCTATCGAAAGGTTGCGACGCAATCGGGCAAGTTTGATTTGCTCACCCATAAGAGCCATCTGCTGCTCCAGTTTACGGGGCAACGTAGTCCCCATCGTGTTCTTTGTCATACTCAATATATCTTTTAGTGATGCAAAGATAGCAAAAATATTTATTATATGATATGTTGAGCGTATAAAGATTGCAGAATGCCGGTGATTGTGAAATGGTGGCGGCTGTGGTCGACGTATCCAGCAAATTGAATTGACGACGGGGGTTGAGGTGGGATTAGTCGAGGATGAGCATGGCGTCGCCGTAGGCACCGAATTTGTAGCCTTCCTTGACGGCAGTTTCGTAGGCCTTCATAATGAGTTCGTAGCCGCCGAAAGCGCACACCATCATAAGCATTGTGGAGAAGGGGAGGTGGAAGCCGGTGATGAGGGCTGTGGATACGGTAAAGTCGTAGGGCGGGAAGATAAATTTATTGGTCCAGCCGCTGTAGGTCTTCATGTGGCCGCCCATACTTACCGCGCTGGCGATGCCGCGCAGGGTGGAGGTGCCCACGGCGCACACCTGCTTGTTGTTGTCCTTTGCGTGGTTGACCATATCGACAAGCTGCTGCGATACAGCCATCTCCTCGGAGTCCATACGGTGCTTGGTGAGGTCTTCCACGTCGATTTCGCGGAAAGCTCCCAGACCGCAGTGCACGGTGAGAAATCCCTGCTCCACACCCTTGATTTCCAGACGCTTCATCAGTTCGCGGCTGAAGTGGATACCTGCCGAAGGTGCCACTACTGCGCCTTCGTTGGCGGCATAAATGGTCTGATATGCTTCGGCATCCTCCTCAGTGGGTTCGCGCTTGATGTATTCGGGCAGCGGAGTCATACCGAGGGCATAAAGCTGCTGCTTGAATTCATCGTGCGGGCCGTCGTAAAGGAAACGGAGTGTACGGCCGCGCGAAGTTGTGTTGTCGATTACCTCGGCCACCATAGATTCATCCTCACCGAAGTAAAGCTTGTTGCCAATACGGATTTTGCGTGCCGGTTCCACAAGCACATCCCAGAGTTTGTGCTCCGAGTTTAGCTCGCGCAGCAGGAATACTTCAATTTTGGCGCCGGTCTTTTCCTTGTTGCCGTATAGGCGGGCGGGGAAGACCTTCGTGTTATTGAAAACCATCACATCGCCGTCATCGAAATAGTTGATGACATCCTTGAATTCCTTATGCTCGATTTCGCCTGTTTTACGGTGAATCACCATCAGACGACATTCGTCGCGGTTCAGAGCGGGTTCCTGGGCAATGAGGTTATCGGGGAGCTTGAATTTAAACTGTGAGAGTTTCATGAGAGGAATGGATCTTAATATTACGGGGGGAGTTTACTTTAGAAATATGTGTGTTGGAAGGAGATGAGGGAGTGTATTTTGCCGGAGCGATAATGAAAGGCTCCTTGGAGTCGGGGAGGGAAACTTCGATTTCCGATTCGACGATGTCGGTCATAGCGCCGTCGATATCGAGGCAGTCGTCGATGCTGTAATCGCCTACGCGTGTGCGCCGCAGGGCTGCCAGATGCGCACCTGATCCGAGGCTCTGACCAATATCGCGGGCGAGAGCGCGGATGTAGGTGCCTTTAGAGCAAACCACCCTGATGGTGAGCAGCATTTCTTCGGGATTGAAATCTTCCACGCTGATGCTGTCGATTACCAGCGTCTTGGGTTTCAGTTCCACTTCCAGACCCTGACGGGCGGCGAAGTAGGCGCGTTCACCTTCCACCTTGCAGGCGGAATAGGCTGGAGGAATCTGAGAGATTGTGCCGACAAACTGCGGCAGGGTAGCGTCGATAAGTTCGCGCGTGATGTGCTCGGTCGGGTATGTGGCGTCGACGGGAGTTTCCAGGTCGAAAGAGGGAGTGGTGGCGCCGAGGCGGATAGTGGCCACGTACTCCTTTACACCGGCCTGCAGCTGGTCGATTGTCTTTGTGGCGCGCCCCACGCATATAAGCATCACACCGGAGGCCAAAGGGTCGAGGGTGCCTGCGTGACCCACTTTCAGCTTGCGCACACCGGCCTGGCGTGCACGCACAAGCAGGGCGCCGCGCAGCTTCTTCACCACCTGAAAGGAGGTCCATCCGAGCGGCTTGTCGACTGCCCAGACCTTCCCTTCGGTGAGGTTGAATCGCTTTATGTCGTGAGAGTTGTCGGTCATTTTCCAGTTGAGGTGATTTGCCGGTTTAGGAAATTTACCAGAGAATGCAGGTTATACCCACTGCGAGGCAGTAGAGCGCAAACCAGATGAGTTTGCCTTTCTTTACGATGGCGAGCATCCATTTGCAGGCGAGGCAACCCACGATAAACGATGCCAGGAAGCCAACCAGCAGGGGAAGCCAATCGAGTTCGGCGCCCGGATTTTCGAGCATTTTCTTAAAGTCGAGCAGCGCTTCGCCCAGGATGGGGATGATGACCATAAAGAAAGAGAACTGTGCCACTTTGTCGCGGCGGTCGCCGATGATGATACCGGTAGCGATTGTCGTGCCGGAGCGGCTCAGGCCGGGAAGCACAGCCACAGCCTGCGCCAGACCGATTACGAGGGCGTCGTACCAGGTGATGTCGCGGCCTGAGGCGGCGGGTGCGGGAGCGAGTGCCGGACGGCCGTCCGACGTGTTTTGGTTGCGGCGGCCGGTGAGATAGGCAAATGTGAGCAGCAGGGCGGTCACGCATAGACAGCATCCGATGAGCAGCAGGTTGGTGCCGCCACCTTCCTGCACTCCGAAGAATTGCTCTACCTGGTCTTTAAACAGCAATCCTACGATGCCCACGGGAATGCAGGAGAGCAGAATCTTCCACACATAGCTTGTGTTGGCGTCATTGCGGAAGGTGAAGAACGAGCGGCACAGCGGAAGGAATTCTTTCCAAAGCACCACTATGGTAGAGAGCACGGTGGCCACGTGGAGCACTACATGGAGTTGCAGCGCATCTTCGCCGGGGAGATCCAGACCGAGAATGGTGCGGAAAATTTCAATGTGGCCGCTTGAACTTATGGGGAGATATTCGGCAAGACCCTGTACGATGCCGAGAATGAGGGCGTCTAACCAATCCATCTAATTTGCAATTTGTAGTGTGTCGGGTGATTTGAAGAATGAGAATTATTTGGATTTGGCCGAGTCGCCGTCGGTCGTCTTCTCCGCCGCGACATTATCTTTGGGCTTGCGGATGATGGCGAAACCCATAAAGATGAACCCGAGGAAGGCAATTGTCGGACCTATAACAATGCGACGGGTGCTGAAAATGTCGGGGTTGAATGCCTGCTCAGTGGAGCTGCCTCCGAGCATAAGCAGGAAACCTATCACGATGATAGCAGCAGCTATCGCCATAAGTATGAAGTTGTTGCGCCCCAGGGGAAATTCCCGAGAGGTTTCGCGGTCGATGCGGCTTTCTGCAGGGCGAGCCGCATATTTCTTCTGTGAAGTCATATCTTTTTTACCTTATTATATATGTCGGCCGAAGGAGGCTCAATAATGTGCGCATCGGTCGGTTATGGGGGAATCGGTCTATTGAAACATATCGTCGTAGTCGGCGCGCAGATAGCGGTTAGTGGCGAAAAGCGCGGCCAGCGCACAGATAGCTATACCTATCAGCAGCATCCCAACGCAAATCAGGAGGGTTGTGGGCCAGGGAAGGAGTGTGTTAAACGCCACATCCCAGCTTTTAGCCCAGCCTGTTATGGCAGCCAGCAGCCCGGAGGCGAAGATGGCGGCCACTACTCCCTGCACACTGTTGGAAATTATGAAAGGCTTGCGGATAAAGCCGGGAGTGGCTCCTACAAGCTTCATAGTGTGTATGGTAAACCGGCGGGAATAGACGGTAAGGCGCACGGTGTTGTTGATAAGCACGAATGAAATCAGCAGCAAAGCTGCGGCGATGCAGAGCATCACGGTGGTGAAAAGACGTGCGTTGGTGCTGAGGTTTTTCACCATTTCGGTGTTGACCGACACTTCGGAAACACCGGGGTATTTCTGCCAGCGGGCCACAAGGCGGTTGATACTGTCGGCGTTGGCCCACTTGCTGCGCACGCGCAGGTCGATCATCGGGGAATATGGATTTACGCCGAGCATCTCCACAAGTTCGCGGCCGTCGTTGCCGGTCTCTTCGCGGAGCACTTCTTCCTGCGTGAGATACTTGAAAGACGAAACATAAGGCGCACTCTTGCACAACTGCTGCAGCTGCTGCACTTCGGGAGCCGATACGGAATCGCGGAGCATCACAGTGAAGCCCATTTTTTCCTTCAGCTCGCGGTCGAGGGTGCCGAAGACGGTATTTATCGAGGCGACAAGGCCTAATATGAACAGCACGAGTGTCACGCTTATGGTGGCAGTGACGCGGTCGCCCATACCGGCTATGCGGGATTGATTCTTTTTCTCCATAATTTTTTGCAAAATTACAACATCCGGGAGGCGATGTCAATACTTTACACAAATATTATATATTAAAATTGTTAAAAAGGGCTTGAATATGTTGGAATTTTGCAAAATTTCCCCCGGCGGGACCTCATTTCAAAACAAAATCCGGCTGTGTTAAATAGCCAACTATGTATCTAATTGTAGGGTCACACCCCAGGTGTGTCCGCCAAATTTATTGAAGGCCGAATTAGCAGACAAGCTCGCAGATAAGGGTGGCGGAGGAGGATGAGATGCAACGCACCTTCACCAGGTCGCCGGCCTTGAAGTTGCCGCGCGGAAATACACAGGCCTTGTTCTGCTGGTTGCGTCCTACCCACTGTTCGGTGCTTCGCTTCGACACACCTTCTACAAGCACCTCAAAGGTTTTGCCCACATCGCGGCGGTTTGATTCGGCCGACAGCTCATTCTGGAGCGCTATCATACGGTTCAGACGGTCGATTTTCACATCCTCCGGCACATTGTCGGGCATAGTGCGGGCGGCCAGAGTGCCGGGACGTTCGGAGTATTTAAACATAAACGCTGAATCGAAGGCCGCTTCGCGCATAAGCGAAAGCGTCTGCTGGAAATCCTCCTCCGTTTCGTCGTGGAATCCGGTAAAGAGATCTGTGGAGATGCCGCAGTCGGGGATGCGGGCGCGGATGGCCTTCACGCGGTCGAGATACCACTCGCGGGTGTATTTTCGGTTCATGGCCTTGAGCACTGCATTGCTGCCCGACTGCACCGGCAGGTGCACGTGGTTGCAGATGTTGGGATAGCGGGCGATGATGTCAATAGTGGCGTCGCTCATATCCTTCGGATGGGAAGTGGTGAAGCGCACACGCATATCGGGCGCGGCTTCCGCCACGAGTTGCAGCAGGCGCGGAAAATCCACTTCCGAGGCGCCCGGAGTGGCATAGGTGGCTGCGTCGGAGCCGGTATATCGGTATGAGTTGACGTTCTGGCCAAGCAGGGTCACTTCCTTAAATCCTCGGGCGCGCAGGTCGGCCACCTCGTTAAGGATGCTTCCCGGCTCACGGCTGCGTTCGCGGCCACGGGTGTAAGGCACGATGCAGTAGGAACAGAAATTGTTGCAGCCGCGCATAATGCTCACAAAACCGCTGACGCGGTTGCCGGTGATGCGGCTGGGAATGATGTCGCGGTAGGTTTCGGTGGTGCTCAGCTCCACATTGATGGCCTTCTGGCCGGCTTCGGCGGAGGCAAAGAGGTTGGGCAGGTCGAGATAGGCATCAGGCCCGGCCACAAGATCGACGCCGTGGTTGTTGATAAGGTTGTCGCGCACACGTTCGGCCATACAGCCGATAACGCCGAGGATGAGTTTGCCATGCTTTTTGCGGCGGAGCGAGGCGAGATATTGCAGACGGTTCACGATTTTCTGCTCGGCATTGTCGCGGATAGAGCAAGTGTTGAGCAGGATGGCGTCGGCCTCCTCGATGCTTTTAGCCGGTTCATATCCGGCTACACCGAGAATTGATGCCACTACCTCGCTGTCGGCCACATTCATCTGGCAGCCGTAGGTTTCTATAAATAGTTTTTTGTTGCTTTCCATTTGATAATCAGTGCGTAGCGGCAAAATCAGCGGGAAATATGTCAAAAAACACCCAAATTAATTTGCCAAAGATACACAAATAATATAATTTTGTGCAAAATTACGAAATTTAATCGAACCAACCAATCAATCATGGCATACGATTTTATCTCGGCAGCGGATGCTGCTGAAATGATTCAGAACGGCAACACCTTAGGTCTGTCGGGCTTCACAGCCCCGGGTAATCCCAAAAGTATCACTGAAGCTCTTGCCGCAAAGGCAGTGCGTGAGCACGAAAAGGGCAATGAATTCAAGGTCAATATCTTCACCGGCGCTTCCACCAACGACCATATCGACGGTATCCTCTCGCGCAACAATGTGGTGAATATGCGTGCTCCTTACCAGAACACTCCCGACCTGCGCAAGCGCATCAATGCTCACGACGCTCACTATTTCGACCGTCATCTTTCGGAAATGGCTCAGGAATTCCGCTACGGATTCTACGGCGACGTGGATTTCGCGCTGATTGAGGCTGCCGATATCGACGAAAACGGCGAGGTGCTCCTTGGCTGCGGCATCGGCAACATCCCTTCCTATGCTCCTCGTGCCAAGAAGATTTTCATCGAGCTTAACGAGGCTCTCCCCAAATCGCTGATGGGTATGCACGATGTGTATGTGCCCAATGACCCCCCGTATCGTCGCGAAATACCTATCTATTCACCCCGCGACCGCGCCGGTCGTCCCACACTGAAAATCGACAAGTCGAAGGTGGTGGGTATCGTGCGCACCAATTCGCTCGATGGCGTGAAGGCTTTCACCGCTCCCGACGAAACATCGAACCGTATCGGCGCCAATGTGGTTGACTTCCTTATCACAGAATATCGCCGCGGACGTATTCCGAAGGAATTCCTCCCTCTGCAGAGCGGTGTGGGCAACGTGGCCAACGCTGTGCTCCACTATCTGAGCCTCGACAAGGAGCTGCCCAACTTTATGATGTACACCGAAGTGGTGCAGGACTCTGTGCTTGAGCTGCTCCGTCTGGGTAAGTGCTCCTTCGCCTCGACCTGCTCGATGACCTTCTCCGACAAGGTGGAATCGGAGCTGTTCTCAGATATGAACTATTTCCACGACAAGATTGTGATGCGTCCGTCGGAAATCTCCAACAACCCCGAGGTGATTCGTCGTCTTGGCGTTATCGCAATGAATACCGCGCTTGAAGCCGATATCTTCGGCAACGTGAACTCATCGCACGTGCTCGGCCAGAAGATGATGAACGGTATCGGCGGCAGCGGCGACTTCGCACGCAATGGCTATATCTCCATCTTCTCCTGCCCGTCGGTAACAAAGAGCGGCCTTATCAGCAACATTGTGCCTCACGTCGGTCACGTGGACCACTCGGAGCACTCTGTGGATGTGATTATCACCGACCAGGGTATCGCCGACCTGCGCGGCAAAGATCCCGTACAGCGCGCTGAGACGATTATCGACAACTGCGCCAATCCGATGTATCGTGAGTTGCTGCACGACTATCTGCGCCTGGGTATCAACGGTGCCGGAGGTCAGACACCTATCACTCACCGTGCGGCATTTGCATTCCACTCGGCATTCTCGGAAACGGGTGATATGCGCAATGTAGATTTCTCGAAATACTGCTAAGGATATCTTAGCTAAATTAGCTAAAATAGCAAAGTTCGCTAAGATAGCTGCTTTAGCTAAGATAGCAGATTCCAAAAATTATAAGCTGCGCACCGGCCAACCGCAAAATGCGGTTGCCGGTTGCGCGGCATATTTGTAGGTGCCGGTTGATTCCCGGATGACATAATATGAGTTTTACTTCATTCCGTCAGCGCATCAAGCCCTGGATGCTTCCCATATCTATGGTGATAGGGCTGGTGTTTTATGAGTATATACATTATATAGCATTTCTGTCGCGGCCGCTGATTTTCGTGATGCTTCTGATTACTTACTGCCGCGTGAATCTGCGTGATTTCCGTGTGGGCGGATATATATGGTGCCTGCTGGCGGTGCAGATTTTAGGGGCGATAGGGGTGTACTTCGCTCTGAATCCGATTAATCACAATCTGGCCACGGGTGCGTTTATCTGCGTGTTCTGCCCCACGGCTACCGCCGCTCCGGTAATCACCGGTATGCTGGGCGGATCGGTGTCGAAAGTCGCTACTTATTCCTTTTTCAGTCATATAAGCGTGGCTTTGCTCGCCCCGGCTCTGCTCTCGTATATGGAGCCTGAGGCCTCGATAACGTTTGTGGATTCGGTGAGCAAAATCAGTATTACCGTCCTTCCGTTGATTCTCGGGCCGCTTGTAGTGGCGCTGATGCTCCAGCGGTTTGCACCGCGAGTGCATTACGACATAGCCAATCATCAGGCGCTGTCGTTCTATATCTGGGCCGTAGCCCTGATTATTGTGGTGGGCAATTCGGTGAGCTTCCTGGTGCAGCAACCGGCCGACAAGGTGCCGGAGATGCTGCTGTTGGGTCTTGTGTCGCTTGTGGTTTGCGTGGTGCTGTTTGCTGTCGGCCGCAGAATTGGCGGACGATACGGCGACAAAATATCCGGCGCGCAAAGTCTCGGACAGAAAAATACTGTGCTTGCTATCTGGCTGGCGCTGACCTATCTGCATCCGATTGTGTCGGCAGCTCCTGCGGCATACGTGGCCTGGCACAATACGGTCAACTCCTATCAGATTTATTTGCACGAGCGCCGCAAGGATACCGCGAAAAAATAAGTGCTTGCGGCAGGGGAGGGGGAAATTAGGCGCGGATGATAACTTTATCGTCGGTCGGTTGTTATTATAGTATATTGAGTTCAACTATTTAATTACAACCGTAGTAAAATTTTACCCCGACGATGGATAGTATGTTTCAAAAAATGATGGAGTTACCGCTGTTTCACGGTGTCTCCTTTCAGAATCTTTCGGAAGTGCTTGGCAAGCATCGCTTCCACTTCCTGAAGTATGCCGATGGCGCTACCGTCGTCAACACCGGCGACCCTTGTACGCATCTTCTGACCGTGATTTCCGGCTCAGTGAAATCAAGCATTGCCAGTGCCGACAGCCGTGTCACCGTTACACAGATTCTAGACGCTCCCGATATTATAGCCCCGGAATTCTTTTTCGGGAAAACCACCCGCTATCCCTCGACGATAGTGGCACAGGGCACTTGTGGTGTGATGCTTATAGAGAAGAAAGATTATATCACAATAATCAATTCCGATGAGGTGCTCCTCTTCAACTTCCTGAATCTCCTTTCCCGGTCGGCCCAATGGGCTACGGAAGGGGTGCTTGCTCTTACGCAGGGCGACTTGAAGAAGCGCATCGCCTACTGGATAGTGGCGTTGACCAATAGCAGTGGCCGTGACATAACAATGGAGTGCCGCCACCGCGACCTGTATTCTGTATTCGGAGTGCCCCGGCAGTCGCTGATTGCTACCCTTGAGCAGATGAAAGATGATGGCATAATCGATTATACACCGAGCGCCATTCGGGTATCCGACCGGCGCAAATTGGTAGGTTTGCTGTCGTCAGGGCCGGTAATAGGCTAAGAAAATAGCTTAATTTTATCTTGATTGGAGTCTATATCAGTGAAATCTTAATGCGCTGATAATTAGATAATATAGGCCTTAATTTGTCTATAATGGTCTATATTGAGGCGATATTGGAGCGTTTAGGTATTGACAAAGCCGAATTTCTGCTATAATTTTGCATCAGAAAATTTAGGGAAGCAAAATCTTCAGGCTTCCCCAACATTGGATTAAAGACAAAAGGATTTGTTTGATTTATTTGAAAAGAATTATTTTTAGGGTTAGTATTTTGAATTAAGCAAAGCTTGATTCTCGTAAGAAATAATCGTGTTTTATGTTAGGTTTGTTATTTGCCGGAGATTTCCGGCATGACAACTAAAAGGCTGGTCCGAGAGGGTCGGCCTTTAGTTGTTTTATGGGGTGATGCTATCTTATAGATATATGTGTGGTTGGCTTTATAAATGAAAAGAATGCATTCTGCGGAGTGTTAACGCAGGGTGGAAACAAAACCAAATCGGGCGGGATGTTGTTTTACAGATAACTCAGCAAGATGAGTAGATGTATCTTAAATTAATTTATGAATTGTAAAACTAAAAACTTACGAGTGATGAAAAAGCAACTATTTTATGCTGCGACTGCCATTTGTTTTGGCGCCTTTGCAGGCTTTACAGCATCAGCCCAGGACGATGTTGTCGTAGAAGAAGAGAGCATAAGCGTAGTAGATGTATCTAATTGCAAAACGAATTATGCCGTGAATGGCCACGACAACTGGTTTATCCAGGTCGGCGCCGGTATCGACGTTCCTATGGTGGAAAATGAGCTGGCTTCAGGCGATGCCAAGCGCCATATCACAGCTGCCTATAATGGCGCTGTAGGTCGCTGGTTCTCTCCCTATCTGGCATTCCGCTTCAGCGCTTACGGAGGTTCGCTCCACTGGGATAATGTAAACTTCTCACGTGCCAAGTATGCCAACCTCAACTTCGACTTTATGTGGAATATGTGCAACAGCCTCGGCGGTGTTAATCCCGACCGTCCTGTAAGCGTGATTCCTTATGTAGGTATCGGTGGCACGTATGTATGGAACATCAAGTCGGAAGGCACCAATATTTACCGCAAGGGTCATTCCGACCGCCGCTCCTGGACTCTCCCTGTATCGGCAGGTATCCAGTTCCGCTTCCGTCTTTGCCGTTACGTCGACTTCTTCCTTGAAGGCCGTGCTCAGTTCTACGGCGATAACTTCAATGGTGCAGCCATTGACGAGCCCGTCGACATCAACATCCAGGCTATCGGTGGTTTCTCATTCAATATCGGTGGCGTGAAATACCAGGCCTACAACGCATGCAAGGACCAGGCTTACATAGCTTCGCTTAACAATCAGGTTAACGACCTTCGTGCCGAACTCGCCACTACCGCAGCCGCTCTTGCTGTAGCTGAATCGCAGCTTCCCTGCCCGCAGGTAACTCAGCCCGACTGCCCCGAAGCACCTGCAGCTGCTCCGCTTATGTCGACCGTGCGCTTCACTATCAACTCTGCCGTTATCTCCAACGAGGAAATGGTAAATGTTTACAACGCCGCTCAGTACATCAAGGCTAATCCTGATATGAAGGTGGTTATCAAGGGCTATGCCGATAAGGATACCGGTACTGCCGAGTACAACAAGGGTCTGTCGGAACGTCGTGCAAAAGCCGTTTACGATGCACTTACCAAGACTTACGGTATCTCTGCCGACCGTCTGAGCTACGAAGGTCTCGGTTCTGCCGACCAGCCTTACGACACCAACAACTGGAACCGTATCGTGATCTTTGTCCCCGGCAACTAATCAGATGCATGAGATATCATCGGATATGATCCGACAAACCTCATAACCATAGATTCAAATATTCATTTTACCCCGGCAGCCTCGGTTGCCGGGGTATTTTTGTGAATGTGTGTGATAGAAATTGGCGCTGCCACATTAGCCGCAATTGCGGAAAAAGATGTAACTTTGTGGCAAAAGAAATAGCTATGCGCAATCCCGATAACACACATACGCCTCAGGCACTGTTTCCCGGCCTGCTCCCTGCGGTCGACCCGGCAGCACCCGGGCGGGCGGTGGTGATTGCCGGTCCGTGCAGCGCCGAAAGTTGCGGACAGGTGCTCGACACCGCCCGGCAGCTCAAAGATATTGGCGTGGACGTGTTTCGCGCAGGCGTATGGAAGCCACGCACCCATCCCGGATGCTTTGAGGGGTGCGGAGCCAAGGCGCTTGAATGGCTTGCCGAGGTCAGGAAGTGTGAATCTGGAAGTCTGGCCGATGGTGCGGGATATTTCCCTGTATCTACCGAAGTAGCGTCGCCCGAGCATCTGCGGCAGGCGCTCGATGCAGGAATAGATATATTATGGTTGGGCGCGCGCACTACCACCAATCCGTTTGCGGTGCAGGCGATAGCTGATGCGGCCGTCGAATGGTGCCGGGAGCGCGGCGTCAGGCTCGATTCTTTGCGCTTTCTTGTGAAAAATCCTGCTACACAGGACCTCGAACTATGGATTGGCGCCATACAGCGGCTCTACAATGCAGGTGTACGGCGCATTACCGCCATCCACCGCGGATTCAGTGTCTACGGCGACAGCTTTTACCGCAATTCCCCGCAGTGGCAGATACCGATGGAGCTGCGCAGGCGCGTGGGGCGCAGCCTGCAGTTGCTGTGCGATCCGAGTCATATCGGCGGGCGCCGCGACCTGGTGGAACCGATTGCCCGTCAGGCGCTTGAGCGGGGCTTCGACGGCCTGATTATCGAGGTGCATCCTCTGCCCGATACTGCGCTGAGCGACAGCGCGCAGCAGATTACCCCGGCGCAGTTGCGGGAAATCCTTTCCAGCTTGCAGATTCCGCAGAAATCCGACGGCGACCGGCACCTGGAGGAGCTGCGCCGCCAAATCGACAGTATCGACGACGAACTGATGGGTGTGCTGGCGCGGCGTATGGCTATCTCGCGCGAAATCGGGCAACTCAAACAGATGCACTCGCTTTCGGTGGTGCAGCCCGACCGCTACCGCGAACTGATAGAGCGGCGAGTGAGCGAAGCTTCCGCAATAGGCGTATCGCCCGACTTCATCCGCGAGCTCCTCTCCGTCATCCACGAAGAATCCGTCCGCCAGCAGCTCCACTGATTCCACCGTCATCTTCATTGATTCCTCTTCACAGCATTTCCAATGAAATAAGAGTGTGTCAAATCAACGTAAACGACATTAACATAGAGAGGCTGTATCAAAATAGCTCACGACGTATCATTGTGTAGGGACGCACCCAAGGTGCGTCCCTACAAGCTGATACGTTATTTTATTATATTCCCAACTTAGATTCCGAGGCTTACGGGCGGCGATTCCGAGGCTTCGGCAAGCATGATATTCAGATCCGCATCGGGTTGATTGAGGAACTTTTCGAGATTGAGGTAATACATCAGTACAATTCGCACGATTGTGGCGAGGCCGGAGAAGCTCCATCGCCTTTTTAGCTTGCTTTGCAAGACGGAAAGCAACAGATTTGCGATGAGTGTAACCCATATCTGTATCTTTATGGCGTTTGCGCTTTCTCCATAGAAATATCTCAGAGGAAAGTTCTGCTTTATCTGTTTGAAAAGCGACTCAATCTGCCAACGACGGCGGTATATCGCCACTATCGTCTCCAACGGCATGTCAAAATCATTGGTCAGCAACGAGACGAGTTTGGGCTTCTTGCCTTTCTTGATGTCAACATATGTGATTATCCGTGCGATGTGATTGATGTCATCCTTGCGGAACACCACAACCTGCTCCCGATATTCCATAAGTCCCTGCGGATTCTGATGCATGCAGTCCACAAGCGCCTCGTAATTGAGGCTTTTCTTCATCTTGGTGACATAGACAACGCCGCGATCAGTCAGCTCCTCGAACTTGGCATAGTTGATGTAGGCACGGTCCATTGCCGCTATCTCGTCCCGTTTATAATGGCTTGGAGCGAGCATGAACGAATCGTTTGTCGCCGCCGATGTGAACTGTACGTCGCAAGGCACACCCTCGTTGGCGTGTATCACCGCATGGACCTTGATGCCGCCTTTTTTCTTTCCCGTTTTGGGATGACGTCCCACTCCCTTGAAAATGGCGTTGGAGAACAGGCTTACAGTTGTTGAATCGATGATACGCAGCCGCTTTATCCATTCCTCGGTGCCGTTGCGTCGGCTGTCCGATGAAAGGATGTCTTTGTTAGCTTCATACAGATTGCGGTATACCTCCTCAAAGAACTTCTCTGAGCGTCTGGCATTTGCATCCGACAGCGTACTGCGCCTTGGCACAGTGTCAATGCCGACATGACGGAGCTTGCGCACTTCGGCAGTCATGGAAGTCTCTATCTCACGCAACGAATCGAAACGCTGAATCACCGCATACAGCATTGTCACCAGGTGTGTATAGCCGTCAAAGCTCTTGACGTACTTCTCTCCACCGTGCTTACGGCTGATTTCGACTATTTTTTTACGGTCAAGTGATTTTATCAGCTGTCCATATATCGGCTGTCCGAAAAAATTACTACTTTTACTCATGGTTATTCATGGATTGTTTGGCGACACCAAAATAACCATTTGGGGCTGACTCCTGCAAATGGAATCAGCCCTTTTTTCA
>SFFL01000029.1 GCA_004557825.1 Bacteroidales bacterium | reverse complement strand
TTATGTGGGATGGGCACTGCGGCCCTATTGGAGATGGAGGCGCCATCGGCGCCTGCCATCTATGGGGATACGGAAGTATTAGCGGAGAGCAACTTTCTCGACGCGGTTGCCCTGGCGACGGATGTAGAGGCCCTGGGCGGGATTCATCACGCGCACACCCTGCATATTGTAGTATTCCACAGGAGCGTCAGCGTCCTCATTGGTGAAGGTCACTTTCTCAATGCCGCTGACTACGGGATCGAAGTTGATTTTCAACGAGTACACGTCTACGGGAGCATCAGTGCTCTTAATCGTTAGTGCGTTTTCGAGCCCATCGGCGGCACGCGATAGAGTCGATTCAAAGGGAATGGTGTATGTAGTGGGAGTTTTGACCTCAGATGTCAGAGCAGTAGCCATAGTATGACCGTTGATATCAAGATTCCAGGTGGGATTTTTGGGCGCGTTTGAGTTGGAACTCTGATAGGTGGTTAATATTACATCTATACTTATGATTTTGTATGCATGTGCAAGATTGGCAGTTATAGTTCCAACTACATATGAGCTCTTTGAGTATGAACCTATTCGTAATGAATTAACTCCATTATTAGCTGCTCCACCGTTGAGATTTGCCGTTACTGTAATAGATGTTATAAGATTTGCAGATGCTTCACTGAAAATGTAATCAACTTTGGTAGAATTGTCTTTGCTAATTACGGATCCGGTTTTTTGGTCACAGGCAAATTCAATATCAAAACTTGCGGTAGTGGGAGCGGATACAATATAGCTTGCGGTAGCGGTTGTACCTGCGACTCCATCGGCATTATAGGGAGTAACGGAGAGTGTATAGTTGCCGGTCTCAGTAGGGGCTTTTACCGAGAGGGTAGCACCTTCTGATGAAGTGGCTTCTGCACCGTTAAAAGCATATTCGTATTTCACTGCATTGTCGGCAGAGGCGGTTATAGTAGAACCTATAGTAATTTCGGCACCATCAGCGGGAGTAAATACTACTTCACCGCAAAGTTCAGCGGCTTTAATTTTGATGGTGAACATCGCATCTTTACCCTTGACTTCTTCACCATCCTGAATCGGTGTCACCATAACAAGTGTTTCTTCTTTTACAGTAAGATAGAACCGCGCTCAACAGTAATGACATCGCCGTCCGCAGCAGGAGTAGAAACGACATCGCCTACAGGCAGTGATTCCCAAGTTATTTGCTTGCTGACAACTTTTGAGGCAGTGGCACCGTCTTTTTTAGCGTATGCGCTGACCCACTGACCTTTTGTAACGGAGAAAGGTGTGTTTTTATATTCATCGGTGCAAGCGGAGGCATCAGTAACAGCGGCTTCACCCACGTGATACATAATAGTGGCGCCGGTAGTGGAGCAATCAAGTGTAACCTTACCCTTCTCGTTGCTTATTGTAGGAGTAGCAACGGTGATAGGTCCAGCTTCATATGTAATGGTGATTGAACCTATACGGGTCTGAGCGTCTGACTGCGTAAATGAAATAGCATGAATCTCACTATTATTAGGAGCTTCCCAATTATAAGTCCCTGAAGTAGCAGATGCATATTTTGAAGTTGTTGTTGGATAAGAAGTGGCATTCCCTTCCATTACCTTATAAGTGCCCGTCATAGCGTTATTCGAAAACGCGAATGAAATCTTTGAAATTTTAACTCCTACAGCTCCTTTAATCTCAAGATTATTACCATCTTTTGCAGAACTGTATAAGCGTAGACGTTTTGACCACCATTTGCCCGTGGAACTTAACGTGAGATTATCATTCAACGTTACATTCCCAAGTGCCTTCTGATCAGTCTTTGTCACTGTGGACGATTGTCCATTACTCTCCGTAATTTTTATAGGATCTTTTGTAAAGTCTATCTTCACGGTGGCGGCGTTGAGGCTTAATGATAAGCACAACAAGGCCACAAATGCGAGTAAATGTTTTTTCATACCAATTAATTATCAAAAAGGTTATATATAAAGTTAAAGAATTCGCAAGGAGGGGCACTATGGCCGGGAGCAAAGCGCTGTAGCTCGGGGAGGCAGGGAAGCCCGGGGGGGAACGGGGTGATAATCAATCGGGTAAGGATGCAGTCAAGCGGAACTGGCGGGTGGACGTCAGCTCCGGAGGAAATATGATGCGGCAGCGCTCCGATGCGAAGCGGCTACTTGTCGCAGCAACAAACATTGTCAAATTACCAATTAATTATCAAGCAGTTCAGTCGGCGCTATACAGCGCAATATTTATAGTGAATAATATCACTTCACAAAGGTACTGCTTTTTCCAGCTATTTACAATCATTTATATGTTAAATTTTTATGATATTTTTGCCACATTTTGCACGGGCGCAATATTTTGCAGTCGCGAAGTATCCAGGCGCAGGGACGGACAGGAGTACAGGAGAACGACGGCGTGCCGGTGGTAGGGACACGCATAATCTCATAATGTATTGGGGAAAGTGGAGAATGCATATAAAGGATAATGGGGCCGGCGTAGCTGGCCGTCAGTGTAGCCATGGGCGCAAAAAATCGCGGTTCTCCTGTCCATCCTTCCGTGGAGGGCCATCCGGGGCGGGCGCGAAAAATCGCGCCCCTACAGCCTGATGGCCACTGTTCTCTTGTTCTCCTGTCTTTAGCTCTATGTCTTTCTGTCTATTACTACTCGGGGCGGGATTGGCGAATTTTTTCTGTAATTGTTTGAAGTCTTCGGATTTTTTGGTAAATTTGTCGCCTGAACGTTTTTGGAATATTAACCATGAAAAAATTCTAATTTACCATGGCAGAAAATAAGGAAAAACTTTTCTCCCAATTCCCCCCTGTCTCATACGAGACCTGGAAGGCTAAAGTCGATGCCGACCTGAAAGGCGTGCCCTTCGAGAAAAAACTCGTTTGGCGCACCAATGAAGGCTTCTCGGTGCAGCCTATGTATCGTCGCGAAGACATCGCTGATCTCAAAACCACCGGTTCGCTTCCCGGCGAATTCCCCTATGTGCGCGGCACCCGCGACAACAACCACTGGCTCACCCGTCAGGACATCCTCGCCGAGGATCCCGCCGAGGCCAACCGCCAGGCACTCGATGTGCTCGGCAAGGGTGTGAACTCGCTCGGATTCAAGGTGAAAGACCCCTCGAAGGCCACTATCGAAACTCTCCTGAAGGGTATCGACGTGAAGGCTGTGGAACTCAACTTCAACACCTGCCCGCGCAAGGCTCTCGACCTGGCCAAGGCGCTGATGGAATATCTCACCGCCAACGGCCTGACTGAGGCTTTCCGCGGCTCCATCAACTTCGACCCGCTGAAACGTGCCTTCCGTCACGGCGCCGAAATCGACGCCAAGGCCGTGGCTGCCGATGCCGTAGCGCTGCTGACCATCGTGGAGAAGGCTCCCGGTCTGCGTTGCCTCGCCGTCAACGCTGAGGTGCTCAACAATGCCGGTTGCTTCATCTTCCAGGAACTGGGCTATGCTCTGAGCTGGGGCGCACAGTGGATGACCCTCCTCACCGAAGCCGGCGTGAAGCCCTCGGTGGTGGCCAACCGCATCAAATTCAATATGGGCGTAAGCTCCAACTACTTTATGGAGCTGGCCAAATTCCGCGCCGCCCGTATGCTCTGGGCGCAGATTGCCGACAAGTATCAGCCCATCGAAAAAGCCGACTGCAAGATGGCGCTCCACGCCACCACTTCGCGCTTCAACCAGACGCTCTACGACGCTCACGTGAATCTGCTCCGCTCGCAGACCGAGGCTATGTCGGCTGCTTTGGCCGGCGTGGACTCGCTCACCGTCACTCCGTTTGATACCCCCTACAAGACTCCCGACGACTTCTCGGAGCGCATCGCCCGCAACCAGCAATTCCTCCTCAAGGAGGAAAGCCACCTCGACAAGGTAGCCGACCCAGCCGGTGGCTCCTACTACGTGGAGACCCTCACCGTGTCGCTCGCCCGCGAAGCCTGGAAGCTCTTCCTCGACGTTGAGGAAAAGGGCGGCTTCTTCGCCTGCATCAACTCGGGCGACGTGCAGCGCGCCGTAAACGAATCGGCCGCCAAACGCCACAACGATATGGCCCGCCGCAAGGAAATCCTGTTAGGCTCCAACCAGTTCCCCAACTTCAACGAATTTGCCGCCGACAAGATTCAGGCCGGCAGTTCGGCAGCCGTTGAGGAAGATGACGTGAAGGGCACACCCCAGGCCGCTCACTGCTGCTGCGGTGGCGGCGACCACTGCGCCACCGACGCCGAACGCGCCCTCAACACCCGCCGACTGGCCAGCGACTTCGAGCTGCTCCGCCTGAGCACCGAGGCTGCCTCGAACCGTCCCAAGGTGTTTATGCTCACCATCGGCAACCTGGCCATGCGCCTTGCCCGCGCTCAGTTCTCCTCCAACTTCTTCGGCTGCGCCGGTTACGAAATCATCGACAACATCGGCTTCGACACCGTGGAGGCCGGCATCAAAGCCGCTATGGAGAAAGAGGCCGACATCGTGGTGCTCTGCTCCTCCGACGATGAATACGCCACCTTCGCTCCCGAAGCCTTCAAGCTTCTCGACGGCCGCGCCGAGTTTGTAGTGGCAGGTGCTCCCGCCTGCACCGACGACCTCAAGGCCCTTGGTATCAACAACTTCATTCATGTCAAGAGCGATGTGCTGCGCACCCTGCAGGACTTCAACGCCCGTCTGCTCAAAAAATAAGCCTTTCCCCCTCCAAAGTATAGTAGAACTATGAAACCTGATTTCAAAAACATAGATATTCTGGCCGATGCCTTCGGCGCACCGGCTCCCGCTCCCGCACACAATCCCGAGGAGGACTGGCTCACCCCCGAGCGTATCCCCGTGAAGCCTGTCTACACCAAAGAGGACCTCGAAGGTATGGAGCATCTCGACTACGTGGCCGGTATTCCTCCCTTCCTGCGTGGCCCGTACAGCGGTATGTACGCCATCCGCCCCTGGACCGTGCGCCAGTATGCCGGCTTCTCCACCGCAGCCGAGTCGAACGCCTTCTACCGCCGCAACCTTGCCTCCGGTCAGAAGGGCCTCTCCGTGGCCTTTGACCTGGCCACACACCGCGGCTACGACGCCGACCACCCCCGTGTGGTAGGCGACGTGGGCAAAGCAGGTGTGTCGATCTGCTCCATCGAAGATATGAAAGTGCTCTTCGACGGCATTCCCCTGAACAAAATGTCGGTGTCGATGACAATGAACGGCGCAGTGCTCCCCGTGCTCGCCTTCTACATCAACGCCGGTCTGGAGCAGGGCGCCAAGCTTGAGGAGATGGCCGGTACAATCCAGAACGATATCCTCAAGGAATTTATGGTGCGCAACACCTATATATATCCGCCGGAGTTCTCGATGCGAATCATCGCCGACATCTTTGAGTACACCTCGCAGAATATGCCGAAGTTCAACTCCATCTCCATCTCCGGCTACCATATGCAGGAGGCAGGCGCCACCTGCGACATCGAGCTGGCCTACACCCTGGCCGACGGTCTGGAATATCTCCGCGCAGGTGTCAACGCCGGCATGGATATCGACGCCTTCGCACCCCGTCTGAGCTTCTTCTGGGCCATCGGTATGAACTTCTTTATGGAGATTGCCAAGATGCGTGCCGCACGTATGCTCTGGGCAAAGATCGTAAGCCAGTTCAACCCCAAGAACCCGAAATCGCTGGCTCTGCGCACCCACTCGCAGACCTCCGGCTGGTCGCTCACCGAGCAGGACCCCTTCAACAACGTTGGCCGTACCTGCATCGAGGCTATGGGCGCCGCTCTGGGCCACACCCAGTCGCTGCACACCAACGCCCTCGACGAGGCCATCGCACTGCCTACCGACTTCTCGGCACGTATCGCCCGCAACACTCAGATCTACATCCAGAATGAGACGAGCATCTGCCGCGAAATCGATCCCTGGGCCGGTTCATACTACGTAGAGTCGCTCACCAACGAGATTGCTCACCGCGCATGGGAGCACATCCAGGAAATCGAGAAGCTCGGCGGTATGGCCAAGGCCATCGAGACCGGTCTGCCCAAGCTCCGCATCGAGGAGGCCGCAGCCCGCACTCAGGCCCGTATCGACTCCGGCCGTCAGACCATCGTGGGCATCAACAAGTATCGTCTTGACCACGAGGATCCCATCGATATCCTCGAAATCGACAATACCGAGGTGCGCAACGAGCAGGTAGCCCGCCTTGTGGAACTGCGCAAGGACCGCGACGAGGCCGCCGTGAAGAAGGCGCTGGCCGACATCACCGAATGTGTGCGCACTAAGAAGGGCAACCTTCTCGACCTGGCCGTAAAGGCAGCCGGTCTGCGCGCGTCGCTCGGCGAAATTTCCGATGCCTGCGAAGAAGTCGTAGGCCGTTATAAAGCTCAAATTCGAACAATCTCAGGCGTGTACTCAGAAGAAACAAAGAACGATCCCGACTTCCTCAAAGCCCGCAAGATGGTGGAGGAATTCGCCAAACGCGAGGGCCGTCAGCCCCGTATTATGATAGCCAAGATGGGCCAGGACGGCCACGACCGCGGTGCCAAGGTGGTTGCCACCGGTTATGCCGACTGCGGCTTCGACGTGGATATGGGCCCGCTGTTCCAGACCCCGGCCGAAGCTGCCCGCCAGGCTGTGGAGAACGACGTGCACATCCTGGGCGTAAGCTCGCTGGCCGCCGGTCACAAGACGCTTATCCCGCAGGTAATCGAAGAGCTGCACAAGCTCGGCCGCGACGACATTATGGTCACCGCCGGCGGTGTAATCCCCGCCCAGGACTATGATTTCCTCTACAAGGCCGGCGTTGCCGCCATCTTCGGTCCCGGCACCCGCATTCCTGCATCGGCCATCCGTATGCTCGAAATCCTCGAAGCTGAATAATCCGCTCCATAACAAGCGCTATGCCGGTCACAACACCCGGCATAGCGCTATTTTTATATCTGTAATATGCAGAAACTGCAACCGAAAAAGGGCGCCCTCGGCCTCTACATCATTCTGCTCGTCGCGGCGGTGGCTGCGATGCTGGCCGTAAAGCAATGCTCCACCAGATCAATCGGCGAGCGCCCCGACAACACCGCCGGGGGCGACACGCTGAATGTGGCTATGGAAATCTCCCCCACGTCGCTCTCGCTTGAAGCCGACACGCTCTCGGGCGAGTACTACAATATGCTCCGCCAGGTGCTGGCCAAGCACGGCATACCCCTGCGGTTGCACCCATACACCCGCATCGAGGATGCTCTGCAATGGCTTCGCGACGGGCGCGTACGCCTCGTGGTGGGCGACCTGCCAGTCACCACCGAGATGCGCCGCGAATTTATATTTGTCAATCCTGTTGCGCTCGACAAACAGGTGCTTGTGCAGCTGCGCGAGGCCGATACGGTGCCCCCGGCCGTGCAGAATCAGTTCGACCTGGCGCAGAAAGAGGTGACGGTGCCCAAAGGTTCCCCCTACATCGCCCGTCTGCGCAATCTCTCGCACGAAATCGGCGACACCATTTACATCCGCGAGGACCCGGTGAATTCATCGGAGCAGTTGGTGATACTCACCGCCCTGGGCAAGATACCGATGGCCGTGGTGAGCGGCGCCACCGCCCGCAAGCTATCTCCGCGCTATCCTCTGCTCGACACCTCGGTCGACATATCCCTCAATCAATTTCAGAGCTGGGCGCTTGCCCCGCGCGACTCCCTCCTCTGCGACTCTCTCACGCGCTGGCTCCGCTGACGCAGCACGATATAAGACTTATAAGAATTATAAGATTTATCTGCTAAGCAGCGCACCTATTTTATGCCGCGGGCATTGAGGGCAGCGCGGTAGGCTGCCGCGTTGCGCTGGTGCTCGGCATAGCTGGCCGTGAAAATGTGCCGCCCGGAGAAATCGGCGCTCGCGCACATATAAATATAGTCGTGCGCCGGCGCAGTGAGCACCGCTTCAAGCGTGGCCTTGTCGGGAATCCGTATAGGCGCCGGGGGAAGTCCGGCGCGCCGGTAAGTGTTATAAGGGGAATCAATTCCGAGCATATCACCCCCTACCCTGCGGATGGAGAAATCGCCCACAGCGAATTTCACCGTAGGGTCGGCCTGCAGCCGCATCCCCTTGCGCAGGCGGTTGATGTAGAGCCGCGCTATCTTGCCACGCTCGTCGGCGCGAGCACTCTCCTCCTCGGCGATTGAAGCCACAATGCCCACCTCATCAGGCGAAAGGCCGAGAGCCTGCGCCTGCGATTTTCGTTCGTCGGTCCAGAACCGCTCATAATTTTTCAGCACCTTCTCAATCACCGACCGGGGCGATGCCGTCCAATACACCTCGTAAGTGTCAGGCATCATCCTTCCGGCCAACATCTGCGGCGCTACTTGCAGCGCATCGGCCATCGCGGCGAACGCCTTGCCGAACTCCCCTTCTTTCCATCCCATCACGCCCGACAGACGCGCATCCAGATCGTCGACGGTGCGGATATTATTGAATGTGAGGCGAATCGGCGTCTGGCGCCCCTGCAAAATCCGGCGCGCCACCTTAAAGGCGCGTTCGCCCGGCTTCACCTGATAGGCGCCACGGCTTTTCGCAACGGAGCCTTGCAGACATTTGGCCACCTCGGAGCCGAATTCATCGCCGAGCGAAGCCCGGAGCGAGTCGGCAATCTGCTTCTGAGTGGCACCCTGCGACACATACACCCAGGCACTCTTCTCCCCCTTATAGCCGCCCAGCACCGGTCCGAAATGCCACAACGCTGCAGCCGCACCGCACACCAGCAATATCACAATCCAAAGAATCCACCTGCGCAATGCCCCTTTACGGGGCACCCGCTTTCGAGCCGCCCGCCTGCGCCCGGCCACTCGGCTCCCGTTTGCTCTGCTCCCGGCCGCACTTCTGCTTCCAGTTGTCCTTTTGCGGGTGCTGCTTTTTTCGGCGCTTTTTGGCGATGCCGATTTCTTTTCTTCCGTCATAAATGTTTAAATGAAAAAAGAACGTATCAAATACGCAAGAAATAACCCAACTTGCAGGGACGCACCCCAGATGCGTCCGTTAAACAGATCTTGAAAATCAATCGTTTAAGCGGACGCACCTGGGGTGCGTCCCTACAGGTTATTACGTTTTCGCTTTACATAACTCCCTTTAAGAGTTATGGCGTATTATACTCTTATGCCTTGTAGGCAGCCAGCTCGGCGGGAGCCACACCGGCTACAAAGGCAGCGTTGCGGGCTACGTTGGCCATACCGAGGTTTACGTAAACCTTGGCGCTGCGGGCAAGCTCGGCAGCGGCGGCAGCCACATCGGCATCCTCGGCAGCGAGGCTGCGCGAAGCATCGGTGATCATCAGCCAGCCCATCACACAGTCGCCGGCCATCTCCACAAGGTGACGTGCCATAAAGTCGGTGTATTCAGGCTCGTTGATTTCCTTCACCTTGGCCACTGCCTCGGCATACTTGGCGGTCATCTCCTCAAGCAGAGCCTTCTGCGGCCGCAGCTCGGCGGCGATTTCCTCCTTGCGGTAGTTCTCTATCAGCTCCAGATAGGTGCCGGTCATCACGTGGCGGATTGCAGCCACAACCTGCAGCTGGGTGGTGCCTTCGTAAATCGAAGTGATACGGGCGTCGCGATAGATGCGCTCGCAAGCGTAATCCTTCATAAAGCCCGAACCGCCGTGAATCTGGATGCAGTCGTAGGCGTTCTGGTTGCAATATTCCGAAGAGAGGCCCTTAGCCAGCGGGGTGCAGGCGTCGGCATACTTGTTGTAGAGCTTCATCTCCTTGCGCTCGTCGGGAGTGAGCGAGCGGTCGCGGGCGATGTCCTCGTAAGCCTTGTACATATCCACGTAGCGCGAGGTCTCATAGAGCAGACAGCGCGAAGCGTCGAGCTTGGCCTTCATATTGGAGAGGATTTCACGCACAGCGGGGAATTCTACGATGGCCTTGCCGAACTGCTTGCGGTCGTGAGCGTATGCATCAGCCTCGCGGTAAGCGAGTTCGCTTACACCTACGCTCTGAGCGGCGATGCCGAGGCGGGCACCGTTCATCAGCGCCATCACATATTTGATAAGACCCAGACGGCGCGAACCGCACAGCTCGGCCTTGGCGTTCTTGTAAACAAGCTCGCAGGTGGGCGATCCCTTGATGCCCATCTTGTTTTCGATGCGGCGCACATTCACACCGCCCTGACGCTTGTCGTAGATAAACATCGACAGGCCGCGGCCATCTTTGGTGCCATCCTCGGAGCGGGCGAGCACCAGGTGGATATCGCTGTCGCCGTTGGTAATGAAGCGTTTAACGCCGTTGAGCACCCAGGTGCCGTCGGGCTGCTCGGTAGCTTTGAGCATTACCGACTGGAGGTCGGAGCCGGCATCAGGCTCGGTGAGGTCCATCGACATTGTCTCGCCCTGGCAAACGCGGGGGATGAAGCGCTCGCGCTGGTCTTCGGTGCCGAACTCATACAGAGTCTCGGCGCAGTCCTGCAGACCCCAGAGGTTTTCAAAACCGGTGTCGGCGCGGCTGACGATGTCGGCAGCCATAATATAGGGAGTGATGGGGAAGTTGAGACCACCAAAACGGCGGGGCATCGACATACCCATCAGGCCGGCCTTGCGGCAGGCGTCGAGGTTGCGCTGTGTGCCTTCGGCGTAGGTTACGCGGCCATTGGCCAGCGAGGGACCGTCGTGGTCGACACCTTCGGCGTTATCGGCGATGATGTTGGCGCAGAGGTCGCCCACAATCTCCAGAACACGTTCGTAGTTGTCCATAGCGTCGGCAAAATCGACGGGAGCGTAATCATACTTGTCAGCGTCGGCGAAGTCGCGCTCTTTCAAGCTTACGATTTTCTTCATCAAGGGGTGCTGAAGATGGAGCTTCAGGGCCTTGTTGTCGTTATAGAAATTAGGCATGGGTAGGCTAATTTATCATAAGGTGCAGGAAGCCGGCGCCTTACTTTGAGTTTTTCTTGTAATATTTAATAAGTTTGGGCACGATTTCAGCATAGTCGCCTGTGATTACATAGTCGGCGATAGTGTTGATAGGTGCGTTGGGGTCGGTGTTGATCGAGATGATGATCGAGCTGTCCTGCATACCGGCGATGTGCTGAATCTGGCCGGAGATACCACAGGCGATGTAGAGCTTGGGGCGGACAGTGACACCGGTCTGGCCCACCTGACGTGCGTGCTCGGTGTAACCGGCATCGACGGCGGCACGGGTGGCACCCACCTCGGCTCCGAGTACGTCGGCCAGCTGATGAAGCAGGTCGAAGCCTTCCTTCGAACCTACGCCGTAGCCGCCTGCCACGATGATGGGGGCGTTCTTGATATTGATTTTCGACTTCTCGATGTGGCGGTCGATGATTTCCACCACGTAGTCGGTGTCGGCGATATATTTTGACGGATCGAGGTTGATGACCTCACCCTTGTGGTTGGGGTCGAACACCTCTTTCTTCATCACACCTTCGCGCACGGTGGCCATCTGCGGGCGGCACTCGGGATTGACGATGGTGGCCACGATGTTGCCGCCGAATGCGGGGCGGATCTGATAGAGCAGATTCTTGTATTCCTTGCCGGTCTTGGGGTCGGTGTGGTCGCCGATTACCAGCGAGGTGCAGTCGGCGGTGAGGCCGCTGTGGAGGCAGGAGCTTACCCTGGGGCCGAGGTCGCGGCCGATGCAGGTGGCGCCCATAAGGCAAATCTGCGGCTTGATTTCGCGGAAAAGATTAATCAGCAGCGCGGCGTGGGGATTGGAGGTGTAGGGGAAGAGGCGCTTGTCCTCAACTTTGTACACCACATCGGCGCCATAGGGGAAGAGCTGCTTCTCGATGCCGTCGAGTTTGTCGCCGGCAACCACTGCCTCAAGCTGTACGCCCAGCTCGGTGGCGAGCTGACGGCCTTTGGTAAGGAGTTCGAGGCTGACGTCGGCTACCTTGCCTTCGTCGTATTCGCAGTAAACTACGAGATTGTTGTTATCTTGCATACGTTGAAAAGGATTAAAGGGCGGTTAGCCGATTGTATGATTGGCGATGAGGTCTTTGATGAGCGATTCGAGCTGCGCATCGTCGTTGCCCAGCGTGAGGCATTCCTTGGCTGTAAACACCACATTTTCGATGGCTTTCACCTTTGTGGGAGAGCCGGGCATACCGATCTGTGCGGGGTCGGCTTCCACATAGGCAGCGCTCCATTCGTCGATGTTGAGGCCGGGGCGCTTGTCCACCAGAGCCTGCTTCTCCTCGGGGAGTTTGGCCTTCTCGGAAGTGGAGACGGCATACTTGTACTGCATCACACGCTTGGCGTTGCGCGGGCGGCACTCGGGAGCCGAACCGTTGACGGTAATCACGCAGGGAAGCGGAGCCTTCACGGTCTCCACGCCGTTTTCGAGGCGGCGCTTCACGGTGACGTGACCATTGCTGAGGTCAACGATTTCCTCGGCGTAAGTTACCTGCGGAATACCGAGCTTTTCGGCAATCTGCGGGCCCACCTGCGCGGTGTCGCCGTCGATAGCCTGACGGCCGCAGAGCACTACGTCGTAGTTGCCGAACTTCTTCACGGCCTGAGCCAGCGAATAGGAAGTGGCAAGGGTGTCGGCGCCGCCGAGAACGCGGTCGGTGAGAACGATGCCACCGTCGGCACCGCGGAAAATGCCTTCACGCACTACTTCGGCAGCGCGGGGAAGGCCCATTGTAAGCATTGTGATGGTAGAACCGGGATTTGCGTCCTTTAGGCGGAGAGCCTGCTCCAGGGCGTTGAGGTCCTCAGGGTTGAAGATTGCGGGCAGGGCGGCGCGGTTAATGGTACCGTCCTCTTTCATGGCATCTTTTCCCACGTTGCGGGTGTCGGGCACCTGCTTGGCAAGAACAATGATGTTAAGACTCATGAATATCTTTAATTTATTGATTTAATCGAATGCAAAGATAGCTATTATATTACAAAGAGTAAGCTTAATACGCATTTTTTAACAAATGCGTCAGCGCTCTTTGCGGGCTGTTTCGGCCGGCGGTGCGGCTGATTCAGGCCTTGGTGCGGGCTTCTACCCAGCGGCGGGCATTGACGAAAGCGTCGAGCCAGGGAGTCACCTCGTTGTTGCGGCGGTTGTAGGGATAATATCCGCACTGCCAGGGGAATATGGCGCGCTCCAGGTGGGGCATCATTGCCAGATGACGTCCGTCGGGCGAACAGATGGCGGCCACGGCGCCGCGGCTCCCGTTAGGGTTGGCAGGATAAGCGGCGTAGTTGTATTTGGCGGCGATATTGTAGTCGGCCAGCGAACCGGGCAGGTTGAAGCGACCCTCGCCGTGAGCCACCCAGATGCCGAGCTTCATACCGGCCAGCGAACCGAGCATCACGGAATTGTTATGCGGAATGGTGAGGCCGAGGAACTGCGACTCAAACTTGTGGCTGACATTGTGCTCCATCGTGGGCTTGTTCTTGCCCGCGGTGGGAATCAGACCAAGCTCAACCATCAGCTGGCAACCGTTGCAGATACCGAGCGAGAGGGTGTCTTCGCGCTTGTAGAAGCGCTCCAGGGCAGCCTTGGCAGTGGCGTTCCAGCGGAAGCCCGAAGCCCAGCCCTTGGCCGAACCGAGCACGTCGGAGTTGGAGAAGCCGCCGCAGAACACAATCATATTCACGTCGTCGAGTGTTTCGCGGCCGCTCATCAGGTCGGTCATATGCACATCCTTCACGTCGAAACCGGCCAGATAGAGCGAGTAGGCCATTTCGCGGTCGCCGTTCACACCCTTTTCGCGGATGATGGCGGCGCGGACGCCCGACTTGCCCTTACGGTCGAAGCTCAGGCCGCGCGAGGCGAGCGAACCGTCGAACTTTGCAGGTATCTGATAGCGCAGGGGCTGTTTCTTGTAGTTCTCGAAACGGAGTGCAGCGCACTCGGCGCCGCTCTGCAGGCGGTCGAGCAGATAGGAAGGCTCAAACCAGCGGTCGCGCAGATGGTCCACGCCAAGCAGGCGCTCCTCACCGTTGTGTTCAATCAGCAGCACGCGCTCTCCGGCGGGTTTGCCGATGAGGAAATGCTTTACTCCGGCGTCGGAGAGGATTTTCTCCACCGATTCTTTCTTGTTCTCCTCAAACTGGATCAGCAGGGCGGGGTTTTCGGCAAACAGAATCTTTATGAGGTCTTTCTCGCCATTCTTCACGAAGCCTTCGGTGGTGAATTCCAGACCTCCGGTGGTGTTGGCGAAGAGCATCTCCAGCATTGCGGTGACAAGGCCGCCGGCCGATACATCGTGCATAGCCAGCAGCTTACGACCCTTCACAAGCTTCTGCACGGCATTGAATGCGGCAGCAAACATGGCTGTATCGGCCACGGTGGGGGCGTCGGAGCCAACACGATTGAGGCTCTGAGCCAGCGCCGAACCACCCAGGCGAAGCACGTCGGATGAGAAATCTATATAATATAATAATGTGTTCTTGCGGTTTTTCAGTACGGGCGACACGGTGCGGCGCACATCGTCGGTAAGGCCGCCGGCCGAGATAATCACGGTGCCGGGAGCATACACCTTGTCGGCGCCATATTTCTGCGTCATCGACAGGGAGTCCTTGCCGGTGGGGATGTTGATACCCAGAGCGCAGGCGAAATCCGAGCAAGCTTTCACAGCCTTGTAGAGAGCGGCATCCTCGCCGGGATTCTTGCAGGGCCACATCCAGTTGGCCGAGAGCGACACGCTCTTCAGCCCTTTGTGCAGCGATGCGCCAACGATATTGGTAAGCGCCTCAGCCACAGCCATCACCGAACCCTTGGCGGAATCGGCCAGGGCTACCTGAGGGGCGTGACCTATCGAAGTGGCAATGCCGTGGCGGCCGGTGTAGTCAAGGGCCACAACACCGCAGTCGCTCAGCGGGAGCTGGATTTCACCCTGGCACTGCTGACGGGCCACCTTGCCTGTAACCGAACGGTCAACCTTGTTGGTGAGCCAGTCCTTGCAGGCCACAGCTTCGAGCGAAAGCACATCCTCGACATACTGCTGGAGGTTGGCCACATCGTAGTGGGCATTCTCATACTGCAGCTCCACGGTGGTGTCGTTCATCACCGTCTTGGGGGAATTGCCGAACATATCGGCCATTTCCAGGTCGATGGGCTTTGTGCCCTTGCTGTCGCTGAACACGAAGCGATGATCGCCGGTAGTCTCGCCTACGACATACATCGGGGCGCGTTCGCGCTGAGCCACACGCTCCACATAAGGAATATCCTCGGCGCTGATAACCATACCCATACGCTCCTGGCTCTCGTTACCCACGATTTCCTTGGCAGATAGGGTCTTGTCGCCTACGGGGAGGGCTTCCATATCAATGTGGCCGCCGGTTTCCTCAACAAGTTCCGAGAGGGCGTTGAGGTGGCCGCCGGCGCCGTGGTCGTGAATCGAAACAACGGGGTTGGAGTCGCTTTCGGCAAGTGCGCGGATCACATTGGCCACACGCTTCTGCATCTCGGGATTGGCGCGCTGCACAGCGTTAAGCTCGATGGAGTTGTCGTACTGACCGGTCTCAACCGAGCTGACGGCGCCACCGCCCATACCGATGCGGTAGTTGTCGCCACCCATCACCACCACCTTTTGGCCGGGGTCGGGTGTGCCCTTGATGGCATCTTTTTTGGCTGCGAAGCCTACACCGCCGGCAAGCATTATCACCTTGTCGTAGCCATACTTGCGGTTGTTTTCCTCGTGCTCGAAGGTGAGCAGCGAACCGCAGATGAGCGGCTGGCCGAACTTGTTGCCGAAGTCGCTGGCACCGTTGGAGGCCTTGATGAGGATTTCGGCCGGAGTCTGATAGAGCCACACGCGCGGATTCATCATCAGTTCCCAGCGATGCTCGGGGCTAAGGCGCGGATATGAGGTCATATACACAGCCGTACCGGCGATGGGGAGCGATGCTTTGCCGCCGCCCAGACGGTCGCGGATTTCGCCGCCGGTGCCGGTGGCTGCGCCGTTGAACGGCTCCACGGTGGTGGGGAAATTGTGTGTCTCGGCCTTGAGCGAAATCACCGTGTCGACATCCTTCACCTCGAAATAGTCGGGGCGGTCGGGATTCACGGGATAGAACTGCTGCGCCTTCACACCGTTGAGGAAGGCCACATTGTCCTTATATGCCGAAACAATATCGTTGGGATTCTCCTGCGAGGTTTTCTTGATGAGCTTGAACAGCGACAGGGGCTGCTCCTTGCCGTCGATAATGAATGTGCCGTTGAAGATTTTGTGGCGGCAGTGCTCGGAATTGACCTGCGAGAAGCCGAACACCTCCGAGTCGGTAAGGGGTCGGCCCAGCTTCTTGGCCAGCGACTCCAGGTACTCTTCCTCCTGGGGGCTGAGCGCCAGACCTTCCGAGAGGTTGTATTCGTGAATGTTCTTGATTCGTACAATCGGGGCGGGCTTGCGGTCGGTTTTGAACACCCGCGAGTTGATGCCTTCGTAGAGGCGGAAAAGCATACGGTCGAACACCGGCTCCTCGCCCTGCGGCACGCGTGTGAACTGTTCGATGCGTGTGATGCCGGTCAGACCCATATTCTGGGCGATTTCCACGGCATTTGTGCTCCAGGGGGTAATCATCTCGCGGCGCGGCCCTACGAACCGTCCCTTCACCGAAGTGGCCGACAGAGGCCGGGCGCCTGAAAATGCCCACGAAAGTTTCTCTAATTCGGCCGGCGAGAGCTTGTGATCGGTCTCTACGGCAAAGAAGGCAGATGTGCCCTTCTTGAAGAATTGAACCATTTTGAATATATATTATAGGTTATTTATCATTGAATCTGCCCCCATTCTGGACATACAGGCCGGGGTGCTCAGCACTCATAGTCCACGCAGGCGCGCAGCTCCTTGTTGGCGCCCAGCAGCGATGCGGCGGCCACGTGCGCCGGGTGCTTGGCATACACCTCCACGTCGGTCATCTTGTCGACCACGGCAGTGAGCACCACATCCCAGCTCTCGGCGGGATTGTCGTTAAGCCCTACCTCAATGGAGCGGAGCACCGGAATCTGCCCCGGCAGCTGCAGCAGCGCGTCGCGGAAAGCCGAAGCCACGCGGCGGCGCTCCTCACCGGAGCCTTTGAGTTTGAACATCACTATATGTTTTACCATTGTTTCAGGTTTTATGAGATAGTCAGATTTCTGTTTACCGGGATATCACGGTGTTTGCGGAATTATACCTACTGCGTCTATTATGCCTTCTGATAGAGGCGCTCGCGGGCGGCGGCTACCCTTTCGTCGGTGATATAGTCGTCGTATTCCATCATCTTGTCGATGATGCCGTTGGGGGTAAGTTCGATTATGCGGTTGCACACGGTCTGGATAAACTCGTGGTCGTGACTCGACATCAGGATGATGCCCTTAAACGACTGCAGCGTGTTGTTGAATGCCTGAATCGACTCCAGGTCGAGGTGGTTGGTAGGCGAATCGAGCACCAGGGTGTTGGCGTTGCGCATCATCATACGCGAAATCATACAGCGCATTTTCTCGCCGCCGGAGAGCACCGAGGCTTTTTTCAGCACCTCCTCGCCCGAGAACAGCATCTTACCCAGGAAGCCCTTGAGGTAGATTTCCGAGGAGTCATCCGAGAACTGGCAGAGCCAGTCAACCAGGTTCATATCTGTGTTGAAGAACGCTGAATTGTCGAGCGGCAGATAGGCCGACGTGATGGTCTGACCCCAGTCGAAGGTACCCTCGTCGGGCTGACGGTTGCCCATCACAATCTCGAAGAGAGCCGTCATAGCGCGGGGGTCGTGGCTCAGGAAAGCCACCTTGTCGCCCTTCTCGATTTGGAAATTCACATCCTTGAAGAGCACCTCGCCGTCGACGCTGGCGCTCAGACCGTGTACCTCCAGGATTTTGTTGCCCACCTCGCGCTCGGGGGTAAAGATAATGCCCGGATAGCGTCGCGACGAGGGCTGAATCTCCTCGATGTTAAGCTTTTCGAGCATCTTTTTACGCGAAGTTGTTTGCTTCGACTTAGCCACATTGGCCGAGAATCGCTGGATAAATTCCAGCAGTTCCTTACGCTTCTCCTCGGCCTTCTTGTTCTGCTGCTGTTGCTGCCGCAGAGCCAGCTGCGACGATTCGTACCAGAAGGAATAGTTGCCGGCGAAAAGGGTAAGCTTGTTATAGTCGATATCGAGTGTGTGGGTACAGACCGAGTCAAGGAAGTGTCGGTCGTGACTTACCACAAGCACTGTGTTCTCAAATTTCGAGAGGTAATCTTCGAGCCAAGCCACGGTGTCGAGGTCAAGGTCGTTGGTGGGCTCGTCGAGCAGCAGGTTGTCGGGGTTGCCGAACAGAGCCTTTGCCAGAAGCACGCGCACCTTCTCGTTACCGGAAAGGTCGCGCATAAGCATATAGTGGCGGTCCTCCTTGATGCCCAGACCGCTCAGCAGAGCTGCGGCGTCGCTCTCGGCGTTCCACCCTTCCAGCTCGGCGAATTTCTCCTCCAGCTCCGAGGCGCGGATGCCGTCGGCGTCGGAGAAATCGGGCTTGGCATACAGCTCGTTTTTCTCTTTCATTATATCCCAGAGCACGGTGTGGCCCTGGAGCACGGTGTCGAGCACGGTGCAGTCGTCGAATTTGAAGTGATCCTGCTCAAGCACGCTCATACGCTCGCCCGGGCCCATCGTCACTGTGCCGTGGGTAGGCGACAGCTGGTCCGAAAGAATCCTCATCAGCGTGGACTTGCCGGCACCGTTGGCACCGATTATGCCGTAGCAGTTGCCCGGCGTGAATTTCAGGTTTACGTCCTGAAACAAAACTCTTTTACCGAATTGAATACCTAAATTGTTTACTGCTATCATTGCAAATGATTGGAATGTGAGTGCAAAGGTAGCGATTTTTCGCGGCATTACCTGCCATTTTTCAGTTTTTTTTGCGCTTGCCGCCTCTGTAATTCCGCAATAATTCGCTACCTTTGCACTCTCAACAGTTTTCTAATAGTGACACCATTCGACAAAAACAGTCTTGACGCCCTGCACACGCTGCTCAACCGCACGCGCCGCTGCGTCATCACCTGCCATATATCCCCCGACGGCGACGCCATCGGTTCGTCGCTGGCTCTCTGCCGGGTGCTCCGCAATGCCGGAAAGGAGGTGAAGGTAATCACCCCCGACACTCCCCCGAAATCGCTCAGCTTCCTCCCCGGAGCCGACGACATCGTGGTGTTCTCGCGCTTCGAGGCATTCGCCAAGAAGATTATCACCGACACGGAGCTGATTTTCTGCCTCGACTACAACGACCCCAAGCGTGTCGACCTCGTGGCGCCCGCACTGCTCGCATCCAAGGCGAAAAAGGTGATGATTGACCATCATCTCTACCCCGACAGTTTCCCCGACATCACTCTCTCTCATCCGGAGGTTTCCTCGACCTCGGCGCTCATCTATCTGGTGCTCACCTCCATAAGTATGGGCCGGTTCATCGACCGCGAAGCGGCCGAGTGCATCTACACCGGCATGATGACCGACACGGGCAATTTCTCCTACAGCTCCAACGATCCGGAGCTTTACCGCATCGTGGCCCGTCTGCTTGAAAAGGGCATCGACAAGGACGCCATCTACAAGAAGGTTTACTTCAACAACTCAATCAACCGTCTGCGGCTCAACGGATTTGCCCTGGCCGAGCGCCTGGCCGACTATCCCGAGCACCGTGCGTCCATAATCACTCTCACCCGCGACGAACTTAACAGCTATCACTATCAGAAGGGCGACACCGAGGACCTGGTAAACCGGCCTCTCACCTGCCCAGACATCGTTTACTCGCTTTTCCTGCGCGAGGAGGCCGACTACATCAAGATTTCGGCGCGCAGCAAGGGGGATTTCCCCGTCAACAAGCTCTGCACCGACCTTTTCAACGGAGGCGGCCACCTCAATGCTGCCGGCGGCGAATTTCACGGCACCCTCACCGAGGCCGTAGCGCGTGTGGAGGAAGCTATGCCCCTCTACGACCGCTACCTCCCCCAGCAGCCCAATTAACCCAATTAGACCAATTAGACCAATTAGACTTATTAGACCAATTAGCCCAATTCGCCCAATCTCACCCAAGATAATGAAAATCAAACATTTATTTTTCTTCGCCTTTTTCGCAGCAGCGGCCGCCGCGCTCACCGGCTGCAACGACAGCAAGAGCTACGCCGAACTGCTCACCGACGAGACAAAGGCCATCAACGTTTTCCTCTCCAACCAGAATGTGATTCTCGACCTCCCCGCCGACGGCAATCTCCTTGCAGGCGAGGATGCACCCTATTACCGCCTCGACGAGGATGGCAATGTGTTTATGCAGATTATTGAGCGCGGCCAGGCTCCCGACATCCCCAACGATGCACAGGTTTACTTCCGCTTCACCCGCTACAGTCTTTCGGAATATGCCGCCACAGGCACTATGCCCGCCGGGCAGGGCAACGCCGACGACCTCGATATGGGCAACTCTTCGTTCCGCTACAATAACACCTCCCTCTCCTCCTCCACTCAGTGGGGCACCGGCATACAGATGCCTCTGAAATATGTGGGATATTACGGCCGCGTCAACCTCGTGGTAAAATCGCAGTATGGCCTTACCAGCGAGATTTCGCAGGTAATCCCCTATCTCTACGACATTACATATCTCCCCTCCGTCAGCGACTGACGCCCCGGGGCCTTTCATTATATAATCAGAAAACTTAACAAAAGATGTCACTCATAAAATCTATTTCCGGCATCCGCGGCACCATCGGCGGAAAGCCGGGCGAAGGGCTCAGCCCCGTCGACGTAGTGAAGTTCACTGCCGCTTACGCCACACTCATCCGCAAAACCACCACCCGCACCTCCAACCTCATCGTGGTTGGCCGCGACGCCCGTCTGTCGGGCAAGATGGTGGAGCGTCTGGTCGTCTCCACCCTCTGCGCTATGGGCTTCGACGTGGTGAACATTGGTATGGCCTCAACCCCCACCACCGAGATTGCCGTGGTAGGCGAAGGGGCTTGCGGCGGCATTATCCTCACCGCCAGCCACAACCCCGTGCAGTGGAATGCCCTGAAGCTCCTCAACGAGAAGGGTGAATTTCTCAACGACGCCGAAGGCAAGGAGGTGCTCCGCATCGCTGCCGCCGACGATTTTGAGTTTGTCGACGTTCACTCCCTCGGCCACGAACTCACCGACAACACCTGGAACATCCGTCATATCCGTCAGGTGCTCGACCTCGACCTGGTCGACACCGACGCCATTGCAAAGGCCAACTTCACCGTAGCCATCGACGCCGTCAACTCGGTCGGCGGCGTGGTTATCCCACAGCTGCTCAAGGCTCTGGGCGTGAAGAACATCATCGAGCTCAACTGCGAGGCCACCGGCAAATTTGCCCACACTCCCGAACCGATTCCCGAAAACCTCACCCAGATTGCCGACCTGATGAAGGAGGGTCGCGCCGATGTGGGCTTTGTGGTCGACCCCGACGTTGACCGTCTGGCCATCGTGATGGAGAACGGCGAAATGTTTGTGGAGGAATACACCCTCGTAGCCGTGGCCGACTATGTGCTCAGCCACACCCCCGGCTCTACGGTGAGCAATCTCAGTTCGTCGCGCGCCCTGCGCGATGTCACCCAGGCCCACGGCTGCTCCTACAGCGCCGCTGCCGTTGGTGAAGTGAACGTGGTGACGAAGATGAAGGAAACAGGCGCCGTAATCGGCGGCGAAGGCAACGGCGGCGTAATCTACCCCGCTGCCCACTATGGCCGCGACGCCCTCGTAGGCGTGGCGCTCTTCCTCACCCTGCTTGCCAAGAGCGGCAAGAAGGTGTCGGAGCTTAAAGCCGGATATCCGCAGTACGCCATCGCCAAGAATAAGGTGCAGCTCACCCCCGAAATTGATGTCGACGCCATCCTCGCGGCTATGAAGGAGCGCTACAAATCGGAGAAAATCACCGACATCGACGGCGTGAAAATCGACTTCGCCGACTCCTGGGTTCACCTGCGCAAGAGCAACACCGAGCCAATTATCCGAATCTACGCCGAAGCGCACACTATGCAGGAAGCCGAAGCCCTCGCCTCCGACATCAAGGCCGTAATCGCCTCTCTCCACGCCTGACGCCGCCGAGCCTCGCAGGCACCTCCGCAGGCCCCCTCCGCAGGCTCCAACAGCGCCCCGCAGGCACCTCCCCAGGCTCCATAAAAATTCCCTCCACAATGTTTCGCTCAATTGCTCTGCTTCTGCTCCTCGCCTTTCTCCCCCTTTCTGCCGCTGAATGGGCGCTCCCCCGCGTGGCGGTGACCTCTATGCGCGCCAAACCGGCGCACAGCTCCGAACAGGTCTCGCAGGTGGTGATGGGCACTCCGCTCAAAGTGCTCGCGCAGCAGGGCAGTTGGGTCAGCGCCGAGTCGCCCGAAGGCTACACCGGCTACGTGCCCCGCAACACCCTCGCCATCCTCTCCAAGGAGGATATGGCCGACTGGCGCGCCTCCAAGCGCGTAATCGTCACAGCTCTCGGCGGCGCCGAAGTGGTGCCCGTCGACACGCTGCCGATGCTCCCCTCCGCACGGGTCAGCGACCTCGTGAGCGGGTGCATCCTGCAGGCAGCCGACAGCATCCCGGCCAAAGGCCGTGTGAACGTGCTGCTGCCCGATGGCCGAACCGGCTTCGTAGACCGCAACGACGTGATGCCGCTGGAGCAATGGGCCGCCCAACCCTGGAGCGCCCAACGACTTATTCACGACGCCGCCGCACTTTTGGGCGCTCCATACATCTGGGGTGGCACCTCCGACAAGGGGATGGACTGCTCGGGGCTGGTGCAGCTCTGCGCCTACCGTCAGGGAATAATGCTGCAGCGCGACGCCTCCCAGCAAGCCGCCATCGGCAAAAAAATCGCCCCCGGCAATCTCACCGACGCATCTTCGCAGGCGGATGCCTCATCCTCGCAGGCAGATGCCTCATCTTCGCAGGCCGATGCCTCCTCGCAAAAGAGCGGCCTAATGCCCGGCGACCTCCTGTTCTTCGGCAACCGCAAAACCGGACGCATCAACCACGTAGCCATCTACATCGGCGACGGCTATTACATCCACTGTTCCGGCCGCGTACGCGTATCCTCGCTCCGCCCCGAATCCCCCGACTACGAGAACCCCGGCCTGGTGGCCGTGCGACGCCTCGACCCCACCACCCTCAGCCGCCACTCCCTCCGCCACTCCCCCCTCTACTTCCGCCAGTAACCACCCCCGCGGCAATTCCCTCTACTTCCGCCACTCGCCCCACAGCCGTCCCGCATCCCCACGCTTTCCCGCAAAGCTCACCATTACCCGCCCGCGGCAATAGGGGCGCGATATATCGCGTATCTTCCTCGATAGCGCCCCATTTCGATGACACTGCCCTATGCGCACAATGTGTGGGGGGGGCCGGCACATATTATATGGGCACAAAAAAACACCCCCGCGGGGGTGTTTTTTTGTTGTAGAGGATTCCGGATAGAGGATTCCGGAATCCGGAATATCAATTGGATTGTGAATCAGAATTGGATTGTAAGGAATTAGCGGAT
>SFFL01000028.1 GCA_004557825.1 Bacteroidales bacterium | reverse complement strand
AAAAGCGAGCGCAGAAGGCGGGTGGAGGCAGCCCGGAAGGCAGGGCGCAGCAGGCGGGGGCAGGGCGAGAGGCAGAGCGCAGCTGGCAGGGGCCGGAGCTAAAGCGGGCGGACGCGAGCCTTATTGGAGGGGTTGATGGGCTTGCGGAAAGTGCGGATGTAGGAGATAAGGTCGTCGTAGACGATATTGGAGGAGCGGGCGATGACTTTGCCGTTGGTCAAGGGCGTCATATAGTCGCCGCCATTGGCAAGATAGTCGATTGTGGCGATGCGATAGGTGCGGTCGGGATCGATGGGTTTGCCATCAAGAGTAATCTTAACCGTGTTGCCCGACTTGGGGTCGAACAGCACATCGAGCGCCGAGCTGACGCCATCGCCGCCACGAGCGGCATATATCTCCATTGCATTAATCAGGTCGACACCTTTAAGATTGAGAACCACCACCTTATTATTAAAGGGTTGCATCGATATTATCTGCCCCTGAGTAATCTTTCCCTTGGGCAGACCGCGACGCAGACTGCCGACATTGAGCAATGCGGCATCGACAGGTTTACCTGCGAGTTCGCTGCCACGCTGAGCCACAAAGTCGCTAACGAAATTCAGCAGACCCGGCTCGTTGTTGGGGAGAGCGCGTGCGGTTTTACCGATAACCTTGTTCATCAGTTGGTCCACACCTTTGCGATAAGGCTGAATGACCGCCTCAAGCTGCTGGTCAAAGGCACGATCGTAATCCTTGCCGAGACGCACCTGACGCGATGACGGAAGTTTCAGACCGATACTATCGAGATCCACCGTAACTTCGGTGATGTATTCGCCCGATTTCCCGTTCTGCGCAACGAGCACAGGCACACCCTTGGCGTTGCGCACCCATTCGCGCCCCGACCCGGGCTGAATCAGCGAGTGAGAATGGCCGCCAAGCACAATGTCGATATTCTTCGAGTGAGACACTATGTCGCGGTCGCTGGGCGAGGGCACATCCTCATAGCCAAGATGCGACAGAGCCACAACCAAGTCGACATCCTTTCTGGTTTTCAGCCACCAGGCGGTAGCGTTGGCAGCGTCAATAGCGTCGAGATATTTCACTCCATCGGCGTTCCCTTCGGCAATCATCCCTTTGGGATTGAGGTTCATGCCAATGAAACCCACCTTTTTGCCGTTGTAATCATAAATCTTATAGGGCTGAAACAACCGGGCAAGCGAATCGTCGGCGAATTTATAATTCGACGCGAGCCACTGAGCATTGCTCAAAGCCACATTTCGACGAAGCGAGTCCACGCCATTGTCGAAATCATGATTGCCCAGCACCGCCAGGTCGTAACCAAGCTGATTCATTACCTTCATTTCCACCTGGCCGCCATAGAGTGTGAAGAAAAGTGTGCCCTGCACGGCATCGCCCGCATCAACGAGCAGCACATTCGGCTCGGCAGCCCTGACGCTGTCGATAAACACCTTACGGCGCTGCACTCCGCCAAAGCCCTTGTCGGTAGGGTCGAGCTGGCTGTGAGTATCGTTGGTCTGCAAAATCACAAGTTTTTCGGCATCGGCATAACCGCAGCCCAGCAGAAATGCCAACGATATAATCAAAAGAGGTATTCGCTTCATAAGAAATTTTCTTTTTCGGTGATTATTTACTCACAAAAATACAACAAATATTCTGAAAAGGGCGTATCTTTGCAAAAACTTTGCCTCAAGTCGGTAAAATTTACGCGACCATACGACAAACGTTAACACATATATTATATATAATCTATTGGCAAAGCCAAAGTAACAGTTAAGTATTATGAGATGCAGGTTTGTCATATCACTGATGGCGCTGCTGCTTCTTGCGTCCTGCGGACACACAACCATCGATTCACCCATCGACGCCATCCCCGACGGGGTAACACGCGTGGTGGCAATCAACCTCAATGATATTGCGGAAGCCTATGGCGACCGCATCAACGATGCAACAGGCAATATGACTCCCGCCGCGGAAAACGCCATAGCCACAATTATGCCTGCGCCGATGATGCGCGCCATCGCGGCCGTGCTCCCCACGGGAGCCGTCGACCCGGAGTGCGCCGTGCTCTACACCAACACAAAAAGATACAGCGCTCTGATTCTGAAAGTCACCGACGAAGAGACTCTCACCGACAAGCTTTCCGGCTTCCGTGACCCTGCAGAAGATTTCAGCGACTACAAGACTTACACCATCGGACACAGACTGGTGGCCATAGGCAACAGTCTGTGCATCATTGCCCCCGACGCCGAGACCATCAAGCCCGCCGGCCAGGGGAAAAGCAACGACAACATAGCCAAGACCTCTTTCCTGCGCGACTTTCTGGAGCGCGACGACGCCGTGCGCGTGGTTGCCTCCGGCTCAGCGATTTACGGCAGCAAGATGAAAGGGAAATGGATACGTGCAGCAGCTCGCTTCACCGAGCACGCGCTCAATACCCGCCTGGAAATCCTGAATTCCGACGGCACAACCGACTCCATCGGCAGTCGTATCGCCGGTCAGATTGACCCCGACGCGCTGAAGTTTGTGCCGCAGGGCGCCTCTGTGGTCATCGCCTCCGGTTTGCAGGGGAGCGACGCCAAACTGTTTGGGATTGAAGACCTTATCAGCAATTATTTCCCCGGCGATGTGGCAATGTCGCGCACGGGCACCACGCTCTTCTACGGTCGTCCGGCCGGATCTTTGAACACCGACAACATCCTCTCCCCCTCTGTATGGAATCTGGCCAGCGTCACTGCAATGTCGGCTGAAGATGGCGACCAAGCCATAAAGCGTCTTCAGAACTATACCGACGGCTTTGCCATTCTCGACCCGGAGACCACCTGCTATACATACACCCGCGACGACCAGACGCTGACCTACGGCTACACCGACGGGTACTTCCTACAAGGACTTAACGGCGGCTTCACCTTCGGCAACAATTCCGACTACAGTTCGCTCTTCCACCGGGCTTGCATCGCCGGAGTAATCGACATCCCTGCCGGAAATGAGTTGCAAAAGGCTGCCGGGCTTCCCTGTGGAGCATCACTCGAAGTAAAACTCACCACCACGCTGCTCACCGCCAAACTTACACTATACGGCAACAAGCAGCCGGTACTGGCCACCCTCGACGGCATCGAATATCTGCACGGTGCTCTCCCCTTACTCATTTTCGCTAACGAATAATTCACCATATTTCATCACGGCACTACAAGCTAATATGTCCGCCTCAACCATCACACTCACCGACCTGCTCCCCGCGGTTTTCGCCGACGAGCGCGAAAGGCACACCTCCTCCGAAGTGTGGCTCACATCGCTGCGCTTCGACCGTGGAGGACGTTATCTGGTGCAGGCTGAGTCGGGCAAGGGAAAGACATCGCTCTGCGCCTTCATCTCCGGGTTGCGAACCGACTACAACGGTCGAATCGCTCTCGACGGCCGCGACTATGCCACATTCTTGCCCGAGGAGCGCATCGCCCTCCGGCGCGACACATTCGCCTGCCTTCCGCAGGATCTCAAGCTGTTTCCATCGCTCACGGCATTGGAGAACATCCGGCTCAAGAACAGCCTCACCGGCTATAAGACCGACGCCCAGATTCTTCAGATGCTTGAAGCACTGGAAATGGACGAACTTAAAGACCGCCCCGCCGGGAAACTTTCGATAGGTCAGCAGCAGCGAGTGGCCATCGTGCGCACACTCTGCCAGCCCTACGATTTACTGATTCTGGACGAACCGGTAAGCCACCTCGACGAGCGCTCCAACCGCACCGTGGCCAGCCTCATCGACTCCGAAATCTCGGCCAACGGCGCCGGTGTGATAATAACATCCGTAGGCAATCACCTGCTCCTCGACGGTTGCGATAAAATCCAACTCTAACTCCACCCCTCCTTTATGCTAAGCAAACTTCTCCGCACAAATATAAGTATATGGCAGACCGCAGCTTACAGCACGGCCTACCTCGTGGGGCTGCTCATAATCGGGCTGGGGCTGCAATTCTACACCGACATCAGCCGCGACTCCGGCCGCGACTCCGGGCCGTTAAACGCATCGAGATACATCGTGCTTTCACGCCCCACGCAGACATCGCTGTTCGGCCTGGGCGCACCTACACCAATCACACCCGACGACATCGACGCCCTGGGCAAACAACCGTGGGCCGACAGCGCGGCGCCATTCTCCCCGACATCGTTTGATATGTCGGTGGGCATCAGTTTCGGCGGCAGAGGATTCTCCACCTCCCTATTCTGCGAAGGTGTGCCCGACGCATACCTCGACCGCCTGCCCGACGGCTGGGGTTTCAATCCCGAATCCCCCTCTGTAAGCATAATTCTGCCGGCCGACTACCTTGCGCTCTACAACCTCGGCTTCGCTCCCGCCCGCGGGCTGCCGACCATAGATGAGAGTATGGCCAGGATGCTCCCGCTGAAAGTTACCCTCTACGGCAACGGCCGCTCAACCACTCTGCCGGGCAAGATTGTGGGATTCTCATCGCGCATCAACACCATCGCCGTGCCCGATTCCTTCATCCACTGGGCCAACGCCTCCTTCGGCAACGAATCCAATCCGCCCGTCAACCGCGTGATAGTGCGGCTGAACGACCCCGGCAACCCTGCCATCGGCGAATACCTCGCCTCCCACGATTTTGAGGAATCAGCCTCAGGAGAAGCCACATCTCGACTCTACTATTTCCTGCGCATCATCCTCGGCGCTGTGATGGCAATAGGCCTGCTCATAGCCCTGCTGGCATCGGGGCTGCTCATTCTCAGCACTTTCCTGCTCCTGCAGAAAAGCAAGACCACCCTCACCGACCTCATTGCCCTTGGCTTCCCCACATCGCGGCTCATACGGTTCTATACCTCGATGATTACCCGCATCAACAGTGCCACTCTCCTCCTGGCCTGTGCCCTGATTGCCGTGGCCACATATATGCTTCAACCGCACCTCCAGGCCATGGGTCTGCATCCCGGGGCACCCTGGGGCACAATTGCATGCCTCGCAGGACTCACCGCCATCCTCACTCTCACCGGTTTCGCCATCGTGCGAACATTTATTTTCCGAATCCGTTCATAATTAGATAACACACCGCACTATTCAATGCAAGAGCACCGACCCATAGAACTACCCGAGATTATCAGCGAGGCCAACTTACTGACCGAGGAGGAGCGCCGCAGCATACCGGCGCGCATCCGCCGGCTGCTTGCCTCCGCTGCAGAAATCCGCGACCCCGGGCGCGATGTCAGGCTCCGGGAAATCGTGGCCGAAGGTGGCCGGCGCGGCGTTTTCGACCGCGACCGCTTCGGCATCAGCGGCCTTATCCGCTCACTCGACAGCGCCATTGAATTCTGCCACCGCGTCAGCCCCGACCGCAGTGTCATCACCGCTATGCTGCTCTACCGTATGGTGCCCTGCGGACTGCTCACCGAAAAAGAGATAGCGAAAGAATGGGGCGAGGATGTGGCCCGACTGGTGGAAGGCCTCAACCAGGCCGCAGCACTCTATCAGCGCGGCACCCCCACCGAATCGGAGAACTTCCGCCGCCTGCTTATGGTGTTCGCCAAGGATATCCGCGTAATCATAATGATGATAGTGGAGCGCCTCGTGCTGATGAAGATGATCAACCATCATCCGTCGGAGCGACTGGTGCGCGACATCGCCGTGGAGTCGAACTATCTCTACGCATCGCTGGCTCACCGCCTCGGCCTCTACTCCATCAAGTCGGAGCTGGAGGATATGTCGCTGAAATACACCGACCGCGAGACCTACACCTCAATCGCCCGCCAGCTCAACGAGCGGAAAAACGAACGCGATGCCTACATCTACGCCTTCATCGAACCGGTAAAGCAGAAACTCGAAGCCGCTGGTCTGAAGTTTGATATAAAGGGACGCACCAAGTCGATTTTCTCCATCTGGAACAAGATGAAGAAACAGAAGAACGACATCGACCACATATACGACCTCTTCGCCATCCGCATCATCATCGACACGCCCCGCGACCGTGAGAAATCCGATTGCTGGCTGGCCTACTCGGTGGTGACAGATATGTATCAGCCCAATCCTTCGCGTATGAAGGACTGGATTTCCATCCCCAAATCCAACGGTTACGAATCGCTCCACATCACCGTGGCCGGGCCGGAAGGGAAATGGGTGGAAGTGCAGATACGCACACGCCGAATGGACCTTGTGGCCGAGAAAGGCCTGGCTGCCCACTGGCGTTACAAAGGAATCAAGAGCGAGGCCAGCCTCGACTCCTGGATGAACAATGTGCGCGACATCCTCGAAGCCGCCGAATCAGGTCCGATGGAACTGATGCGCAATTTCAAGATGGACATCTACGACAAAGAGGTGTTTGTCTTCACCCCGCGCGGCGACCTTTTCCGTCTGCCTGCCGGAGCCACCCTGCTCGATTTCGCCTTCAATATCCACACCCGCATCGGCAGCCAGTGCACCGGCGGCCGCGTTAACGGCAAAAACGAGAAACTCACCTATCGTCTGCGCTCGGGCGACACCGTGGAGATTCAGACCTCGCCCAATCAGAAGCCGAAACCCGACTGGCTCAACATCGTGGTCACTTCGAAGGCTCGCACCAAAATCCGCCAGACACTCAAGGAGGCTGAAAACCGGTCGGGCGACCTGGGTCGCGAGATGTTTATGCGGCGACTGAAGAACCGCAAACTCGAATTTGACGAAGCCCGTCTGAGCCGCCTGGCCAACAAGATGGGCTACAAGAGTATGTCGGACTTCTTCCACGAAATAGCCGAGGAGCGACTTGACACGGCGGAAGTTATTGACCGCTATGTCGACTTCGACGCCAAAGAGACGGAAGTAAAACCGGCTGTGTCGGCCGAACAGTTCGACCTGAGCCTGTCGCACTCCGATGAATCCGATGCCCGAGGCGAAAGCTCCGACGTACTCATTATCGGCAACGACATCAAAGGCATAAACTACCGCTTCGCCAAATGCTGCAACCCCATCTACGGCGACGACGTATTCGGGTTCATCTCTGCCGAAGGTGTGATAAAAATCCACCGCAGCGACTGCCCCAACGCCCGCAATATCCGCGAGCGCTACCCCTACCGCGTGATCACTACCCGCTGGTCGGGCAAAGCCGGATCGCAGATGGTGGCCACTCTGCGCGTGGTTGGCAACGACGACATCGGCATTGTCACCAACATCACATCAATCATCACCAAAGAGAAAGATGTGACCCTCCGCTCCATCTCCATCGACTCCAACGACGGCCTGTTCCAGGGGCACCTCTCCGTAGGCATCCAGACCAACGCCGCACTCACCGCCCTCATCAAAAAGATCAAGACTGTGAAGGGTGTGAAAGATGTCACCAGGTCAATGTAGCCCGAGAAGTCGCTTTCGCCAACCCCATACACCTATTATAATATAAGCACCAACACAATTATATAAGCACCGACACACTTATGACTCCAATACGCCAATATCTCGCAACCGGCCTTACAGTTCTCTCAGCTACAGCCGCACTCCTTCTTGCATCCTGCTCCGGCTCGAAAAATGCCGACCCGCAGGCACAGGCTCTGCTCGACGGCGCTAATCAGGCATTCACCGCCGCAGACTACACTCTGGCCACATCGCTTCTCGACTCGCTGCAGAAAACTTTTCCCGGAGAAATCGCTCTCCAGAAAGAGGCTATGGCGCTTCGCCCTAAAGTAATCGAGAAAGCCACGCTCCTGCAGATTTCCACCAACGACTCCCTCACCGCTCTCTGCCACCTCACCGCCGACCAGATGAAAGGAAAACTCAAATGGGTGAAAGAGCCGCAGATGGTTGAAGGATTCTATGTGGCATCGGGGAGCTACAACCCCTCGTTTATGAACTCTACCGGCATCCAGGGTCGAGTAAGCGAAATCGGTGAATTTTACATCGTCTCCTCGGCCCGTCCGGCAGTAGGTCACACATCCATAGCACTCTCGGCAGGCTCCGCTTCGGCAGCCACTCCGGCCGTACCCTACGACGGGGAGAGCAACTACCGCATCGACGGTGGCGAAGTCATCACCTTCTCGCCCCAGCAGAGCGACACCATCGGTCAGTTTGCCCTGGCCAACACCGGGCGCCCCCTCACGCTGAGTTTCCGTGGTAAACGCACCTCCGACCGCAAACTCTCCGCCGACCAGGTTACCGACATCGCCGACGCATACGCCTATGCTTCGGCTATCACTCAGGCACGCCGCCTGGCTGCCGAGCGCCAGCGCCTTGAAGCGACCCTGCAGGTGGCGCGCAATCAGATGGCCCGCACCGACACCTCCATTGAGAAAACCGAGGAAGCAGAGGCCAAATAAAAATTGCAGCAATAAAGCTGAAATAAACAGATTTCCCTGCTAAAAAAATGATGCAGAGAAGTCCATCACCTCGGATTTTTTTCGTAACTTTGCGCCATATTTCGCGCACCACACAGCGCACAAGCACATTTTCAACTGATGATCAACAGAATTTTAATACGCATTAAGGTAGTGCAGATGCTCTACGCCTACCTGCTGACACGTAGCGAATTCCACATCGAAAGCGCCCCGGCAAAAGACACCAGGGATGCTCGCTACGCTTATATGATGTATCTCGACCTATTACTGTTAATCCTCAGACTCTCAGGCTACAAGATTGGTTCCAAGCATTCTTCGGGCGAAATCGCCGGAGAATCTAATCCGCTGTCCGACGCTCCCCTGGCCAAAGCCCTCAGCGCCGACCTCGACATACGCCAGCTCATAGCAAAAGGCTCGGAGTCGCTCGACTATCTCGATGCTGCCATTCCCGACCTTTACCGCCACATCTTAGCCTCCGAAGCCTACGCCGACTACCGCAAGAAAAAAGGGCGCAAACAGCTCGCCGACGATGTGCGGCTCTGGTCGATTCTGCTCCAGACCACCATCGCCAAAGACGCAAAGCTTATGGCTGCCGCCCGCCAGAACACCGAATTTACTTCGGCCGGCTACCGCCAGGCATTCATTATGGCAGAGCACACGCTCACCGACTTTGTCGACACACGTGTTTCGCTTGCCGCCGCCCGCAAGCAGTTAGGCGAATCGCTCGACAAAGCTTACGAGCTTTACGTGTCGATGCTTATGCTGCCGGTGATGCTCACCGACCTTGAAGCCGAGCGCATCGAAGCCGCCAAAGAGAAATACTGCCCTACCCCCGAGGAGCTGAACCCCAACACCCGCTTCATCCACAACAAATTTGTTGAAGCTGTGCGCAACTCTGAGGCCGTGGCCACCTACCTCAAGGAGAACAAAATCAACTCCGCTTTCCAGGGCGACTACTATCTGCTCAAGGAGCTGCTCGACGCCATCCGCCAGAGCGAGTTATACAATAAATACATGAATGCAGAAGTCGCAACATTCCGCGACGACTGCGAATTTTGGCGCCAGGCTCTCAAAACCATAGTCTTCCCCTCCGACGCTTTGGCCGAGGCTATGGAAAACAAGTCGGTTTATTGGAACGACGACCTGGCTATTATGGGTACTTTCACCCTCAAGACCATCAAGCAGATGGCCAACACCGAGCAGGATTGCTCCGCACTCACACCGGAGGAGCTGGGCCGACTGGTGGAACTTCTGCCCGTATACAAGAACCGCGAGGACGAGGCCTTCGGCCCCACACTGTTTGAAGGCGCTATCAAAAACCGCGACGAATACCGCCAGTATATCGACCGGTTTATCAACGACTCGCAGTGGGATCCCGAGCGCCTGGCTTTCACCGACATAGTGATTCTTATCACCGCCATCACCGAGTTGATTGCCTTCCCTTCGATTCCGGTGCCCGTAACTCTCAACGAGTACATCGAAATCGCCAACTATTACTCTACAGCACGCTCCGGCCAGTTTATCAACGGCGTACTCTTCTCAATCGTAAATTACCTTAAAGAGCAGGGCAAGCTGCTTAAATAAAAGCACTTTACCCTCCATCTTTCAGTCACATACCATTTAATCCCCCCGAACTATGGAACTCAACCTCATTTCCCTCCAGGCAGCCGCTGCCTCTGCCGGCGCCGACTACAGCGGCATCATTATGATTGTGGCTCTCATCGCCATCTTCTACTTTATGATGATTCGCCCCCAGCAGAAAAAGCAGAAAGAAATCCGCAAATTCCGCGAAGGCCTCAAGAAAGGCGACAACGTGATTACCGCAGGCGGCATCTACGGCAAAATCAAAGAGGTGAAAGACACTACTTTCCTCATCTCCATCTCCGATTCCTGCACCATCAAGATCGACAAAGGCTCGGTTTATCCCTCCGCTGCCGAGGCTCAGCAGGGCCAGCAGAACGGCGAAACTCCCGTCAAGGAGTAATACCCGCCACAGAGCCGCTACGATATGAACGACCTGCGCTCACTTCGCACGAAACTTAAGGAAGATTTGCGCACCTCCACGGGGCGCAACTTCCTTACATTTCTTGTGTTCCTGGCCATATCCACCATTTTCTGGTTCGTTATGGCCCTCAACGATGAAGTGCAGAAAGATTTCAAACTTCCGCTTGTCCTGGAGGATTTCCCCCAGGATATGACCATCGTGAGCGGTCAGGTAGCCACCGTCAATGTCACCATCAAGGAGAAAGGCTCCTCGCTGGCAAAATTCTCCTGGGGCAGTTCACCCCAGCTAAAAGTGCGCTACGGAGCTTTCACCCGCCCCTCCGACGATAATCTGCTCCTCACCGAGGCGCAGCTAAATTCCGCCGTACGCGGCATTTTCGGTTCGTCGGCTACGGTAGTGGCTATTCGCCCCGACTCCATACACCTTACCTACACCACAAATCCGGGTGTTCCGGTACGTGTGATGGTCGACGCCGACATCTCCACCGCCGCCGGGTACGAGACCTTCGGCGCCCCTCACCTGTCGGCCGACACGGTGATGCTTTACTCCAACCTCAAGAAGCGCCACCACATACACCGCCTCTCCACCATCCCCATTTCGCTCTCCGAACTGAAAGACACCACCACCGTCGACGCTCGTCTGATAGTGCCCGAAGGGATGAGAGCTATCCCCTCCAGCGTGAAAGTCACCTTCCCGGTGGAAGCGCTGGTTGCGAAAACAAAAGAAGTGAAAATCGAGACTGTGAATGTGCCCGCAGGCACACGGCTTATTCCCTTCCCCGCAGTCATCGACGTGCGCTATCTTCTCCCTAAAAGCCTCTATTCAAGCGACGCGGCCGACCTTCGCGCCATCGTCGACTACAAGAAAGTTACCCCGGGACAGAACACACTCCCGGTCACACTCGTAGGTGTGCCATCATTCGTGCGCAATGCCGAACCGGCCACATCTTCCATTGAATACCTCATAGAACACGACTGATTATGAACCGCTTCATAGCCATAACAGGCGGTATCGGCAGCGGAAAATCAACCGTCAGCCGCTGCCTCACTACTCTCGGATACCCCGTATACGACTGCGACTCGCAAGCCAAAACATTGATGGACAGCAATCCGGAGATAATCTCCCGCATCGCATCGGAAGTTTGCTCCGAGGCTGTGACCGACGGCAAAATCAACCGCACAGTGCTGGCATCGGCCGTGTTTGCCGACATCAAAAAGCTGCACCGGCTCAACGAGATAGTGCACGGCAGTGTGCGCGCCGACATCCGGCGCTGGCGCGAAAGCCACAGTCAATATCCCGTGCTTTTCCTTGAGACAGCGATACTTATGGAGAGCAATCTCCACCTGCAGGTAGATGAGGTGTGGCACGTCGACGCGCCCGAAAGCACACGCCTGCAGCGCGCCTGCCTGCGCGACAATGTGCCGGCGGAAGCGGTGCGTGCGCGGATGCGTCGTCAGCGCATCGTCAGTCAGGACGACCTGAATGTACCCCTGCGCATCATCGACAACGAAGGCTCCAAGCCTCTGCTTCCCCAGATTCAGCAACTTTTATCGCAAATTCCCGGCGCCCTCCCCGCACCCGGGCTCTGGACCTCCTCTGAAAAACAGCCATAACCCTCAAAGCTACAAGGCAAACGTCGGTTCATAGCCGATTCGTCAATAAATCACACACGATGGAAAAACTGATGCAGTTCGTATGGGCACACCGCCTCTGGGACACCTCTCCGATGGTAACTGCCGACGGCCGACGCGTCAGAATCATCAACCCCGGCGTCCTCAACGAAAATGCCGGTCCCGACTTTTTCAATGCCTCTATTCAGATTGGCGATCAGCGATGGTACGGCAACATCGAGATACATGTCAGAGCATCAGACTGGTATCGCCACGGTCATCAGAACGACCACGCATACGACTCTGTGATTCTCCACGTGGTGCAGGTTGCCGACGCGGAAGTGCGCCGCCCCGACGGGTCAGTAATCCCGCAGATTACCGTAAAGTGCACACCTGAGGCCGCCGCACGTTGCAACACCCTGATGCTGAGTTCGCAAGGTTCCCTTCCCTGCTACGATACCATCCGCTCCATCCCCTCGATATACCACACAGAATGGCTCACCGCTCTTGCTTTCGAGCGGCTTTACAATAAAAGTCAACGCATAATCGACCTGCTTAAAATCACCGACGGCGACTGGGAAGCTGCAGCATATATCACCCTGGCCCGCGCGCTGGGCTTCGGCCTCAATGCCGAGCCGTTTGAGACGCTTGCCAAAAACCTTCCGCTTAAATTCCTCAACCGTCACCGCGACAGCCTCATCATCACCGAGGCTCTGATTTTCGGGCAGGCAGGGATGATTCCGGAGCCCACCGAAGGTGAAGACACATACATCACAGAAATCAGGCGCGAGTATGAGTTTATGGCCAGGAAATTCACCCTGCACCGGCCGCCGATTGTATGGAAGCTATCCCGCACCAGACCGCAGAATTTCCCGCATCGCCGTCTGGCTCTGCTGGCTATGAAAATCCACACCGGATTCGCCATCATCGCCCGGCTCGACGACCTCACAACTGCCCTGCAAATCCGGCGCGAGCAATCCTTCCACGACACCCGCATATACTATCCTCACATCGCCGGTCCCGAAACACCCGAAACACCATCTATTGAAGAAATCCGCCGCGAATTCGACATTCACCTGCAGGGATACTGGGCCACACACTACACTTTCTCCGGCACTTCCGCCAACTCCCCCCGCGCCCTGTCGCGCAGTTCGCTCGACCGGCTCCTAATCAATGTAGCCATCCCTCTGATGATGGCCCGCGCCACCGTGCGCGGCGATGTGGCCCTCATAAATGCCATTCCTGAAACCCTCCGGCAGTTCGCCGCCGAGGACAACCGCGACGTGCGTCTGTTCACACAGGCCGGGATTGCCTGCCGCGACGCCTTCGATTCTCAGGCACTTATAGAGCTGCGCCGGGAATACTGCGAAAAACACAAATGTCTCTTCTGCCGCTTCGGTCATCGTATGCTTTCGCGAGAAATCGTGCGATAATCAGCATTGAAAAATTACTTTTACCCTGCATTTGATTACAACTTTAATCAACAGTGGACAAATACGCTACAAAAATACAACCAAGATTGCCACTAAATTATTTTGTTATAAACATAAAATACTTTATTTTTGCCGTAGCACTTAATATATCATCCACTGCCTCTGGATGAAGGCTTCTCCCAAACTTCAAAGTCTATTGAATATGGATTCCGATAACGTAGGGAAAACCCGCCGGCCAAGACGCTCGAAAGCCGACATTGAAGATGCCATTCACAGTGCCGCTGTTTCCCAAATCAAAAAGAAGGGATTCTCGCTGGCCCTGGTCACCGACATTGTGAAACGAGCGAAAATTGAACCAATCGTATTTTATAACCGATACAAGAATCTCGACGAATTCTACGACCAGTTTGTTAAGGAATATGATTATTGGCTCACCGATCTGGTGCGCGATGATCATAACGAAGCAAACTCGGAAGAAGGCTTCAGCAATCTGCTTGAAAAGCTGATGAACAACCTTCTGGGCGAGGAGATTATGACCGAGCTCCTCCGATGGGAAATCGCCGAAGGAAATCACATTACTGAGCGTACGGCCCGTCTGCGCGAAATGCACGCCGCAGAAATGACCAACACCTATCTCAAGTCACATCCCACTCCCGACTATGACATCGTAGCGATTACCAGCCTCCTTGTGGGAGGAATCTACTATATGATTCTACACAAAGACCGCTCTTCGCTCGGAGGCATCGACATTAACACTAATGCCGGTAAACGGCGCGTAATAGAGGCAATCCGCGCCATCGCCTCAATGCTGTTTCATAACCGGGAGAACAGCGGATTAGTCAACGGCGACGAAACCAGCTCCGCCGAAGATTACCGCTACAATTTTGAGAAGACCTGCCGCCAGCGTGTTGATGCCGATTTCCGCGACCACGTGGAAGAACTGATGTCGGCCCGTCAGACAGCCGACCGCGAGCGCATTGCCCAGAGCCTGCGCAAAGCCGGTGTCTCCGACGAAGTCATCAATTCCTGCATCGCATCTGCCGACTGACACTCCCTCGACCAACCAGTTTTTTTCATAACCGACCCCGAATAAAACAAGTAGCGTATAAAGCAAGCCCCTTCCCACAAGGCAACTAAATTTTGTGAGAAGGGGCTTGTATTATTTAAATGATTTATTCTGTAGAGAAGCCTGTATTATTTCGCGTTTTTTATATTGTGCATCTCAGATGCGGTCGAGCACCGTAGCTATAAGGTCGCGGATGGCGGTCTTGTAGTTGGGGGTGGCATCGTGGCGCATACGGTTTGCTATGATTGAGCAGACGGTCATGGCGCGATGGCCCATCAATCGACTCAGACCCTGCAGCGGTGCCGACTCCATCTCATAGTTTGTAATCTTGCGGCCGTTGTGGCGGAATTCTTCGATGCTCTTGTTCAGCCCGGGATTGGCAAGCGGCAGACGCACTTCACGTCCTTGAGGACCGTAGAAACCCACAGCCGAGATAGTGTTGCCGCGCACCATATCGTCGCGGCCAATCTGTGCCACGAGTTCTTCGTCGGCATCAACCACATAAGGCTTGGCCCAGAGCGGATTCCACTGTGTGTGTTCGCAAAACGCCTTCTCGAAAGCCAGGTCGGCCACATCGTTGCGCCCGGAATAGTAGTTCAGCACGCCGTCGAAGCCGATAGCTTTCTCGGCAATCACCGGGGTGCCGAGAATCAGTTCAGGCTGCAGCGCGCCGGAGGTGCCTATGCGCACCATCGACAGCCGGCGGAATTTATCCTTCACCTCGCGGGTCTTGAAATCCACATTGGCCAGAGCATCAAGTTCGTTGATTACGATATCGATATTGTCAGGTCCGATGCCGTGACTCAGACACATTATAGGCTTCCCTTTGTATGTGCCGCCGATAGTGTGAAATTCGCGCGACTGCACCTCAAACGTGCGGCTGTCGAAATGCTCGGCCACGATATTCACGCGGGCCGGATCACCTACAAGGATGATGCGGTCGGTAAGCTGTTCGGGAAGTAAATGAAGGTGAAACACCGACCCGTCGGGGTTGATGATTAATTCGGAGGGGGCAATGACTTTCTTTTCCATGGATGTTCTATTCTAAATTTTTCTTCGCCGACAAATCGGGAGAGGTAAACTTCGGCGCTATATTTATATAAGGTTGAAATGTTGCAAATTGTTCTGTAGCGGCGTCACTCAGGCCAGCCGGTAGCGGTTGCCGGGAAGAGCCAACAGCACGCCTTCGGCTTCAAGTTCCATCAGCATTCCCAGAAGCTGACCTATCGGCAGCCCTGTATCGCGGGAGATTACATCGGCCGACACATCGCCTTTGCGCTGCAGGCAGTCGGCAATCGACTGTTCCGCGGGCGACAGCACCTTGAAAAGCTTCTGCTGCTCACCCTCCTGCGGTTTCGCAGTCCAGCCGAGGACATCGATTATATCGTCAGCTCCCCGGCAGAGCGTAGCCACATGCCGACGAATGAGTTTGTTGCAGCCGCCACTATATGTATCGGAGGTGCGCCCGGGCAACGCAAACACCTCCCTGCCATATTCATAGGCGATTCGCGCCGTGTGCAGAGCGCCTCCGTGACTTTCGGCCGATTCCACCACCACAAGCGCATCCACCATACCGGCCACGATTCTGTTGCGTGCCAGAAAATTACCCCGGAAAGGCCACACGCCCGACGGATAGTCGGTGACGAGAGCACCGGCGCCACCGGCAATACGCATTGCGTCGTTGCGGTTGTCCATAGGGTAAATCGTATCCAGCCCGTGGGCGAGCACGGCAGCCGTGGGAATCCCGTCGGCCATTGCCCGGCGATGCCCGGCGATGTCGCAGCCCATAGCCAGACCACTCACTATCAGCACATCATCCAGCCTGTCGCGAAGTTCATCGACCAGTTTATTTATGAAATTCACGCCATAAACCGTGGCGCTTCGTGTGCCAACGATACCCACCGAGTGCTTCGCGTTGAGGTTGCATTCGCCCAAGGTATATAGCAGCACCGGAGCATCCTCGCAGTCGAGCAGTCTTCGCGGGTAATCTGCATCGGTGAAGAAAAGGCATTTCAGATGGTGGCGACGCACAAACTCGGCCTCTTTCCCGGCATGCAGGAGCAATTCTCGGCGCACACTTTCGGTAAAACCGTGATTTTCAAGACCGTTTATCACCGACAGTTCCTGCATCGGCGCCGTAAACAACCTTGTACAGCTTCCTCCGGTGGCTTCGAGCAGTTGCTGTGCCAGCGATACGGTCATTCCCTTGATGCGCGAGAAAGCGATTCTGCACACAAGCTCATCGACCGGCGCCGGGGTTGTCGGCTGCGCAGACTGTGGCGCGGTCGACGGCGTAAGCTGTGGCGCAGGCTGATGGGCAGGCTGCATTGCCTGTGATGCAGACTGGGGCTGCGGTTCGGGGATGGGGAAAAGGCTCGGTTCTTGCATCGTAATCTTACTGAAGATAAGCTCCTGACATCTTATTGGAGATATTTGGCAAAGGCATCGGCGAGCATATCGCCGCGGCTGAGTTTGCCATTTTCAAGCGCTACGATTGTCACCAGCGACTTCACCACCACAGCGCCTGCGGCATTATAAATATCCTGATGAAAGATAAACCGTGCCTCGCGGCGTTCAAGCCACAGTTTGCTCACCATACTCTCGGCCAGCCGCAGCGGTGTATAATAGGTGATTTCTATCTTTCTTACCACCGGGTCGATGCCCTCGCGCTGCATATCGCGAAACGACACACCCGCCTGCTGACAGAATTCGTGGCGCGTATGCTCAAGATAGTGCAGATAGTTGGCATTGTTGACGATGCCCTGCGAGTCCACCTCGTAGTCGCGCACTTTCAGCGGCAGTTCATATATATAAGGTTGCTGCATTTTCTGATGATATGTTTTTGAACTCCAAAGTTACAAAATTCTCCCGAAATCCACATCTTTAAAGCCCCTTTAATACCCTTTCACATTACATATTTGCCATTTACGGCATAAAACCGTAACTTTGCGCCGTTTAATTGATGTCGGACTTCCCGACTTTTCCCAACAGGCGATATGAAACATTTACTTACCGCATTAACCCTTACCTTTACCTTAATGTCAACTTCCGCTCAACAAAAGTCTGCGCCCGGCGAAGTTTTTTCCGGCGCTTTCAATACCGAACACTCCACAGCTCCCTTCTCCCGAATCACCAACGCCGACTATGAGCCGGCAATAGCCCGCGGCATCGAAAAGGCAAAAGCCGAAATCGCCGCAATTGCCAACAATCCCGAGCCGGCCACTTTTGAGAATACGATCGTGGCCCTCGACCGTGCAGGCGAAGACCTCAATCGCGTGCTGAATGTGTTCTACCCCATCCTTTCAGCCAATGCCGACGACGAGCTGATGGAGATTTCCATGCGCGTTGCCCCCTCCCTCTCGGAATACTCCACCTCAATCATTCTCAACGAGAATCTCTGGAAGAGAATCAAGCAGGTCTACGACAACCGCGCTTCCCTTTCTCTCACTCCCGAGCAGAAGACCCTTCTCGACGAGACCTATCAGAACTTCGCCCTCTCCGGCGCTTCGCTCCAGGGTGCCGACCGCGAGAGCTACAAGAAAATCTCTTCCGAGCTTTCCGAGCTGACCACCGTTTTCGGTCAGAACGTACTCAAAGAGCTTAACACTTACGAAATCTGGCTCACTTCCGACGATCTGGCCGGGCTTCCCAAGGGTATCGTCGACGAGGCCGCACAGCTTGCCGAAGCCAAGGGTCGCAAAGGTGAATTCCTTTTCACCCTGGCACAGCCCACCTATATGGCGTTTATGAAATACTCCGAGCGCCCCGACCTGCGCGAGAAGTTCTACCGCCTCTACACCGGCCGCAACACTTCCGGCCAGTACAACAATCTCCCCGTCCTCTCCAAAATTGCCTCTCTCCGTCTGCAGCTGGCCAACCTGCTGGGCAGCAAGACCTATGCCGAGCAGTCGCTCAAGCGCACTATGGCCAAGACACAAGAGAATGTTTACAAGCTTCTCGACCAGCTGCGCGATGCTTACCGCCCCGCCCTCGACCGCGAGATGAAGGAGCTTACCGAGTTCGCATCCAAGCTTGAAGGCAAAAATATCGAGCAGCTCAACGCCTGGGACTACAGCTATTACGCCAACAAGCTGAAGAATGAGCGCTACAGCTACGACGAGGAGCAGCTCCGCCCCTACTTCGAGTTGAGCAATGTGGTGAAGGGCGTTTTCGGCCTCGCTACCAAGCTCTACGGTCTGCAGTTTATTCCCAACGACAAAATCGAGGTTTATCATCCCGACGTAAAGGCTTACGATGTGAAGGATGAGAACGGCAACTACATCGGCGTGCTCTACACCGACTTCTTCCCCCGCGCATCGAAGCGCCCCGGCGCCTGGATGACCGGTTTTTCCGAGCAGTGGGTCGATGCTCAGGGCAAAGACCACCGTCCGCTCGTGTCAATCGTGATGAACTTCACCAAGCCCACAGCCGACAAGCCTTCGCTGCTCACCCCCTATGAGGTTGAGACTTTCCTTCACGAATTCGGCCACGCCCTCCACGGTCTGCTCGCCCGCGCCAACTATCAGTCGCTCTCCGGCACAAATGTCTACCGCGATTTCGTGGAACTCCCCTCGCAGTTCAACGAGAACTATCTCACCGAGAAGGAATTCCTCGACTCGTTCGCCAAGAACTACATAACCGGCGAACCTATCCCGCAGAATCTTGTCGACAAGATTGTAAGCTCTTCGCAGTTCGGCGCCGCATACTCCTGCATGCGTCAGCTCTCCTTCGGCTATCTCGATATGGCCTGGCACTCGCTCAGCGACACCACCGCCGTAGCCGACCCAGTGGCCTTCGAGCGCGAGGCCATCGAGCAGGTGCGCATCTTCCCGAATGTCGACGGCTCTGCCCTCTCGCCCCAGTTCAGTCACATCTTCGCCGGAGGTTACGCCGCAGGCTATTACTCCTACAAATGGGCTGAAGTCCTCGACGCCGACGCTTTCGCACACTTCAAGGCCAACGGCATCTTCGACCGCAAGACGGCTGACTCGTTCCGCCACAACATCCTCGAAAAGGGTGGCACTGAGGCGCCCGACCTGATTTACCGCCGTTTCCGTGGCCAGGATCCCACCATCGACGCCCTGCTCATCCGCGACGGCATCAAGGCTCCCGAATCCGCACCCACCCTTCTCCACAAAAACTGACAGCAAAATTGCGCGGAATCCAAATTGCAAAATTGCAAAATTGCACACTTTCTGAAGTTTTTTCGATAAACGTGCACACTTTCCGCGAAAATTTGCTAACTTTGTCGGCCGAATACGGTTATTGCACTTACGCAATGGAAAACTTATATATGCGGCTCACCTGCCGCAATACCTGGAAAAAGATAATTTGACACCATAAGCAAAAATGAAGCTGCTTCAAGCAAAACTTGCTCAGTACACTGCCCCTCAGGAAGCTAAAGCCGCCGGGGTTTACCCTTACTTCCGCGCTATCGAAAGCGAACAGGAACCCGAAGTAATCATCAACGGCCGCAAAGTCTTAATGTTCGGCTCCAACTGCTATTCCGGCCTTGTGAGCGACCCCCGCATCAAGGAAGCCGCAATCGAAGCCACCCGCAAATATGGCACAGGTTGTGCAGGCTCACCCTTCCTCAACGGCACACTCGACCTCCACAAGAAGCTCGAACGCCGAATCGCCGAATACATCGGCAAGGAGGATGTGATGATCTACTCCACCGGCTTCGAGGTTAACCTCGGCGTTGTCTCCTGCCTCACCGGCCGCGAAGACTACGTGATTTACGACGAGCAGGATCACGCCTCCATCATTGAAGGCCGTCGTCTGAGCTTCTCCACCTGTCTCAAATACAAGCACAACGATATGGAGTCGCTCGAAAAGCAGCTCCAGAAATGCGACCCCGACAAAGTGAAACTCATCGTCACCGACGGTGTGTTCTCGATGGAGGGCGACGTAGCCAATATCCCCGAAATCGTTCGCCTGGCCAAGAAATACAATGCCGCCGTGATGGTCGACGAAGCCCACGGCATCGGCGTGTTTGGCGAAGGCGGCCGCGGCACCGTCAACCACTTCGGCCTCACCGACGATGTCGACCTTATTATGGGCACATTCTCCAAATCGTTCGCTTCGCTTGGCGGCTTCATCGCCACCGACAAGGAAATAACCAACTTCCTCCGCCACCACTCCCGCTCATATATCTTCACAGCCTCCATCACCCCGGCTTCCACAGCCGCCGCACTCAAGGCCATCGACATTATGATTGCCGAGCCTGAGCGCCAGGAAAACCTCTGGAAGATTACCAACTTCGCCCTCGATGGTTTCCGCAATATGGGCTGCGAAATCGGCAAAACCACCACTCCTATCATCCCGCTGTTCATCCGCGACGACTACAAGACCTACCGCATCACTCGCGACCTCTTCGACGAGGGTCTGTTCGTCAACCCCGTGGTGACTCCTGCGGTTGCTCCTCAGGATACCCTCATCCGCTTCTCGCTGATGGCTACCCACACTCAGGAACAGGTGGAATTTGCCCTTGAAAAGATTCAGAAGGTATTCCGCAAGCACGGCCTTATCAAATAAGGCTTCCTGCAAAAAGGCCTCATCAAATTAGGCTTTCCGCAAGCACGGTCTTTTCAGATAAGACCGTCACTTCCGCCCTAACCCGGCGGAGCGAGGCGCAAGTGGCGTAATGGTAGCCGCGCCAGACTTAGGATCTGGTGACTTCGGTCGTGGGGGTTCGAGTCCCCCCTTGCGCACCACACACCTGAAACGTACCCGGCGGGGACGCAGTGATTGCTGCGTCCCCGCAGTTGCAAGATATACCCCATGAATAAGATACTCTCCAAAGAGCATTTCTCCGAAAAAGTAGTGAAGCTCGTGGTGGAAGCTCCGATGATTGCAAAAGCCCGAAAACCGGGTCACTTCGTTATCGTCATCCCCAACGAGAAAGGAGAACGCATCCCGCTCACCATCGCCGACGCCGACACGAAGCTCGGCACCATCACACTGGTAGTGCAGGCCATCGGGGCATCCACTGCCGAAATCTGCGCGAAAGAACCCGGAGAGTATCTCCACGACGTGGTCGGGCCACTGGGTCGTGCCACCGACATCCGCAACTACGGCACCGTGGTGTGCTGCGGCGGCGGTGTGGGTGTGGCTCCCCTGCTCCCCATCCTCAAGGCTATGAAAGCTACCGGAAACAAGGTGATTTCGATTCTGGCAGCTCGCACCAAAGACCTCATCATCCTCGAAGATCAGGTGCGCGAGCACTCCGACGAGGTGATTATTATGACCGACGACGGTTCCTACGGCAAAAAAGGTCTTGTGACCAACGGCCTGGAGGAGGTAATCAACCGCGAGAAAGTCGACCTTGTGTGCACCATAGGCCCGGCTATTATGATGAAATTCGTGAGCCTGCTCACCAAAAAATACGAAGTGCCCACCATCTGCTCGCTCAACACCATTATGGTCGACGGCACCGGTATGTGCGGCGCCTGCCGCGTCACTGTCGACGGCAAAATGCGATTCGTATGCGTCGATGGTCCTGAATTCGACGCCCATAAGGTCGACTTCGATGAAATGCTTATGCGCCTCCGCTCATATTAAGCATCAGCTCATATTAAGCATCCGCGAGCAAGCATTTTCGTTTAAGCGTCCTCGGCTTAATTTCATCCTATTCGCTTCAACTTTTTATAACTCAGATTCCGATTATCCCTATGGATTCAAAAAATACAATCTCTCCGCGCGACGCCAAATGGCGTGAGGAGCTGCGCAAATCGCACACCGCAAAGGACCGTATGGCCATCCCGCGTGCTAAAATGCCCGAACTTTCTCCCGAATACCGCATCACCTGCAATGAGGAGGTGAATCAGGGCCTCTCGGCAGAGCAAGCCGTGGTGGAAGCCACCCGTTGCCTCGACTGCCCCGACCCGCAGTGCGTAACCGGTTGCCCTGTGAGCATCAACATCCCCGGATTCATCAAGAATATCGAGCGCGGCAACTTCACCGACGCAGCCGCCGTGCTGAAAGAAACTTCCGCACTTCCTGCCGTCTGCGGCCGCGTATGCCCGCAGGAGCGTCAGTGCGAATCGAAATGTATTTATAACCGTACACACCGCCAGCCGGTGGCCATTGGTTATCTGGAGCGTTTCGCCTCGGATTTCACACGCAAGGCCAATGAGGAAGCCGCCGGTAAATGCGCAACCTGCGCCGATGCTGCTTCGGCTTCCGGCGAGAAGGGCAAGAAGTCCGAAAAGGGCAAACTGGCCAAAATCGCCGTGATTGGTTCCGGACCGGCCTCACTCTCGTTCGCCGGTGATATGTGCCGCCTGGGCTATCGGGTGCACGTCTTTGAAGCCCTGCACGAAATCGGCGGCGTACTGAAATATGGTATCCCCGAATTCCGTCTGCCCAACTCGGTAGTCGATGCGGAAATCGAGCAGCTCCGTGCCGACGGTGTAGAGTTCACCACCGACTGCGTCGTTGGCAAGACCCTTAGCTATGATGATCTGGCCGACGCCGGGTTTGAAGGTATCTTCGTGGCCTCCGGCGCCGGTCTGCCCCGTTTTATGGGCATCCCCGGAGAAAACTTCATCGGCGTTATGTCGAGCAACGAATATCTCACCCGCATCAACCTTATGGGTGCAGGGCGCCCCGGGTGGGCCACTCCGGTTATCAAAGGGAAGCGCGTGGCCGTAATCGGCGGCGGCAACACAGCCATGGACTCCTGCCGCACTGCCCGTCGTATGGGCGCCGAAGAGGTTTATATCGTTTACCGCCGCAGCGAGGAGGAAATGCCCGCCCGCGCCGAAGAGGTGAAACACGCCAAAGAGGAGGGTGTAACCTTCCTCACCCTCCACAACCCCGTGGAATACATCGCCGACGAGAAGGGCCGCGTAAGTGCTATGCGCCTGCAGCGTATGGAGCTTGGCGAACCTGATGCCTCCGGCCGCCGTTCGCCCATACCGGTTGAGGGCGACATCGTGGAGATGCCTGTTGATGAAGTGATTGTCAGCGTGGGCGTTTCTCCCAACCCGCTTATTCCCGACAATATCCCCGGCCTGGAAGTAACCCGCCGCGGCACCCTCGTGGTCAACGACGACACCCTGGAGACCACCAAGCCGATGCTCTTTGCCGGCGGCGACATCGTGCGCGGCGGGGCCACCGTGATTCTGGCTATGGGCGATGGACGCAAAGCCGCTGCCGCTATGCACAAAGCGCTGCTCGATCGCGCCGCCAAATAAGCAGGAAGCGCCCTACCTCACGAATCAAAGGCGAACGCCACCATCTATGATCGAAGGCGTACGCCACCATCTATGTATCAAAGGATTATATCTGTTATAAGAATATGAACGAACTTACAATCGAAGAAATATACCGCGCACAGAAGGTGCTCAGCGATGTGGCCCGTCATCCCAAAATCATCGGGCCGACACCGCTGTCCGACACTTGTAAAATATTCCTCAAACCGGAAAACCTCCAGCACACCGGTGCTTTCAAGCTCCGCGGCGCCTATTACAAGATTTCGCAGCTCACCCCCGAGGAACGCGAAAAGGGCGTAATAGCCTGCTCGGCCGGCAATCACGCCCAGGGCGTGGCTCTTGCCGCAACCCACAACGGCATCAAGTCGCTCATCTGCCTCCCTGCCGGTGCGCCCATCTCCAAAATCGAAGCCACAAAGCACTATGGTGCAGAGGTTTGCCTCGTGCCCGGAGTTTACGACGACGCCTATGCCAAAGCCGTGCAGCTCCAGCAGGAGAAAGGCTACACCTTCGTGCATCCGTTCAACGACCCTAAAGTGATTGCCGGACAGGGCACTATCGGCCTGGAAATCCTTGAGGAAATGCCTCAGGTCGACGCTATCGTAGTGCCTGTTGGCGGCGGTGGCCTTATCTCTGGCATCGCCTTCGCTGTGAAGACCCTGCGCCCCGACATCAAGGTCTACGGCGTGCAGGCTGCCGGAGCGCCCTCTATGGCTCAGTCGCTCAAAGAGCGTCAGCGCGTTCATCTCGACACCGTCTCCACCATCGCCGACGGCATTGCCGTAAAAGAGCCGGGCGACCTCACCTTCGACCTCTGCTCGAAATATGTCGACGACATCGTCACCGTCAACGATGATGAGATTGCCGCCGCCATCCTCGCGCTCATCGAAAAACAGAAACTCGTGGCCGAAGGAGCCGGTGCCAGCGCCGTAGCTGCGGCAATGTTCGGCAAACTGCCTCTCGAAGGGAAGAATGTGGTATGCCTCGTATCGGGCGGCAACATCGACGTAAACATCCTCAACCGCGTCATCAACCGCGCCCTGCTCAAAATCGGTCGCCTCTGCCAGCTCGAACTGGAAGTCACCGACAAGCCAGGTACCCTCTCGCAGGTACTGAAGGTTGTGGCCGAACAGGGTGCGAACGTGCTTTCCGTAAACCACGAACGTGTATCGGCCTCCGCCCAGATCAACGCCTGCACCCTGCACCTTGAATTGGAGACTCTCAACCGCGAGCACGTAGAGCGCCTCACCGCCGCCCTCGCCGCTGCCGGCTTCCCCGCCAAATAGCCATCTTTCTTCCCTGCTTTTGCCGGCATCCCCGCCAAATATCCTCCTTTCTCCACTGCTTTTGCCAGCTATAGCCCGCACATACACCTGCCATATTGCTCTCTTTAGGCCGCCCATAAGCCAGCCAAATTGTCTGCGGCTCATCCTCAGCACCGTGCTGAGGGCGCCTGCCCGAAGTTCAGTTGCCCTGCAATTCCCGGCCATAAATTGCGGTCAAAGCGCGCAAAAGAAATCGAAACAGGCAGTTTTGCACTTTTTTTCACAAAAATCCTGCATTTAACAGTGATAAATCTTTGTTATACAGATTTTTTTTATAACTTTGCCACAAATACATCACATCCTTACATTTTTCCAATACATTAACCACTATGAAAGAATTAGTTGAAAAGGTAGCTTCACTTTACGAAGCATTCCAGAAAGAAGCCAAAGCTCAGCTCGAAAATGGCAACAAGGCTGCCGGCACACGTGCTCGTAAAGCTTCCCTCGAAATCGAAAAAGCCATGAAAGAATTCCGCAAGGTTTCTCTTGAAGCTGCCAAAGCATAATCTTTTTCGTTGAAAACCGCTTTTTAGGGCGGAGCCGGGTATATGATGCCTTGCTCCGCCCTGATTACGAACTAACCTCACCCCTCCCGGACCGTTTTTCCCCTCCGGCATAAACCAATCACACCTTTGGTATGTATACCCCCTCCGGCTCACACATACAACCCACCACAAACTCGCCCTCCGGCACTAACAGCACCGCAAAGCCATCAATGAAGCCCGATGAAAACCTTGCCCGCGCATGGGACTTCGTGGAGCACACCGGCGTAAGCATCTTTCTCACCGGCAAAGCCGGCACCGGCAAAACCACCTTTCTGAAAGAGGTGCTAAGCCGCAGCGCCAAAACCGCAATCGTGGTGGCACCCACCGGAGTTGCCGCCGTCAACGCCGAAGGGGTCACCATACATTCCTTCTTCCAGATTTCGCCCGCGCCATACATCCCCGGGATGGACACCCAGGATCAGAAATACGCCTTCTCCAAGCAGAAACTCCGAGTAATACGTTCGCTCGACCTGCTCATCATCGACGAAATCTCTATGGTCCGCGCCGACCTGCTCGACGCCGTCGACGCCGCCCTCCGCAAATACCGCCGCAACTCGCAGCCATTCGGAGGGGTGCAGCTGCTGATGATCGGCGACCTCCAGCAACTCGCACCGGTAGTGACGCCGCGCGATGAGGAAATCCTCCGCGACCACTACTCCACCCCCTACTTCTTCGGTTCACACGCGCTGGCTCAGATTTCTTACATCACAATCCAGCTTGAGAAGGTATTCCGTCAGACCGATACCTCATTCGTGGAGCTGCTCAACCACGTGCGCGACAACCGCCTCACGCAGGCCGACCGCATCGCGCTCAACGCCCGTCTGAACCCGGCATTCATCCCTGAAAGCGGAAGTGGATACATCCGTCTGACCACCCACAACGCATCGGCCGACAGCTACAACGACGACCGTATGCGCTCGCTCGCCACCAAACCTTACACTTTTAAAGCCACAATCAAAGGCACCTTCGGCGAGATGCTTTACCCCACTGCCGCCCAGCTTACCCTCAAAGTCGGCGCACAGGTAATGTTCGTAAAAAATGACACCACGGAGCACCGCTACTACAACGGTCTGATTGGCCAGGTGGTATCGCTCACCAACGACCTTGTGAGGGTGCGTATCCCCTCCACCGGGAAACTTATCGACGTCACCCCGCAGGTGTGGGAAAACAGTCGATACACCGTCGATGAAGCCACCAACACAATCAAAACCGAAGTGCAGGGCACATTCACTCAGATGCCCCTGCGATTGGCCTGGGCCATTACCATCCACAAAAGTCAGGGCCTTACTTTCGACAAAGTCATCATCGACGCCGGCGCATCTTTCACTCCGGGGCAGGTGTATGTGGCGCTGAGCCGCTGCCGCACACTTGAAGGCATAGTGCTGGCCACCCCAATTGCCGAGCACTCGCTGCAGCCCGACCACACCGTGGCTGCATACATATCCCATCAGGAAGAAGCCGCCGCAAAAAGCATCGAGGCTCTCCCGGGCATCCGGCGCGAGTACCACCGGCAACTTCTTCGCGATCTTTTCGACTTCCGGATAATTGTCAATCAGGAAGAAGCGCTTCGCCGACTTGTGTACACCACCTACCGCCATCAGTTCCCCGACGAGAACAACGCTCTCACCACCATAGCCGACCGGCTTCGCACCGACGTGATTCAGGTAGCCGACAAATGGATTTCGCTCATCGCCTCGCTCCCCTACGAAGCGCTCAACCAGCCCGATTTCCTCCACCGTGTGCGCTCCGGAGCCGTATATTTCTACAACACCATCAATGAGACGTTCGGCAACACTATCGCCCGCTGTCTGAAAATCCGCACCGAGAACAAGCGCGCCAACGCCAGAGTGCAGGAACTTACCACCGACCTGAAACAATCGGTGCTTTCCTCCCTGTATCTGCTCACGGCCATCAACGACAACGGTTTCTCCCCCTCCAAATTCCTGGAGCTCAAGCAGAAGGCCATAATGAACGCCACCCGCGACCCTCTCGCCGCCGAAAGGGAAATCCGTCAGGCAGAAAGGCAGCGCAAAAAGGCTGAACGCGAAGCTGCCAAAGCCAAGCGGCAAACCGAAAAAAAATCCGCAACCAAGTCGTGGGACATAACTATGGACCTTTTCCGCAGAGGCTTCACCCGCGACCGCATTGCCTCGGAGCGAGGCCTGGCCATAAGCACTATCACACAGCACCTTGAGCGCTTCATCCCCACCGGAGAAATCACTATTGAGGCTATCCTCACACCGGTAGTGGTAAGCGCCATCACAGCCGTATTCGACCGCCTGGGCGTAGAAGCCCCCTACGATCAGGTGCAAGCCGCTCTGCCCGGAGTCAGCGGCTCCGACATTGCGCTGGTACGCCGCTACCTCCGCGCCACAGCATCTAAAAATCCCCAATAATTGTAATTACTTGTAAATTTCGCCTCCGCACACAGGGCTATTAGCAGAAAAATGCTTAAATTTGTAGCTTGAAAACTACGTATTATATTTTTAATTGAATATTCATCCCCAACTATGGCACAGCAAGAAGATGTCTTTAAGAAAATCGTTTCACACGCCAAGGAATACGGTTTTGTCTTTCAGTCCTCTGAAATATATGATGGTCTTTCGGCCGTTTACGACTACGGTCAGAACGGCGTAGAACTCAAAAACAACATCAAGCGCTACTGGTGGGAGGCTATGACCCTCCTCCACGAGAACATCGTGGGCATCGACTCAGCCATATTTATGCACCCCACCATCTGGAAAGCTTCGGGCCACGTCGACGCTTTCAACGACCCGCTGATTGACAACCGCGACTCAAAGAAGCGCTACCGCGCCGACGTGCTTATCGAAGACCAGATTGCTAAATACGATGAGAAAATCGACAAGGAGGTTAAGAAAGCCGCAAAGCGCTTCGGCGACTCTTTCGACGAAGCTATGTTCCGCCAGACCAACCCCCGTGTACTTGAACATGCCGCAAAACGCGACGCCCTCCACGAGCGTTTCGCCAAGGCTATGAACGACAACAACCTCGACGAGCTTCGCCAGATTATCATCGACGAGGAGATTGTTGACCCCGTAAGCGGCACCCGCAACTGGACGGAAGTTCGCCAGTTCAACCTTATGTTCAAAACCGAGATGGGCTCCACAGCCGACGGTTCGATGACCGTATATCTCCGCCCGGAGACCGCTCAGGGCATCTTCGTCAACTACCTCAACGTGCAGAAGACCGGCCGTATGCGCATCCCCTTCGGTATCGCCCAGATCGGTAAAGCCTTCCGCAACGAGATTGTAGCCCGCCAGTTCATCTTCCGTATGCGCGAATTTGAGCAGATGGAAATGCAGTTCTTCGTGCGCCCCGGCTCGGAAATGGAGTACTTCAAGAAATGGAAGGAAACTCGTCTGAAATGGCACAAGGCTCTTGGCCTCGGCGACGAGAAATACCGCTTCCACGACCACGAGAAGCTCGCTCACTACGCCAACGCCGCCACCGACATCGAATTCCAGATGCCCTTCGGCTTCAAGGAAGTGGAAGGCATACACTCCCGCACCAATTTCGACCTCTCGCAGCACGCCAAGTTCTCCGGCAAGAAGATCGAATATTTCGACCCCGAGCTTAACGAAAGCTACACCCCATACGTCATCGAAACTTCAATCGGCGTAGACCGTATGTTCCTGAGCGTGCTCTGCTCAAGCTACGAGGAGCAAGCCCTCGAAGGCGGCGACACCCGCGTGGTGCTCCATCTGCCCGAAGCCCTCGCCCCCGTGAAGTGCGCCGTGCTTCCCCTGGTTCGCAAAGACGGGCTGCCTGAAAAAGCCCGCGAGATTGTCAACGACCTCAAGTTCGACTTCAACACTCACTATGAGGAGAAGGAGTCGATTGGCAAGCGCTATCGCCGTCAGGATGCCATCGGCACCCCGTTCTGCATCACCGTCGACCACCAGACCCTCGAGGACAACACCGTAACTCTGCGTGAGCGCGACTCCATGAAGCAGACCCGCGTAAACGTTGCCGACCTCCACGCTCTCATCCACGACCGCGTTTCGCTCAACTCACTTCTGCGCAAGCTTGCCTGAACGAATACCGGCTATCACTAACAGTAAAATCTTCCCTCTTCCATACAATGAAAAAAGGAACAATCATCGCCATCGTCATAGCCGTACTGCTAATCTTCCTCTTTGCCGGAGGATGCAGCTACAACGGCCTTGTCACCGCCGATCAGGCAGTGCAGACCCAGTGGGGACAGGTAGAAAACCAGTATCAGCGCCGCGCCGATCTGATTCCCAACCTTGTCAGCACAGTCAAGGGCTATGCGTCGCACGAGTCGTCAACACTTCAGAACGTCACCGACGCACGAGCCGGACTCTCACAGGCCTACAACGCCGCCAACGAGATTCCCGCCGACTCGGCCCAGGCCAACATCGAGCAGTATCAGGCAGCTCAGTCGAAGCTCAAAAGCGCACTCGACATCTATGTCAACGCCGTGCACGAGGCTTATCCCGAACTGAAGGCCAACACCAACTTCCTGAGCCTGCAGGCCCAGCTCGAATCCACCGAGAACCGCATCTCCACTGAGCGCAAGCGCTACAATGAAGTAGTTCAGACTTACAACAACAAGGTGCTTCGCTTCCCCGGCAACATCTGGGCTTCGATTTTCAGCTTCCAGGCCAAACCGATGTTCAAGGCCGACGAAGGTGCTCAGCACGCCCCGAAAGTTGAGTTTTAACCACATCTGACAATGCGCAAATTCTTCTTTTACATATCCGCTCTACTCCTTGCCGCCCCAATCCTAAGCTCTTGCGGCGATGACGACGACAAGGACGAAGACAACTCCCGCACCACCTGGGACAAATATGCCGAGTACCGCGAAGGCAACATCACCTGGGTCAACCAGGAGGAGGCTCGCACCAATCCCGACGGCACACCCTACTTCCAGCGTCTCACAGCACCATGGAATATCAATAGCTACATCCTCATCCATTGGTTTAACGACCGCTCTGAGACTGCCGAAAACCTTGTGCCGCTCTATACCTCCACTGTAGCCACACGCTATGTGGGGCGCAACTTCGCCTACCAGGTATTCGATGCAGACTCCACCAGCACCAACGGCACTACACTGGCCGTTAACGGTGTAATCGAGGGTTGGCAGTTGGCGCTGCAGAATATGCACGTAATGGACACCGTGGAAATCGTGATTCCCTACCAGCTGGCCTACGGCTCCTCCACAGCCAGCTCACTAATCCCTCCCTACTCCGCGCTCCGCTTCAATATGCGTCTTCTCGACATCCCCTCCTACGAGATCCAGCCCGAATAACGCGCCCCTCAAAGTAAGCGGACAAATCGTATAAATCGTATAAATGAGACTGTATCAAAATAGCTCACGACGTATCATTGTGTAGGGACGCACCCAAGGTGCGTCCGCATAAACAATTGATAATCAATTAATATTGCGGACGCACCTTGGGTGCGTCCCTACAAGCTGATACGTTATTTTATATTTTGATACGCCTTTATTTTATAGCGCAGCCTGCGAAGGCGCCATCAAAGTGCCGCCGCGCAGCATGCGAAGGCACCATCTTAGGGTGCAGTCCTGTATGCGATAGCGCCATAAAAAACCGGCCTCCTGGATTGCAGGAGGCCGGTTTTTTATGGGGATTTATGGAGATATTCCTGAAGGAACCCAGATGAGTGAGATTCCCGGGGAATATCAGATAGTTCGGTTTGTTGGAGAATATCAGATGGTGCGGGCGTTGTAGTAATTGGCAACCAGAGCGTATTCTGAGCCTTCGGGAGCATTCACAATCTGGAAGACTGTGTTAGCCTTGTCAAGAGTAGCCTGATTGAAGCAGCGACCATAAATGCCCTGTGCCCATACAGCGGTGCCTGTTTCCTCATCGTAGCCGGTAGGATCATAGTTGAAGTTCGTCGACATATATTTGAGGATAGTATTTTTGGCAGCAGTCTCATTCTTGTCGATTGCAGCAAGGTTGAAGGCGATTTCCAGGTGCTGGTATGTGTCTTTAATGAAAATATAAGTGTATGTGATTTTGCTTGCATCCTTGCCTGACTCAACCACGATTTTACCATTAGCCTTGTCTACACCTTCCATTCCTTCAGTCAGCTGAAGCGACTTAAGGATAGCGTCGAAGCTCGAACCCCAGGCGGTGCTGATTGTGCCGAAAGGATTTGCTACGGCAGATGTAACGGTGAAATGATACTGGCACTCGTTATTGCCTGCAATTGTGACTTCACCGGGGTGAAGTGCTGTGAACACCTGACCTACACCGGCCACGTTTTCAACCACACCTACATAAGTATCATTGGAAGCATAGGAGCCAAGGCCAAGATTCATAGTATAACCTACAGTCACATCACGTTTTACAATCCCTGCTACCGGGTCCTCGTCGTCATCGCCACAAGAGCTTACCACGAAGCCTGCTGACAAAACCATAGCCGAGAGGAACAGATTTTTGAAAAATGATTTTTTCATCTCTAATTATAGTTACTATTTAAATGTTTTTACTGATTCTAAGCAAAATCCGAGAACATCCGGCTCGGATGAAGCTATTAATGATTGCTTTACATTTTGAATTCTTCCGCAAAGAAACGAAAAAAAACTAAAATAAGCAACTTTTTCGCTAATTATTTTTAATCAACATCGCCAGATTGCTAACCACTGCTATTTCTTACAAAAAATGCACGCTCCGTGAACCTTATATCCGGCGACGATGTTTTAATCACAAAGAGAAGGCATTGTACTGGCGTTTTGAAAAAAGCCTGAAAACTTGACTCGCAAGATTACCTTCTCTCCCGCCTCCACCCTCCGGTGGGGGCGTTCTCTTTTTCAGACACATCTTTCAGCCGTTTCGGGCAAGAGCTTCGGTCCGGCGATTCGATCGGGCGCTTTTTTAGGAGCATCTTTCAGACGCTTCTTTTAGGAGCTTCGGTCTGCCGCTTCGGCCACGCTGCATTTCCCACAGATTCAGGGATTATCTAAGGGCAATCTTCCGGGCAGCAGAGCCAAGTCGGCAGAGCAGAAATCCGGGAGTAAGCGTGCCCGGCGCGAGGCGGCACCCCGACATATCATACACTTCCAGCTCCGCACATTCGCGCATAGCATCGGCAAGTTCCTGTACGTCAGTCACCCCGCGAAGTATTCGGCGGAGCATTGCATCATCCGATCCATCCTCCGCGGCGCTGACATTGTCGATGCCGCTCAGCCTGACCGCTTCCGCCACAGCCGCATAGCTATTGAGCATACCTTTACCCCAGCGGGGATTGTTGGCGTTTACGGTGGGCGCGGTGGCGGTGGAGAGGAGTATCTGTTTCACCTGAGCCGGTGTCAGCTCCGGATTGGCCTGGAGCATAAGGGCGCAAACGCCAACCACATAGGGCGTAGCCATCGACGTGCCGCAATCCGCAAACCAGCTGTACTTCACGCCATCCACTTCCTGTTCTGCCGACACATATTGCTGATATTCAGGATGCTTTTCAAGATACGGACGCGAAAGAGCCGACACAAGATGCGCACCGGGAGCCGCAATGTCGGGTAGATTCATCCCTGTATAGTACGACGAGAACGAAGCCATATCGCCCACCGAGTATTCCGACGTAGCAGTCGTGCCAGCGGCCAGCGGCCACTGATTGCGCGTGGTCATAGCTCCCACGCCGATCACACCATCGCCTGTAATCATATCATTTATGCACCCATTGGCACCGATATACATGGTGGAAGGCTTATCCTTGGGGTTAGAGAATCTTGTCTGCTCGTCGGTCCAACCGGTTATAACCTGACCGGCGCGGCCGCGCAGCATAAATCCGACTCTATATTTATTGGATAGTTTCACCTCGCCGTTCGCTTCACCTTCGAGCGGATGATTCTCCGTATCTACCCGCAATAAAAGATTGAAGCGTCCGTTTTCCGGATTAATCTCCGACGAAAGAGCCACGGTGCCGTCGAGGTATACTTTCAGCCCTTCACTCACGCGCGACTTTGTATCGCTTCCAATACCATTCAGATATGACGCATCCGATGCAATCACATACGTCATTTCCGGAGCGTCGTCGCTGATTTCCGGAAACCATTCCCGATAGAGGATTTCGTCGCTCTGGCTATCCTCAACCACGATACCCACCGAGAATGTGGAGGCATCGCGGCTCCAGAAGTCGGCATATCCGTGCACATACCACGTATTCCACGATGGCACATCTATAAGTCCGGCATTCACCGGCGTATCGCCGTCGAGAGTGACACGGAAATAGCCCGACTGCACGCCCGAATTACCGGCCGCAATACAGATTACCGCTTCTTCGCCTAAGAGCGAGGCATACCGGCTAAACAGCGACGTGCCGTCGTGGGCGCCTATAGCACTGTTTACCGACAGATTGATTACTGCCGGCTTCCCCTCGGCGCGGGCATAGTCGATGATATCTTCCATACCGGCCAGCATCGTGGCGTCGTAGAGGTTGCTGGTGGTCGCTGCAATCTCCGCTCCGGGCGCTATACCGTAGTATTGGTTGCCGGTGAAACTCCCTGCCATAATTCCGGCCACATGGGTAGCATGCTTTTCATCGGGGTTGTCAGTCACAAACGCCGCAACCTCCTCCGGGGAATCCGCCTTGCGGATTTCGTCGGGCGAGTTACCGTAATGGTGCAGAATTTTCACACGCAGCGATCCGTCCCTCTCATTGCTAAATTCCGGATGCAACGGGTCAAACCCCATATCAGAAAATCCGGCAATCACTCCCTCGCCATCATAGATTCGGGGAAGACCCTTTCCGGCAGCTACAGCATCGTAGCCGGTGAAAGTCCGGGCTTTGTCGAGGCTGAGCGTACGCGGCATGCCACCCTCGAGCCTTGCCACATTGCCTCCCGTCTCCAGTCGGCTCACAAGGTCGGAAGGCACATACGCCAGCGCCATATCAGCTCTGCGGCGTAGCTCAACAACTCCCTCAGGCAGAGCAGCATCAGGAGATGAAAGCCGCACAATCATCGGAATATACACCGGCGTCTGCATCGCACCATCGGAGGCAGCCGACGGAGCGCCGATAACTCCATTCGCAGCCCGCATTTTGGCGCGGGAAAGAGCGCCGGTTCGCTCCGCCATCTGATGCAGCGTGAGCGCAGGCGACACCACACGAGCACAAATCGCTCCGGCGCCTGTAAGCACCGAAGCGATTATGCAGAGAGTAAATTTCTGTCTAAAAATCATTTTACGGTAACCTTCACAGAGGTGGCCGCACTACCGGCTGCTGCACGGAGGAGATAAACACCGGGGGTAACGCCGGCGGTGCTGAGGGTTGTTTCACCTGCTCCTTCAGCCACGGCAACGCAGCGGCCGCCGAGGTCGAAAAGCTCGGCCTTCACAGCGCCCTCGCCGGGGAAGAATACCGTATAGCCGTCGGCTGCCGGAGTGACAATCAGAGCCTTGTCGCCATCGGCAGCCACATTGGCTATGGCACTTCTGCGAAGCACCTCCTTGATGCCTTCGTAGGCATTCACCTTGCCGGAAGCACCTGCATTCTCATAACCGCCGGTCGACGAGTCGGAAGTCTTCTGCGCCACGTCGATAATATCGGCGATAGTCAGGTCGGGATTGGCTTCAAGCCACAGCGCAGCCACACCGGCCATAAAGGGAGCGGCCTGCGAGGAACCTTGCATTTCGGTCCAGTAATATTTCTTACCATCTTTCTCCACGCCGTAGACCTTCGGGATCTGGTCGTAAAAGTAGTAATCGTAGAGCGGGCTGTCGACAACATACTGCGACATTGCCGATACTACGAAGCTACCGGGGGCGAGGATATGCGGGAGCACGCGGCCATCGGCCAACTTACCCCACGACGAGAAGTAAGCCACCTCGCCGTCGCGGCCATATCCGGCCTGGACAATCTTGGGAGCGCCGGAATTATATGCGCCGACCGACATTACATTCTTGCCGGTGGAAAGGTTGTTGATGGAGCCGTCGGTAGTGGCATCGGTGAATCCAGTGATATTACGCGAGATAAATGTATTCACATAATAGGGTGCGAGCGGGTCATAGCAGTAAACCTTCTTACCCTGAGTGCCTTCCACACGGATTGAGAAATAATAGCGGTTTGCGTAAGTGGAAGTTTTGCTTACAAGATCGAGCAGGATCTCAGTGCAGCTGCGGCCCGATTTCAGTTTGGCTGTATTAGCCAGGAGATACGACTGCGACCAGTACTTCGAGAAATCCTCATCCACAGGCAGTTCTGCCGAGAAGCCGTCTTCCTCCTCATTGTGGTAGTCCGAAGTCTTTATTGCCACTACATCTCCGGTGGAAACGTTGTAGCTCTTGATGATGCCGCTCGGTTTGTTGCGGTCGATGATGTCGAGATATACAGTCTGCGGAGTATCATCCTCGGAATATACCTCCACGCCGCCGTATGCCTGGGTGCGGAAGTCGCCGTTGCCGGTGAAATATTCACCGCCCGAAAGCAAGGTGCGGAAACGGCCGTCGGCATCGAGTGTACCCACGCAGGCGCCCTCCGTGTCGGCCTCATTGCCGGAAGCGAAGAATACGCGCACGTTGTCTTTATCCACGATATTATCAATAGCGACGTTGAAGGGGTCGGTACCGTCGTGCGGACCGCCGTTTTCACCCAGCGACAGGCTCACCACCAGAGGTTTACCTTCTTTCACAGCATAGTCGCGCATATTTTTCACGCCCAGCAGCACATTTGCCAGCGAAGTGTATCCGGCGCAGACAAGGATGTCGGAGCCGGTGGCCACGCCTCGGTAATCGTCATCACCTGCCTTGGCAAAACCGCCTGCGAGCACGCCGAGAGTATGTGTGCCGTGACTTAGCGAAGAGAAGGAGGTGCCATATTCATCATCGGTGAAATTAGCTATTTCATCGGGAGTGAGAAAAGCGTCGGATGTCTCCTCTGTGAATCGCCACAGAGCCTTTACACGGCTGTTGCCGTCAGCGTCAAGGAATGCAATGTGGTTGGGATCGATACCCGAGTCGAAAATGCCCACGAGTACGCCGTTGCCGGTGTACTTCAGGGGGAGATCTATACCGCCGTGGACCTCATCGACATACGAGGATTTGCGGCCGCGATTCAGATTGAGAGCCAGTCGGCGGCTCAGCTCAAACGAAGTCACACCCTCTGTCGCCGCTATCTCCTCGGCCTTGTCGGCAGGAACGTCGCAGATGTAAACACCTCCGGCCTCGCTCACCACGCTCAAGCCCTTGGCTTCGAGAGTGGGAAGCACATCTTCCGACTGCACGCACACAAGAGCACGCACCGATTCAGCACCGCTGCGTTCAGGCGCTGCGAGCCGCCTTGCACGGGCTTTAAGCGAACTCTCTTCGTCGGCAGCGGCCGCTTTCAGAGATGTACCTTTTTTAATTGAATTTTCTATAGTATTGAGAGCGGCGCGATCCGAAAGCCGGAGCTGCACCTGCGCATAAGCATTTAGATTGCATCCTACTGCAGCCGAAATCATTGCAGCTGCAACTAATTTTTTATTCATAAGCGCTGTGACGGATATTGAATGTTCCAACAAAAGGATTCTCCAGTCCTGCATTTTACAGACAACCTGATTACAGGGTCTGTTTTACAGAGAATCCGATATTTTCCACAAAATTAGCAAAATAGTTTGTAATAGCAGTCATTTCGTGCCTTATTTTCTCCATTTTTAACAGAATTGCATCAAAATGCCAGTTCACAAGCCCACTTTGAAAGACGAAAGAACCGCATAGATTCCTGGCCAAGCTAAAAAGAAAGCGGTGCGCCGGAATCGCAGAGATTCGGCACACCGCCATCATCATTATGTAACAGAAAACTTTATTATGTCACAGAGAACTATTCCTCTCAATAATCGGGGAGGCTAAACTATATCGAATTAACGGGCAAACCCAATCACTTGGTAGTGAAATGGAACACCGTATGCGAGGCATAGGGAGTGTCGGGCAGGAGCACTACCGAAGGCCACTGGGGTTTGTTGGGGCTGTCGGGATAATGCTGGGTCTCCAGGCAGATAGCTGTACGCTTGTTGTACTTGATGTTGTGCTTGCCTGTGACGGTGCCGTCGAGGAAGTTGCCGGCGTAAACCTGGATACCGGGTTCGTCGGTGAAAATCTGCATCTCGATGCCGGTAGCGGGGCAATAAACCGAAGCAGCCAGAGTGCTGATGTCGTTGACATTGCCCGAGGTGCGGGTGGTGTCGCGCGGAGTGTCAAGCACCCAGTTGTGGTCGTAGCCAAGGGCATTCTTGATCTGCACATAGTCGGTGCGCTCGATTTCGGCGCCAATCAGCTTGGCCTTGCGGAAATCCATAGGCGTACCTTCCACGGGGAGAATCTCGCCGGTGGTCATAAATGTGGAGTCAACCGGAGTAAACGCCGAAGCGTTGATCATAAGTTCCTGGTCGGTAATCGGTTTGTTGGGATCACCCGAGAGGTTGAAATATGAGTGGTTGGTCATATTTATGATGGTGGGCTTGTCGGTAGTGGCTTCGTAGCGCACATCCAGCGAATTGTCGGCGAGCAGCGTATAAGTCACCTGAGCCTTGACATTGCCGGGGAAACCGTTGTCGCCGTCGGGCGAATCAAGCGCAAGCACCAGCGAGGTATCGGAGCTTTCTACAACTTTGAAAACTTTATCCTGCCAGCCGAACGAACCGTCGACATCACAGCCGTGGAGATTATGGCCGTAATTGTTCTGCGGCAACTGATAAGTGGAATCATTCAGCGTGAACCGACCCTGGTTGATGCGGTTGCCATAACGGCCGATAACAGCGCCGAAGTTGCACCGGTTGTTTTCAGGGAAATAAGCCTGAATGGAGTCGAAACCGAGCACTACATCCTGCAGCTTGCCGTCGCGGTCGGGCACCGACACCGATACGATGCGGCCGCCGAAATTGGTGATGCACACCTCCATACCGTTGGCATTTACAAGAGAATAGAGCGCTGTGGAGTCGCCGCGGTATTCAGCCACAAATTTCTGAGGGTCGAGGCCTGAAGCGGTGAGTTTGTCGCCTGTGGTCTGATTGGCGCAGCTGCCCAACAGGAGCGCACCAACCACCGGCAGAATCATTTTTTTCATTGTAGATATACTGTTTTTTGGGTTGAGGTAATTCTAAATTTATCAGATTGGTTTGTATTCCACGAAAGCTTCCATAGCCTCGTAGTCGGCAAAGCCCAGGCGGTGATAGAGGTCAGCTGTGGCGCGGTTGCGGTCTTCGGCACGCTGCCAGAACAGGCGGGAGTCATTGCCCAGGAATGGAGCGAATTCCATCTGCGAGGAGTGACGGAGGATAGCGTTGCGTTTGCGGCGAAGCTCTTCGGGGCTGAGGGGCACTGCCATCTGGATATTCTCGATATCCCATTCTGCCCAGGCACCGCGATACATCCATATACGGCAATCCTGGAGCCATTCAGCGCCTTCGTTCTTCAGCTCGTCGATGGCAGCCAGCACGGCGTCGGTGCACTTGCGGTGTGTGCCGTGGGGGTCGGCCAGGTCGCCTGCCACATAAATCTGATGAGGCTTAACCTCCTCAAGCAGAGCCTTCACGATATTCACATCCTTCTCGGTCATCGGGAGCTTCTCGATACGGCCGCTTTCATAGAAAGGCAGGTCGAGGAAGTGGATGTTGGACTTGGGGATACCGCTGTAAGCGCAGGCCGAACGGGCCTCCACACGGCGAATCAGGCCCTTCACCGAAAGAATGTCGCGGGTATCCTGGTCGCCCTCCTTCTTCTCGCGGAGGAACTGGCGGAAGGCTTTGTATTTTTCAGTTGTGAAGGAGTCGCGCTCCTCTTTCAGAATCTCCTTGAAACCGTTGATGAAGTGCATATAGCGCACTACCTCTTCATCGTTTACGGCGATATTGCCGGAGGTCTCATAAGCCACATGCACATCGTGGCCGTGACGGATCAGACGCTGGATGGTGCCGCCCATCGAAATCACGTCATCATCGGGGTGCGGCGAAAACACGAGCACTCGCTTCGGGAAGGGAAGCGCACGCTCCGGACGGTCAGTGTCGTCGGCGTTGGGTTTGCCGCCGGGCCAGCCGGTGATGGTGTGCTGCAGGTCGTTGAACACGCGAATGTTCACATCGTAGGCCGAGCCGTAGATTTTCAACAGCTGACCAAGCGAATTTTCCTGATAATCCTTATCGGTGAGTTTGAGAATCGACTTGCCGGTTTTGTCGGAGAGCCAGGCCAAAGCCGAGCGGAGCAGGCCGGGGGTCCATTCAATTTCACCCTCAAGCCAGGGATTATCGCCGTGTACCGGAGTGATGCGTATAAGAGATGATAAATTGAGTCGCATTGTTATCTGATTTTTAAATTACATTTTTTCGATATCCTTGAAATAGCGGTAGGTGCCGACTTTCAGTTCGATTGTGGCGGCATCATCGCAAACAATCATACCCTTGCGGTGGGTCTGCAGCGATGTGATAGGCCACTCCTGGCTGATGGCGCCTTCCACAGCTTCGTGGAGTGCGCGGGCCTTGTTATGGCCGTTGACCAGAATCATCACCTCGCGGGCATCCATCACGGTGGCCACACCTACTGTAAGGGCGCATGCGGGCACCTTCGAGGGATCGCCGTCGAAGAAACGGGCGTTGGCGATACGGGTGTCGGTGGTGAGGGTCTTGATGCGGGTGCGCGACTGGAATGAGGAGAAAGGCTCGTTGAAGGCGATATGGCCGTCGGGACCGATGCCGCCGATAAAGAGGTCGATACCGCCTACAGCTTTGATAGCTTCCTCGTAGGCGGCGCACTCTGCGTCGAGGTCGGCAGCGTTGCCGTTAAGAATATGTATGTTTTCGGCCGGGCAGTCGATGTGGTCGAAAAGATTGTGGTGCATAAACGAGTGGTAGCTCTCGGGGTGCGATTCCGGCAGGCCCACATATTCATCCATATTGAAGGTGATGACGTTCTTAAACGACACGCGACCTTCCTTATAAGCCTCTACAAGCTTCTTGTACATACCAATCGGTGAAGAACCGGTGGGCAGACCAAGCACGAAGGGGCGGGATTTGTCGGCACTGTTGATTTTTTCAATAACGCGCTCGGCTGCAAAAGCCGACAGAGCGTCGTAGTCAGGTTTGATGATAACTCTCATACTAAGTTATATATTGGTAGGTATTGATTTATTATTCCTATATGATATTTTTGCAGGAAATGAATTATTGGTCGCTTAATAATCGTACTGCAAATATCGTAAAATTTCCTCGTATGCGCAACTCTCCCGATTATTTTATTACACCAAAGAAACGCTTCTGAACAATTTTAGGCATTTCCCCGTTTCCGCACTCTTTCCGGAAGGCGTTTTGCAACAAAATAATAGATTTTTTAGACATCGTTGGCATATAATTTAACCCATATGGCGTAACTTTGCATCAGCAAAACACGACAGTTTATATACTGCAAATCCGTATTTCCGAAATAAATCTGAAACTATGAGCAAAATAATCACTTTAGGCGAAATTATGCTTCGCCTTTCTCCCGAGGGGAGCAAACGTTTTGTGCAGGTCGACTCTTTCGACGTAATCTGGGGCGGCGGCGAGGCCAATGTGGCTGTGAGCTGCGCCAATTATGGCCATGATGCTTACTTTGTGAGCAAACTTCCCGCACACGAAATCGGCCAGGCTGCGCTGAACGCTCTGCGCCGCTATGGTGTACACACCGACTTTATCGCCCGCGGCGGCAATCGCGTGGGTATCTATTATTGCGAGACCGGTGCTTCGATGCGCCCCTCCAAAGTGATTTACGACCGTGCCGGTTCGGCCATCGCCGAAGCTGATCCCGAAGATTTCGACTTCGACGCTATTATGGAAGGTGCCGACTGGTTCCACTGGAGCGGCATCACTCCCGCAATCTCCGACAAGGCTGCCGAACTTACCCGTCTGGCCTGTGAGGCTGCCAAGCGTCACGGTGTGACCGTTTCCTGCGACCTCAACTTCCGCAAGAAGCTCTGGACAAAGGAGAAAGCTCAGTCGATTATGAAGCCCCTTATGAAATATGTCGACGTTTGCATCGGCAACGAAGAGGATGCGGAGCTTTGCCTCGGCTTCAAGCCCGACGCTGACGTAGAGAGCGGCAACACCGACGCCGAAGGCTACAAGGGTATCTTCGCAGCTATGGCCAAGGAATTCGGCTTCAAATATGTAGCCTCCACTCTGCGCGAGAGCTTCTCCGCCACCCACAATGGCTGGAAAGCTATGATTTACAATGGCAAGGAATTCTACGAGAGCAAGCGCTACGACATCAACCCCATCATCGACCGCGTAGGTGGTGGCGACAGCTTCTCCGGTGGTCTGATTCACGGCCTGCTCACAATGCCAACCCAGGGCGAAGCGCTGGAATTTGCAGTAGCAGCTTCCGCGCTCAAGCAGACCATCAACGGCGACTTCAACCTGGTAAGCGAAGCCGAGGTCAAAGCCCTCGCAGGCGGCTCGGCCAACGGCCGCGTTCAGCGCTAATCCCCATTCCGCATTAACATTTTGCATTCCGCATTTTGCATTGAATATTATGGCAAAGTTCAAAAAAATAGAAGTCCTCAACAAAATGGACGCCGCACCTATGGTGCCCGTTTTCTATCATAAAGACGCCCAGACCGCCTGCGCAGTAGTGAAAGCCTGCTACGAAGGTGGCGTGCGCTGCTTCGAGTTCACCAACCGCGGCGACTTCGCCCACGAAGTATTCGAAGCTGTAGTGAAATTCGCCGCCACCGAGTGCCCCGAAATGGCTGTGGGCGTAGGTTCGGTTGTCGACCCCTGCACAGCCTCGCTCTATATGCAGCTGGGTGCCTGCTTCGTGGTAGGCCCGCTCTTCAATCCCGAAGTGGCAAAAGTGTGCAACCGCCGTCAGGTGCCCTACATCCCCGGCTGCGGCACAGTCAGCGAAGTAGGGTTCGCACAGGAGTCGGGCTGCGAAGTCTGCAAAGTCTTCCCCGGCGATGTTCTCGGCCCGAAATTCGTAAAGGGTCTGAAAGCACCGATGCCATGGGCCAAGATTATGGTTACAGGTGGTGTTGAACCTACAGCTGAAAACCTCTCAGGCTGGAAATCGGCCGGCACCGACTATGTGGGTATGGGCTCGAAGCTCTTCCCCAAAGACCGCGTGGCAGCTGCCGACTGGGCTTACGTAAGCGACAAGTGCCGCGAAGCCCTCGCCATTCTCCGGTAAGGCAGCATCCGTTAAGAGCCTAACCTCAGCTAAGAAATAAATCGCTACTGAGATACAACAACGCACTATTTGGTACTGACGCACCGTCAGCGCATCCTTTGAGTCAGCTGATTGCCAGCTTATTGCCCAGGATGCGCCGATTGTGCGTCGGCACATTTAGGGGGCTTCCGATTTCAGAATTTTCAGGCCATAGGCCATTTTTTCCACCGCTGTAATTTCACCATTTCACTTTTTTACTTACCTGTGCAGCGGAAAAAGTATTTTTTCAATCTGTGATTCTTAAACAACACACTCTTTTGATGCTGTAAAAGCATCTTCTACCTAACCCTGAAAATCTTTACATATCTTTTTTATGTCAACATCTGATGCCGGTGCTAAAATGACCAATTTCAGATAGGTCATTTGCGCTATGCTGTTCATTGCCACGACAGTGAACTATCTTGACCGCCAGGTGCTTTCGCTTACCTGGAAGGACTTTATTGCCCCAGAATTTCACTGGACCGACTCTGATTACGGGTCGATAACCGCCGTATTCTCAATTGTATACGCCGTAGCCAACCTCTTTGCCGGCAAGTTTATGGACTGGATCGGCACCCGCCGGGGCTACACCGTGGCAATCGGTGTATGGTCGGTCGGCGCCTGCCTCCACGCCCTCTGCGGATGGGCTACGGAGCACTCCCTCGGCCTGCAAGGATGCCGCCAAGGATTACGACGAAGCCACACTTGAGCGCGTGGAGACTATAAAACCAAAGATGGACAAGGAGGCAGAAAAGCGCCTTGTGGAGAACATCATCGTGAAGACCCAGGGCTTCGTCAACGGTAATATTTCGGAAAACGACCTCGACCCCGTGCAGAAATTCCGCGAACTGCTTGCGCTCTACGACGGCATCGACGCCGACCACCTCCACGAGAATATGGCCTACTTCCTCAGCGCCATTATGCCGGTGTGCGACAAGTATGACATCAATATGTGTGTGCACCCCGACGATCCTCCGCTGCAGATTCTCGGTCTGCCCCGCATCGTCACCTGCGACGCCGACATCCGTGCCTTCCTCGACGCCGTGCCTAATCCCCACAACGGCCTTACTTTCTGCTGCGGTTCGCTCAGTGCCGGAGCACACAACGATGTGGTGGAGCTGGCCAAGAAATACGCCTCACGCACCCACTTCGTCCACGCCCGCATTTGCCGCGTGCTCCCCAACGGCGACTTCAAGGAATCATCGCATCTCGACCCGCGTCTGGTGGAAGTGGTGCGCACCTTCGAAAAAGAGCGCCCGGGAGTGCCGATGCGTGTCGACCACGCTCCGCTGATGCTCGGCGATGAGAAGCTCGGCTACAACGCCGGCTACTCCTTCCACGGCCGTATGCTCGCCCTGGGTATGGTATCCGGCATAATGGCCGCAGTAAACGCGTAATCTCAATTCCATAAATATTCCTGATATGAATGATCTGTTTTCTGTAAAAGATAAAGTGGTGGTTATCACCGGCGGTACCGGTGTACTCGGCAGCTGCATTGCC
>SFFL01000010.1 GCA_004557825.1 Bacteroidales bacterium | reverse complement strand
GGGGGGATAGAATTGCTCGGTGGGCGGGGCGGCCGCGGGAATTAGTATTGCTCGGTGGGGGAGGGGAAGGAGAGGGATTTGACGTCGGAGATGTAGTGGTGGAGGGAGTCGGTGATGACGGTCTGGAGGTCGGCGTAGAGGCGCAGGAATTTGGGGCGGAAGCCTTGGTTCATACCGAGCATATCGTTGACCACGAGCACTTGGCCGTCGACGCCGCTGCCGGCTCCGATGCCGATGACGGGGATGGAGATGCTTTTGGCAACTTTCTCGGCGAGTGCTGCGGGTATTTTCTCCAGTACGAGGGCGAAGCATCCGAGTTCTTCCACCATTTTGGCGTCGGCGAGGAGCTTTTCAGCTTCGGCTTCTTCTTTGGCGCGGATGCCGTAGCCGCCGAATTTGTTGACGCTCTGCGGTGTGAGGCCCAGGTGCGCCATCACGGGGATGCCGGCCGAAAGGATGCGCTCGATGGATTCGCGGATTTCGGCGCCGCCTTCGATTTTCACTGCTTCGCAGCCCGATTCCTTCATCAGGCGTACGGCATTGTGCACGGCGGCAATAGCGTCGCCCTGATAAGTGCCGAAAGGCATATCTGCCACTACGAGAGCGCGCTCTGTGCCGCGGGCCACGCAGCGTGCGTGATAAATCATTTCGTCGAGAGTCATCGGCAGGGTGGTGGCGTTGCCGGCCATCACGTTGGTGGCGGAGTCGCCTACGAGGATGATATCCATTCCGGCGCCGTCGACGAGACGGGCCATAGAGTAGTCGTATGCAGTGAGCATAGCGATTTTCTCGCCTTCATTCTTCATTTTGCGGAGGGTGGCGGTGGTCACCTTCCTGGGTTTGTCTACAGTATTTGTTGACATAATGTGGTTGATTTTGTACCTATAGTATGAGTGGAAAAAAGGCCGCCTTCATCCTTGAAATTGGAGAGAAGGAGGCCTTTATATTATTTGCTAAACCGGTGCCAAATTGGCAAGCGCCTTTGCTTCACCGGCAGTGAGCGGCAGTGATTATTTTGCGGCAGACTGCAGTTCTGCGCGGTCGAGAAGCTTCTCGATGTCGATCTGGTTGGAAGAACCGTAGGTGGGGTACTTCTCGAGGATTTCCTTGTAGATCTTAGCTTCTTCGGCGTGATTGTTCTGAGCGGCGTAAACGCGGGCAAGCTTCATCATGAAGAACGGAGTGTAGGCAGGGTTGTCGTTGCTCTGCTTGATAGCATCCTTGAAGCATTTCGCAGCCTCGTCGAGCTTGTCGGTGTTGACGTAGCAGTCGCCTTTGAGCGAGTAAGCAGCGGCACCGATGATATCCTCGGCGGGAGAATAGTCGTTGAGATATTTAATGGCTTTGTCGTATTCACCCTTCTCGTAAAGGAGGATAGCGGCCTGGAGGTGGGCACGGTTGCCGGCTTCGAAGCCATATTTGTCGGCTACCTGAGTGTACTGAGCGAGAGCCACGGAGTCGTTGCCCTGAGCCAGAGCGAGGTCGGCGGCGCCGATAGCGTCGTTGGCTTTGTTGATGCCGGGTCCGCGGAAGAAATAAACGTAGGCAAGGATTATGGCTACGATAGCAACCACAATCAGCGAAACGATGCTGATAAGTTTCTTGTTGTCCTGCACTTTTGCAGTCATCGAAGTAAGCTGGTCGTTGAGGTTGTCAAGCCCAGTTTCAGGGAGTTCGGTCTGTTTTTTTGACATGGAGTTATGAAGATTTTTATTTATCGAAAGCAGGTGCGGCTAAAAATAGCGCGCTTTAGGGCACAAAATTAAGCAATTAGCAGGAAATAGCCAAAAAAAATGCCCGGAATCGGGGAATTTTTCATTATTTTGCGTTAACTTTACAAGCGCTAAGCCTTCCCGCCACGTTATTAATCTAAAACGAGAAGGCTCTAAACAGAAAATAGCCGCGCTCTTACCCGAAACAGCAAGGCTCTTATCTTAAAATACTATGGAAAAGAAAAAGATTATCATAGATTATGAGGTGATACCGCTCGACGCTCTTGAAGGCGCCGACGCCGACCTGGTGACTCAGGCCCGGAAGGCTACCTACCGCAGTTATGCGCCCTATTCGCATTTTATGGTAGGCGCGGCCATTCTGCTCGACAGCGGCGTGACCGTGACCGGCAGCAACCAGGAGAATGTGGCCTTCCCGTCGGGTACCTGTGCCGAACGTTCGGCCTGCTATTATGCCCACGCGCAATACCCCGACGCTATGTTTAAGAAAATCGCCGTAGCAGCCCGCGGCACCGACGGCGAATTTGTGGCCGAACCGGTGGCGCCCTGCGGCGCTTGCCGTCAGGCTCTGCTCGAATATGAAATGCTGGCCAAAGCACTCGTGGAAGTACTTCTGGTAGGGCGCGACAAGGTGTTCCGGCTCCCGTCGGTGGCATCTACGCTCCCCTTTGCATTCACCGACTTTGAATAATCAAAAATAATCGCTAACTTTGCAGAAAAATAACGCATCGTTTTGGATATAGACCCTTTACCATCTCTGCTGATACTGCTCGACGCCGTAAGTTTTGGCGCCCCTCAGATTGTGGCGCTCTGCTTCGCTCTGGTGGCCTTGTTGCTGTCGGCGTTTATGAGCGGCAGCGAGATTGCATTCTTTTCGCTCACTCCGCAGCAGATTGAGGAACTCGACGAGGAGGACTCTGTCACCCTCTCCATCCGCAAGCTTCTGGCTATGCCGGAAAGGCTGCTTGCCACCATTCTTATTGCCAACAATCTGGTGAACGTCACAATAGTGGTGCTCACCTCCTTTGCGCTGACCTCATTGTTCGCCACCCTGTCGCCGGTGGCTAACTTCCTGCTGCAGACCGTCTGCCTGACATTCCTGATTCTGCTGTTTGGCGAAATCCTGCCAAAGCTTGTGGCCAACACATCGCCGGTGCGCTGGGCGCGAATGGCTGCCGGGCCGCTGAAGATGATTATGCGCTTGTGCTGGCCTATGTCGTCGGTGCTTGTCAGCTCCACGAAGATTGTAAATAAGGTGGTCACCCGTCAGGCACGCGATATCACCCCCGACGAACTGGGGCAGGCGCTCGAAATTGCCGAGGTGGAAAGCCGTCCCGACCGCGAGATGCTCCGCGGCATCCTTCGCTTCGGCGACACCAACGCCGCCGCCATTATGACGCCGCGCGTCGATATCACCGGCCTTGACTTCGATATGACCTTCGCCGAAGTGATGAAGGTGACCGTGGAAAAAGGATATTCCCGCATGCCGGTGTTCGGCGAGTCGCAGGATGATATCCGCGGCGTGCTCTATGCCCGCGACCTGCTTCCCTATCTGTCGCCCGACGGAGACCATTCGGCTCCGGCCGACCCGACATTCAACTGGACTACGCTCATCCGCAAACCATACTTCGTGCCCGAATCGCGTATGATCGACGACCTGCTGGAGGATTTCCGCCGGCTGAAGATACATATCGCCATCGTGGTGGATGAATATGGTGGCACTCAGGGTGTCGTCACCCTCGAGGATGTGCTGGAGGAAATCGTGGGCGACATCAACGACGAGTACGACGAGGAGGAAAAGACCTACCGCCGTCTGCCCGACAATGCGTATATCTTTGAGGGGCGCACGCTTCTTACCGACTTCTTCCGCGTGACCGGGCTTGACCCCGATGAGTTTCGCCCTGTCACCGAGGATGCCGAGACCCTTGCCGGTATGCTGCTTGCCATAAAGGGAGATTTTCCCAAGGAAAAAGAGCCGCTCTCATTCGGGCCGTGCCGCTTCCTGATTCTGGAAATCGACCATCACCGCATCAGTTCGGTGCGCGTGAAGGTGCTTACCGACACTGATCTCACAACCGATCCAACTTCATTCAAATAATAGTTTCTTTATTGTATTACTACTAATTTAATGATTTCAATATTACCAGTTTTAAATAATTAATCTCTCTCCCATTGTTACTTTTTAAAAAATACGGCATCAGTGTATATGCCGTCAGTATTCCCGCTACCGACTCAGAAAAAGGGCCGGGAAGAGCGCTGGCCGAAAAAACGGCGGTAAAACTTCTTTTACGCGAAGCTTTCCCTCATCAACCTCAGTTGCAAATTTGTCACACTCCTTCCGGCGCGCCTTATCTCTCCAACGGTGCTTCCTCAGCGGTAGCTCCCCAGGCATTTGAATCCACCGGACTTGCTCCGGAACTTCCTGTAATTTCCATCAGTCATTGCAAGGAGATGGCCGTGCTGGCTGTTGCTCCCTATGGCTGCAGAATCGGCATCGACTGCGAGACCCCCGACCGCCCGGCCATCCTCGAGCGTGTGGCTCCGCGCTTTCTCAGCAGCGGACAGATGGATGTGTGGGGCGTGTTCCCCGCAGCTTTGTGGGCGTGGACCATCAAAGAGGCGCTGTATAAAGCGGCGCTCCGGCCCGGATTGCCCCTCGACAGTATCCCTCTGCCTTTAGAAATTCCCCTCGACAATGCCACCGACGATGGCGTGGTGGAGCTGCACGGCCACACATATAATATTGTGCAGATCGATGCCGCCCCCTTCCAGGCTGTGGTGATGCTCGCTCTGAACCTTTGAGGCGGAGTGTCAAAATGCCAGTGTGTGGCCAATATGGCACAGTAACTGTTTGCGCGGAATTAGTAAATAACTGAAATTTTACGCACCAAATAAAAATAATTTAAAAAATATTTGGTGCGTTAAATATATTTATATAAATTTGCGGCGTGACAGTAATAACGGCAGTTTGCTTGCAAAATGTCAGAAAAAGTCGCTTAAAGATGTCTTTTAACTCATTGTTCAATAATATTTGACCTTACAAATCTTCACATCCGGAGGCAAGTCCCTCCAATCCCAAAGCCTGTACTGACAAGTACGGGCTTTTTTTACGGACGGAGCCTTAGGCCAGGAAATATGATTTGGATGTGTGGGGGCTTTTGCGTAATTTTGTGGTAAAGAAATAATGAATATGGCAAAAGTAGGCGATATAGTAAGATTCCTTAGCTCCACAGGAGGCGGTAGGATTGCAAGAATAGATGGCAATGTGGCCTATGTGGAAGAGGAGGATGGGTTTGAGACCCCGGTGCTTCTGAAGGAACTGGTGGTGGTGACACCTGCAGGCGACACTTCGATGAAGCGCGATGCCTTCGGTGGCACCGCACAGAATGCGCAGCGCCGCGAGGCCGAGCAGAAAGCCAAGGCGGTGACCACGAAGCTTCCTGAAACCGGTGTCACCGTGGCTCCGGCCGGAGTTGATATAAACGATGAAGCACCTCTGGAGAAGGTGGAGGAAACTGCTACCGGCGACCGCATAAATCTTGTGCTCGGTTTCCAGCCGGTGGAAATCAAGCACCTCACCACTACCACCTACGAGGTGTATCTGGTCAATGATTCCAACTACTATCTGTATTTCACTTTCCTCTCACGCGCCGATGGCGACGAAGGGTGGACCACCCGTTATGCAGGAATCGTGGAGCCGAATATCCAGCTTTTCCTGGAGGAACTTGACCGCGAGCAGGCCGGGCGGCTCGACCGCATAGCCCTGCAGTATGTGGCTTTCAAGCGCGACAAGCAATTCCGACTGAAAGCCCCGGTGGCTGTGGAGCGTCCGCTCGACACCACAAAGTTCTACAAGCTGCACTGCTTCCGCGACAACGAATATTTCGACACTCCCGTGCTGGCGGTGGATATTGTGCGCAACGACGTGCCGCAGCGCCCGATGGCGATTGATTCCGCACGGCTTGAGGATGCTATGGTGCAGAAGCGCCGTCAGGATGAGCGCCCCGTGCGACGGCCTGTGCAGCATCGCGACACCGGCAACAAAAACGAGCCACTGGTGGTGGATCTGCATATAGCCCAGTTGCTCGACAATACCCGTGGAATGTCGCCCGCTGAAATCCTTAACTATCAGGTTGACACTTTCCGCAAGGTGATGGACGAGAATCTCCGTAACCCCGGGCGGAAGATAATCTTCATTCACGGAAAGGGAGAGGGTGTGCTCCGCCAGGCTCTCACTAAGGAGCTGACGCACCGCTATAAAGGGCACGATGTGCAGGATGCCTCCTTCCGGGAGTATGGCTACGGCGCCACGCAGGTGACCATCCGCAACTTCCGCCATTGAATCTCCCCCGTAATCTCAGTTGCTGAGTCGCTGCGTATCTGTGCAGGAAACTCTCAGCCATCAAATCGTCCACTTAAAATCCGATACCACAATGATATTCTGTTTCACCGGCAACGGTAATTCCCGGCTTGTGGCCGAAGAACTGCAGCGCAGGCTCTATTCGCCCGACGACCCTACCCGTCAGCTCTATATGCTTGAGGCCGACCGGCTTATCCATCCGTCGAAGCAGCTGCTTGAGGCGGTCGACAATGAGTTGATACTCTGGGTGTTTCCGATTTACAGCTGGGGTGTGCCCCCGGTGGTGCTCCGGTTTATCGACAAGGTGAAATATAAGGGTGCCGAGCACGCACGCCATTTTATGGTGTGCACGTGCGGCGACGATATAGGCCGCGCTGACGACCAGTGGCGCGAGCATATCGGGCACCGCAGTTGGATTCCGCGCGGGGCGTTCTCGGTGACGATGCCGAATACCTATGTGTGTATGAAGGGGTTCGACGTCGACGCGCCGGATATTGCCGATGGCAAACTGGCCGCTATGCCCAAGCGCCTGGAGGCGATAAAGATGGACATCGAACGCGGATTCTCGGAGTCCGACGTTACGCGCGGCAAATATGCCTGGTGGAAGACCAATCTCGTATATACGCTTTTCCGTGCTTTCAAAATGTCGCCGCTCCCCTTTGGTTGCGACGGCACAAAATGCACCTCCTGCGGGCTGTGTGCACGTAGTTGCCCGATGCTCAATATCACAATGAAAGATGGGCACCCTCAATGGGGACCGCGTTGCGCTATGTGCCTGCGGTGCTACCATCAGTGCCCCACCCACGCCATATTCTACGGCAAGGCCACGGAAGGGAAAGGCCAGTATCGCGCCCCCCGCGAGTAATTTGTTATTTATTACCGCCAATGATGCGGCCGCGATTTATCGCGCCCCTATATCGAGGGGAAGTGTTTAGTGGTGGTCAGACGATTTTGCAGGAGGGGTTGACCAGGCTCAGGCGGGTGGTGGCGCGGGTGACCGAGGTGTAGAGCCAGCGGTAGAAATCGAGAGTGCGGTAAGCCTCCGGGGGGATATAGCCCATATCCACGAAAACCGATTGCCATTGGCCGCCCTGAGCCTTGTGGCAGGTGACGGCGTAGGCATATTTTACCTGCAACGCATTGTAGTAGGGGCACTCCTTGAGCGCGGCGCGCTGCCGGGCCATCGAGAGCTGTGCCGGTTGGCCTAACGGATTGGCTGCTTTCTGTGCAGCCTCCTGCAGGGTTCGTCGGCCTATGGCTTCAAGCTTTTCATAGGGGAGCGCGGCGGTTTCGGAAGTGAGCGAATCGAGTACGATTTTTGCATCCAGACTGGAATCGGAATCGGGCAGATGCAGCCTTACATCGGCGAAGATGATATTGTCGCGTGTGTCGGTGGCGTAAATAGCCTCAACTTCAGCCACTTCGCCGTTGGCAAGAAAGTCGGGGAGGGCACCGCAGCGCTCATTCAGTGCGGCCACTTCATCGCTGCCGGAGGATTCCATAGCAGCGCGGATCTCTTCGAGCCGACGGGCGCGTTCGCGCGCCGGCCAGTAGTAATTGTTCTTCGCGATAAGGAGCCGGTCGCCGACGGTGAGAATTTCCTCCCGTTCGAAAATCTGGCGGCGTATGGCCATATTGAAGTCGACGGCGCGGCGGTTGGAGCGTGTAATCATTATTGTCTGCTCCTGACCGAATTCCGCAAACGACTGGCCGAGACTGTCTTCGAGTTCTTCGGGAGATACTAATTCCACATCGTCGAACGGGCTGACGGTAATCTGCGGCTCCGGCAGCTGAGGCGGCTCGGCCGGCTTCTGGGATGGCGAGGCCGAAAGCTGAGACGGTAATATCGGCGGCTCGACCGGTTGCGATTGGGTGGCCTTCTGCCACTGCGACATAGCGCGGCGCAACCAGGTGGCGTTGTAAAGGATGCCCGACTGCTTCTGCTGGCGCACGGTGCTTGTGATAGTGGCGCGGGTGACTTTCAGCCCCATTTTGCGGAACGCCTCCGCGGTCATTGCCGGCGACTGCGACGACCCAACCGGGGGAAGCTGGGCCGTGTCGCCCAGGAGGATGAGTTTGCAGTTGACCCCGGTATAGACATACATCGCCAGGTCCTGCAGCAGATTCAGTCCGCCATCGTTGCCCTCTCCGATCATCGACGCCTCGTCGACGATGAAGAAGGTGTTGACGTGTGGATTGCGGTTGATTTTCGCTCCGGAGGAAAACCCGTCGGGCGAGAAAGAATCCGAACTGTAAATCTTCCGGTGGATTGTGTAGGCCGGAAAACCGGTGAATCCGGAGAGTACTTTTGCGGCACGGCCGGTGGAGGCGAGGAGCACGGTGTTGAGACCCACTTTGCGCAGGCTGCGCACCAGTGCGCCCATCACTGAAGTTTTACCGGTGCCGGCATAACCGTTGAGAATGAACACGGTGTCGGAGGGGGTCTGTGCCGAGCAGAAGCGGGCGAGGGCGGCGGTGAGCTTGATTTGCTGCTCCGTCGGCTCGAAAGGCATCTCGTCGAGCATCAGTTCTCCGAAACCGTAAACATCCATAGATAGCGGGGGCGGGATTATTTTTTCAGGCTCCACTCGGCGCCGTCGCGGGTATCCTTCACGGCAAAGCCAAGCGCGGCCAGACGGTCGCGGATGAGGTCGGAAGTGCCCCAGTCTTTTTTTGCCTTGGCTTCACCTCGGATCTGCAGCAGCAGGTCTACGGCGCCGCGATACGGCTCCATATTCCCGCCGGCTCCTGCAGCGCCGGAAGCGCTCTCGTCGACGATTCCGAGAATGTCGAAAAGATAGGTCTGGAAGAGATTGCGCAAAGCTTCGATGTCGGCAGCGGAGGCCTTCTCGTTGCCGTCGTGAATACGGTTGATGAGCGATACAGCCTCAAAGAGATGCGAAATCACGATGGGGGTGTTCAGGTCATCGTCCATAGCGTCGCGGCAGCCGTCGGCGATTTTCTGAATCTGGTCGGCAAGGTTGCCATCTTCCGAGGGCTTCAGCGAGGCAATGCGGCGCCATCCTTCGAGCAGGCGCTCCAGGGCTTTCTCCGAGGCTTTAAGCGCATCGTTGGAGAAATCCACGGTGGAGCGGTAGTGCGCCATAAGGATGAACAGGCGGATGGTCATCGGCGAATAAGCCTTATCCAGCGCCTTGTGTGAACCGGTGAAGAACTCGTCGAGGGTGATGAAGTTGCCCAGCGACTTGCCCATCTTCTGGCCGTTGATGGTAATCATATTGTTGTGCATCCAGTAGTGCACGGAGTCCTCGCCGTTGCGGGCAACGGTCTGGGCAATCTCGCACTCGTGGTGCGGGAATTTCAGGTCGATGCCGCCGCCGTGGATGTCGAATTTCTTGCCGAGATATTTCTCGCTCATCGTAGAGCACTCCAGGTGCCAGCCGGGGAAGCCGTCGCTCCAGGGGGAAGGCCAGCGCATAATATGCTCGGGAGCAGCTTTTTTCCAGAGAGCGAAGTCGGTGGGATGATGCTTCTCCGACTGCCCGTCGAGAGCGCGTGTCTCGGCCTGCAGCTCCTCGATATTGCGGCCCGAAAGCTTGCCATAGTGATGCTTGGCATTGTAGGCGGGCACGTCGAAGTAGACCGAGCCGTTGCTTTCGTAGGCATAACCGGCTTCGAGAATCTTCTTGATATACTCAATCTGCTCGATGATATGACCCGAGGCGTGCGGTTCGATTGAGGGGGGCAGCACATTCAGAGCCTCCATCGACTTGTGATAGCGGTTGAGGTAGTACTGCACCACTTCCATCGGTTCGAGCTGCTCAAGCCTTGCTTTCTTTGCAATCTTGTCCTCGCCTTCGTCGGCGTCGTGTTCAAGATGGCCTACATCGGTGATGTTGCGCACATAGCGCACCTTGTAGCCCAGGTGAGTGAGATAGCGGAAAAGCACATCGAAGGTGATGGCCGGACGGGCGTGGCCCAGGTGGGCGTCGCCATACACCGTGGGGCCGCAAACATACATTCCCACGTGGCCGGGATGCAGGGGGCGGAAAAGCTCCTTGTTGCGGGAAAGGGAATTATAGATAAGCAGATTGGTGGGTTGCATTATGCCTGGAATTAGGGGAGATGGCTTGCGAGCCTGTGGAAATGGCCGGAAAGCCTGGAATTAGGGGAGATGGCGATTAAGCCTGAAAAGGATTTTCGGGCGCGGGGGCGTTGTTGCGTGCCACCTTGTGCTCGATTTCGCCGAAAGTATTTTCGTATTTCTGGATGTTGTCGCGCAGAGCGAAGAGCAGGTTCTTGGCGTTCTCGGGATTCATAATCACGCGGGTGTTTACGCGGGCCTGCGGCATATTGGGCGACACGGCGATGAAGTCGATGAAAAATTCGCCGGGTGTATGAGCTATCACGGCGAGGTTGGCGTAGTTGCCCAGGGCAACTTCGGGAGTGAGTTCGATTTTGAGTTCTTGTTTTTTATCTGCCATAATGGTAAAAGTGTAAGAGAGTGCAAATTTAGCAATAATAATAGCGATAAGCAAGCGGCTCAGTAATAACAGAGCGCTGCGGCTTATCAATAATAGCGATAAACAAACGGATTAACCGAGAAGTTCGTTGATTTTGGCAACGAGAGTTTCGCGCGACTGCGAGCCTGCCAGACGGATGTCGGCCTTTTTGCCATCCTTGAAGAACAGGAATGTGGGGAGCGACATCACACGGAATTCGGTGGCCAGGTCGCCCTCATCCTCTACATTGTATTTGCCGATAACCACGCGGCCTTCATATTCCTTGGCCAGGTCGTCGATGATAGGAGCCATTGCTTTGCAGGGGCCGCACCAGGTAGCCCAGCAGTCGATGAGTACAGGTTTGCCCGAAGCGATAATTTCGTGGGCGTTTCCGTCAGTGAAAGTCATAGTGATATGTTGATTTTGATTAATGAAGACAATTGGGTTGAACATAAGGGGGATTGCCTGTGTAAGGCTTAGGATTGTCAGTAAGTCTCGAATTTGTATTCAAGTTCGAGCGAATCCAGTGCGGTGACCAGGCGGCGGTCCATCGGGATTTTCAGCGGCGAACTCAGCTTGAGCCACCGGCTGGCATCAGGGTCGAAGATGCGGAAGTTGATGTGCCCCATGCCGGCGTCGGGGTTCTCGGCTTTCAGCTGCTCCTTGATGATGTCGATGAAACTCGGAGTGAGCGTATCGCGGGAAACCGAGAGGGTGACACCCGAGATGAGTTTGCCGCGCACATCGTTGAGCAGCTGAATGCGCTGCACCTCCCACTGCACCGGCTTGTTGTAGCGACTCTCGCCCTTGACGGTCACCATAATCGGGGTGCCTTCACGGCCGTAGCGGGCGTAGTCGATATATTTCTGCCCGAACAGACGTATCTCGGTGCTGCCGGAGTAATCCTCCATAGTGATTATGGCGAAGTTGCCGCCGGTGCGGGTGGGGCGCTCCATAAACTTCGTGACCATACCGCCGAAGACCATTTCGTGCCCATCTTCGGGTTTGGCGGAGGTGAAGTCCTTCACCGAGCGCATACCGTAGTTAAGCTCCATATAGTAGCGGTCGAGCGGATGCGCCGACAGGTACATACCCACCAGTTCGCGCTCCTTTTCCAGCTTCACGGCATCGACCCAGGGCACTGCGCTCTTCACTTCGGGGCGCCCGGCTTTGTTAAGGTCTTCGTCGAAATCACTGAATAGCGACACCTCCATAGCCGTGTTCTGGTAAAGCTGCCCATATCGCAGGAGCTGCTCGGTGAAAGTTTCGTCGCGGTTGTTCTTCTCGAAGTAATCTTCGCGCTTGATTTCGGGGTACCAGTCGAAAGCGCCGGCAAGCACCAGCGAATCCATAATGCGGCGGTTGAGCATACGCGCGGGCACACGCTCCACGAAGTCGTAGGGCGAAGTGAATTTGCCACCCTCATCGCGTGCCTGCAGGATTGCTGCCACCACATTCTCGCCCACGCCCTTCACGGCGGCGAGGCCGAAGCGGATGTCGCCCTGAGCATTCACGCCGAAGTCGTTGAACGATTCATTTACGTCGGGTCCCTTCACCACAATCTTCATAGCCTTGCACTCATCCATAAAGTTGGTGAGCTTGGTGATATCCTTGCGGTTGCGCGAAAGCACCGCGGCCATATATTCGGCAGGATAGTTGGCTTTTAGGTATGCAGTCTGGAAGGCCACCCATGAGTAGCAGGTGGCGTGCGATTTATTGAAAGCGTAGGAAGCGAATTTCTCCCAGTCGGCCCAGATTTTCTCCAGCACCTGAGGGTCGTGGCCGTTGCTCTGGCCACCTTCGAGGAATTTACCCTTGAGGTGGTTCATCTTGTCGATGAGCTTCTTACCCATAGCCTTGCGCAGGGTGTCGCTCTCGCCACGGGTGAAGTTGGCAAGCAGACGGCTCAGAAGCATCACCTGTTCCTGGTAGACGGTCACACCGTAGGTGTCCTTGAGGTATTTCTCCATCACCGGTATATCGTAGGTGATGGGGGTCTTGCCATGCTTGCGGGAGATGAAGTCGGGGATATAGTCCATAGGCCCCGGGCGGTAGAGGGCGTTCATGGCTATAAGGTCCTCGAAGGTAGAGGGCTGCAGCTCGCGCAGATACTTCTGCATGCCGGCCGACTCAAACTGGAATGTGCCGATGGTGCGGCCGTCGCAGTAAAGCTTGTATGTGGCGGGGTCGTCGATAGGGATATTCTGCATATCTATGTCGAACCCACGGGTGAGCTTGATGTTTTGCACCGCATCCATAATAATGGAGAGGGTCTTCAGACCCAGGAAGTCCATCTTGATAAGGCCGGTCTCCTCGATTACGCGTCCTTCATACTGAGTGACAAGCAGTTTGCCCTCAATTTTGTCATCGGCGGTGGCCACGGGCACCCAGTCGGAGATTGCGTCGCGGCAGATAATCACACCGCAGGCGTGTACGCCGGTGTTGCGCACATTGCCTTCGAGCTTGCCGGCGAATTTCAGTGTCTGCTGCACCATCGGGTCGCCCATCGTCAGCTCATTCTTGAAGTCGGGCAGATAATTGTAGCAGTTGGCCAGCGTGGGCTTCAGCTCCTTGCCGTCGACCTCCGGCATGTGGTCGGGGATGAGTTTGGTGAGGCGGTCGCTCTCCGGAATGGGAAGCCCCTCCACACGGGCCACATCCTTGATAGCCGATTTGGCGGCCATTGTGCCGTAGGTGATGATGTGGGCCACCTTGTCGGCACCATATTTCTCGGTGACATATTTCAGCACACGCGCGCGGCCGTCATCATCGAAGTCTACGTCGATATCTGGCAGCGAGATACGGTCGGGGTTGAGGAAACGTTCGAACAGCAGATCGTACTTCACGGGGTCGATCTGCGTGATGCCCAGGCAGTAGGCCACGCATGAACCGGCGGCCGAGCCACGGCCCGGGCCGACCGACACGCCCAGCTTCTCGCGCGACTGGTTGATGAAGTCCTGCACGATGAGGAAGTAGCCGGGGAAGCCCATCGTCTTCATAATGTGCAGCTCAAACTTCATACGCTCGCGTATGTCGTCGGGCAGGGGAGAGCCGTAGCGCTTTTCGGCGCCCTCATAGGCCAGTTTGGCCAGATAGTCGGCCTCGAATTTTATGCGGTATAGCTTGTCGTAGCCGCCAAGCTTTTTGATTTTCTTTTCGGCATCCTCGCGGCTCATCACCTCATTGCCGTTCTCGTCGCGGGTGAACTCGTTGAAGAGGTCCTCCTCGGTGATGCGGGAACGGTACTCCTCCTCGGTGCCGAATTCTTTCGGGATGGCGAAGAAGGGCATAATGGGCGGATGGTCGATGTCGTAGAACTCGATTTTGTTGAGCACCTCGAGGGTATTGTCGAGCGCTTCGGGAATGTCGGCGAACACCTCCTGCATCTCGGCTGTGGTTTTCAGCCACTCCTGCTTGGAGTAGAGCATACGGTTTTCGTCGGAGATTTTCTTGTTGGTAGCCACGCAGATGAGGCGTTCGTGAGCCTCGGCGTCGTCCTCGTTGACGAAGTGCACATCGTTGGTGGCCACAAGCTTGATGCCGAATTTCTTCGACATACGTATCAGCTCCTTGTTCACCTCCTGCTGCAGGGGGTAGGTGTCGTGGTTGGCGCGCTCCACGGTGGCTTTATGGCGCTGCAGCTCCAGATAGTAGTCGTCGCCGAATACCTCCTTAAACCACATCACGGCCTTCTCGGCGCCTTCGATGTCGCCGGCGGTGATGAGTTTGGGAATTTCGCCGCCCAGGCAGGCCGAACAGCAAATCAGCCCTTCGGCGTGAGCCTTTATGTCGTCGTGGTCGGTGCGGGCGCGGAAATAGAAACCGTCGGTCCATGCTCTTGACACGATTTTCACCAGATTGTGGTAGCCGGTGGCGTTCTTGGCCAGTAGAATCAGGTGCTGACCCTTGTCCGACTTATCGGTGTGGTCTTCAAGCGATTTGCGGGCCACATACACCTCGCAACCGAAAATGGGCTTGAATTTCTTCGACTCATCCTCGATCTTGCTGTTGATGCCTTTGACGAGATTGAAGAATTCCTTGATGCCATACATATTGCCGTGGTCGGTGAGGGCTATGCCCGGCATACCGTCGGCCATAGCTTTCTTGACCAGCGCGGAAATCGATGCCTGGCCGTCGAGCACGGAGTATTGCGAGTGTACGTGTAGATGAACGAACATATAGCTGCGAAGGAGGGGGGAATTTAAAATTTATAATTTATAATTGGGCGAAAAGGTTGCGCGGCTTCGTGGCCTGAAAATCTTTAAGGTAAAGAGGGGTGGAGTAGGCTGTGTCGATGAAATCGCGCTTCAGATAGGATCTCTCGGCCAGCGCCACCATATCCACGGCCAGCGGATTCACTCCGTCGATGAAAATGGCGTTGGGGTTGGCGCCGAGCAGGTCGCGGGCTTTGCCGCTGCCGTCGCCGAAGAATGCCACCGGACTGTCGGCCAGGAATTCGCTGTAGCTGTCGGTGTCGAGAATCAGCGGCGCGGGAGCCTTCAGCGGCTGCAGCGCCAGATCGTAGACAGCGGTGTAGACCTCCATACGGCGTGCGTCGATCATCGGGGCAAACAGGCATCCGTCGGGCAGGTCGTCGTGGGCGAACATTACCCCGGTGGTCATAAGTTCGAGCGTGGGTACTCCTATCAGAGGGGTGTCGAGGGCGTAGGCCAGCCCTTTGGCTTCGCTCAGCCCTATGCGCAGGCCGGTGTAGCTGCCCGGCCCGAGCGACACGGCCACGGCGTCGGCTTTCAGCTCCTGACGGGCCATATAGTCGAGGGCGTCTTTTATAAAATCGCTCAGAAGCACTGCGTGATTGCGGCCGTGAAAGTCTTCGGTATGCTGCAAAACCGCGCCCTCGGAGCTGAGCGCTACGGAGCATACGGCAGTGGATGTCTCAATGTTTATAATAGTAGCCATGAAAACGGATGAATCGGCACAATTTTTTTCTGCAAATTTAGCAAATTTTCTCATCAAAAAAAGTTAAATTTGCAAACAAAAACAATCACTGTTCATAACTCTACTAATGATATTGTCAATGACCGGATTCGGCAGCGCCACTGTCGAGTGCCCAACTAAAAAGTTTACGGTTGAAATCAAGTCGGTCAACTCCAAGCAGCTTGATTTGACTTTGCGGCTCCCTTCGGGCTACCGGCAGGCTGAGGCCGCTGTGCGCAATGTGTGCGCCCCTCTGTTAGAGCGCGGTAAAGCTGAGCTTACGGCATGGGCCGACGCTGTCGGCGCCGAGACGTCGGCTCACATCAACGTTGAGGCTATGGCCGGATATATGGAGCAGATACGTCGGGCGGCTGCCACTTTAGGCCTCCCGGAGCCTGACGACTGGTATCAGGTGCTGCTGCGTATGCCCGACGTGATTAAGTCTGAGACGCCCACCGAAGCGCCCGAAGCCGAGCAGGTAGCGCTGCTGCAGTGCGTGAAGGAGGCTGTGGAGCACCTGACGGAGCACCGTGCCGCCGAGGGGCGCCGCCTCGACGAGTTCTTCCGTGTGCGCATCGCCCGCATCGCCGCACTGCTCGATGAGGTGCCCCGGTTTGAAACCGACCGTGTGGCCAAAATCCGCACACGCCTTGTAGAGCAGCTCAAGGCGATTCCGCAGGTGGAGTACGACAAGGGGCGCCTGGAGCAGGAGATGATTTTCTACATCGAGAAGCTCGACATCAACGAGGAGAAGCAGCGTCTGGCTCAGCATCTGCGCTACTTCCTGGAAACCCTCGACGGCGAAGCCGGCCAGGGAAAGAAGCTCGGATTCATCGCCCAGGAGATGGGTCGCGAAATCAACACTCTCGGCTCGAAGAGCAATCAGGCCGATATGCAGATTCTCGTGGTGAAGATGAAGGATGAGCTGGAGCAAATCAAGGAGCAGGTCCTCAATGTGCTCTGATGGCGCCAACCTCCCGGGGCGCTTGATTGTTATCTGATTAGCTAAAGTAGCTAAGATAGCTAAAATAGCTAAGATAAGTGATGATTACCCCAAAATCTAATGATATGAAAAAAGTATTATTTCTTTTATTTGCTTGCGCGACGCTCGCATCTGCGGCTAAAGACCGCTATGCCGGCGGCGATATTTCTCTGCTTCCGGAATATGAGAAGGCCGGAGCCGTTTATCTCGATTACAATGGCGGTGCCATTCAGGGCAACGCGCTCGACTATTTTGCTTCGCAGGGTATGAATCTGATACGTCTGCGCCTCTTCGTCGACCCTGCCGGGTTCCCCAACAACGACCCCAACGCCTGCCAGAGCTATGAATATATCCTCCCGATTGCCAAGGAGGTGGTGGCCAAGAAGCTCCCGCTGATGCTCGATTTCCACTATTCCGACACCTGGGCCGACCCTGCCAAGCAGTGGACGCCCGCGTCGTGGGTGAATCTGACCGATGACCAGCTTTATCAGAAAATCTACGATTATACCAAGAGCGTCCTCGAAAACTTCAAGAAGGAGGGTGTGGTGCCCGACTTTATCGCCACCGGCAATGAGATTTCCTATGGTATGCTCTGGGGCGCCTACGATGCTCCCGCTTCTTCGCTGAAGAAGTGCTATATGGGCAACAATGCCAACTGGGAGCGTTTCGGCACTCTGCTCAAGCAGGCCGGAAAGGCTTGTCGCGAGGTGTGCCCCGACGCCAAGATAGTAATTCACACCGAGCGCATCTCTCAGCCCAATGTGCAGACCAATTTCTACCACCAGATGAAGACCCTCGGAGTGGACTATGATATTATAGGTGTAAGCTATTACCCTTACTTCCACGGCAACGTCAGTGTGCTCGATACCGGCTTGAAGAGCCTCCAGACCAATTTCTCCGACAAGGAAGTGATGGTGGTGGAATTCGGCTACCCATACAAGTGGGCTGTGCCTGGAAGCAACTTCGATTTCACCGCAACTTATCCCTACAGCGATGCCGGTCAGAAGAAACTCACCCAGGCAGTGGTGGATGTGGTGAAGAAGTACGACAACGTCACCGGCATAATCTGGTGGTGGCCGGAGTATAACGCCTACCGCACCTCGCTCTCCGGCTGGTACAACGCCCCCCTCTTCGACAGTACCAATGGTCGCGCCTGCACCGCCCTTCAGGCTCTCTGCTCCTACGGCACTCCGCTCGGCGCCGTTGACCAGATTGGCGCCGACCTGCAGCCTGCCGATGAAGATGCCCGCTGGTTCAACCTCCAGGGCATTGAGGTGGCAGCCCCCGACGGACGTCCTGCCCTCCCCGGCATCTATCTCCACGCCGGCCGCAAAATCGCCCTCCCCTAATTCCCTCTCCATACTTCTAATTCCCTCTCCACACTTCGTACCTCTTAACTCGTAACTCGTACCTTTTAAAAAATATGTCAGGCAAACTTATCATTATCTCTGCCCCTTCGGGCTGCGGCAAGTCAACGATTATCGGCGACATAATGGACCGTGGCGACCTGGATATCCAGTTCTCTGTGTCGGCCACCAACCGCAAACCACGTGCCGGAGAAGTTGACGGCGTGCACTATCATTTCCTTAGCGATGAAAGATTTCGCGAGCTGATATCCGAAGGTGCATTCGTGGAGTACGAACAGGTTTACCCCGGCCGCTACTATGGCACCCTCCGCAGCGAGATTGAGAACCGTGTGGCTCAGGGACACAATGTGATTCTCGATATCGACGTGAAAGGCGGCGTGAATGTGAAAAAGCAGTTCGGCGACCGTGCGATGTCGATTTTCATCGAGCCTCCGAGCATCCCCGAGCTTCAGCACCGTCTGGAACTGCGCGGCAGCGACAACGCCGACGCCATAAAGGTGCGCGTCGACCGTGCGGCCTATGAGCTGACCTTCAAGGATTGCTACGACCACGTAGTGACCAACGATGAGCTGCCCAAGGCTATCGCCGAGGTGGAGAAATTGATATCGGATTATATCGCCGACAAATAATTCCGGCTCGATAATTGTTTAATTATTATCGAATCGGTTCAGATATGACGACAGGCGTTTTCGGCGGGTCATTCAATCCCGTGCACAACGGTCACATAACTCTGGCGCGGGCTGCCGTGGCCTCCGGGCTTGTTGACCGTGTGCTGATGGTGATGTCGCCGCAGAATCCGCTCAAAAGCGGGGCGGCCGACATTGCTGCCGACACCGACCGGATGCAGATGCTCCGGGAGGCTTGCGCGCCCTATCCGGAGCTAATGCCCTGCGATGTGGAGATGTCGATGCCACGCCCCAACTACACCGTCGACACGATGAAGCGCTTGCAGGAACTGTATCCCGGGGAACGTTTCCGGCTGATTATCGGCGCCGATAATGCCGCCTGCTTCAGCCGGTGGCGCGATGCGGAGAAGCTTCGCCGGGAGTTTGTCCCGATTGTGTATCCCCGTCCGGGATATCCGATGCCTGATGCCGGCAACGGTTTCACGCCCCTTGAAGCGCCGCTGATGCCGGTGTCGAGCACGCAGGTGCGGTCGATGATTGCGGAAGGGCGCCCGGTAGCCGGTCTTTTGCCGGATGCCGTGGCGCGATACATTGCCGCCCGCGGTATGTATGGCTCAAAACAAGTAACCAACAAGTAGTATATATTTAACAGTTAAGCAATTATGGAAACAAACACTATAGCTTTCATAGGTCTGTGCAACGAATATTGCCAGCACGTGGAGGGCGCGCGTGAAGCCGAGCGCGAAGATTTTATCGACGCTATGCTGCGCGTGATTCCGCGTATCTACATTTCTGCCTTCGATATCAAGCCTGATATGTATCTCGACGAGGATGTATATCTCGACCAGGCCCTTGATGAGGACTACTATGATGCCGTGCGCCGCAATATGGAGCAGCTTATCGGCGCCGACGACACATATCTCGATGTGTTTGAGGAGGATATGAAGTACTCCGACACGCCGGTAGCGTTCTCGATTTCCGAGAAACTTGCCGACCTCTTCCAGGTGTTCTACAATTTCATCAGCACCGTGCGCGACGCCACCGACGAGAACGTGGCGCTGGCCCTGCATGGCGTAGCCGAGGAATTCCGCGGCTACTGGTCGAAGGAGCTGTGCTCGGTATTCCGCGCGCTCAACAACCTGAAATTCCGGGATTAACCCGCCATAAATCGCATAAGACTTATAAGAATTATACGCCTTATACGAATTATCCAAGATAAATCTGTAAAAATATACCGCGATATGGATTCTCCACGCCAGCGCATTCTTGACCTGCGCGAACAGCTTAACCGCCATAATCACAATTATTATGTGCTGAACGCTCCCGAAATCTCCGACCGGGAGTTTGATATGCTTATGAAGGAGCTTGAAGCTCTGGAAAAGGAGTATCCCGATATGGACGACCCCTATTCGCCCACGCATCGCGTTGGCTCCGACCTGGCCGAGGGTTTCGAGCAGGCAGCGCATATCCATCCTATGCTGTCGCTTGCCAATACCTACAGCATCGATGAGGTAGACGAGTGGTTCGGGCGCGTGCGCTCGGGTCTTGGCGGCGAGCAGTTTGATGTGGTAGGGGAAATGAAATACGACGGTACCTCCATCTCGCTTATCTATGAGCACGGGCGTCTGGTGCGCGCTGTCACACGTGGCGACGGTGAGAAGGGGGATGTGGTCACCGATAATATCCGCACAATCCGCTCCATACCATTGCAGTTGCAGGGGAGCGGGTGGCCCGATATGTTTGAGATTCGCGGTGAGATACTGATGCCGTGGAAGGAATTTGAGCGCCTCAACAAAGAGCGCGAATTTAATGAGGAACCGCTCTTTGCCAATCCGCGAAATGCCGCCAGCGGCACACTGAAGACCCTCGACTCGCGCGAGGTGGCCCGTCGCGGTCTGGACGCGTATTTCTATTATCTGCTTGGCCCGGAGCTTCCCGCAAATAATCATTACGATAATATGATGGCGGCGCGTTCCTGGGGTTTCAAGGTGTCGGAGATAATGACCCTGCTGCACAGCCTGGAGGAGGTGGATTCCTTCATCAACCGCTGGGCCGAGGAGCGCCGCGAACTTCCGGTGGCTACCGATGGTCTGGTGTTCAAGGTAAATTCGCTCCGCCAGCAGCTCAACCTGGGTTTCACCGCCAAGTCGCCCCGCTGGGCCATAGCATACAAATTCCCGGCCGAAAGAGCCTGCACTAAGTTGCGCTACGTATCCTTCGAGGTGGGCCGTATGGGCATTATTACCCCCGTGGCCAATCTGAAGCCGGTACTCCTGTCGGGCACGGTGGTGAAGCGCGCGTCGCTCCACAACGAAGATATTGTACGTCAGCTTGATATCCACGAGGGCGATATGCTCTATGTGGAGAAAGGGGGCGAGATTATCCCCAAGATTACCGGCGTGGATGAGAATGGCCGTCAGCCCGGGGCCAAACCGATAGAGTTTGTGAGTCATTGCCCGGCTTGCGGCTCGCGGCTGATTCGTGTGGAGGGTGAGGCCTCCTGGCAGTGCCCCAATAAATTCGGCTGTCCTCCGCAGATTGCCGGCCGTGTGGAGCATTTCGTAGGCCGTAAGATGATGAATATCGACGGCATCGGCGAGGAAACGGCTCAGCAGCTGTTTGCCACCGGACTGGTGAAGAATATCGCCGACCTCTACGACCTGACCCGCGACCAACTCCTCACGCTCGACGGCTTCGGCCCGCGTTCGGCCGAGAGGGTGCTCGACGGCCTTGAAGCGTCGAAGCAGATGCCTTTCGACCGCGTGATTTATGCGCTGTCAATCCCGTTTGTGGGCGACACCGTGGCCAAAAAGGTGGCAAAGGCTTTCCCCGACATCGACCGGCTTATGGCGGCATCCGCTGCCGAGTTGGCTGCCGTGAAGGATATCGGCCCGCGTATCGCCGAGAGCATCGTGGAATATTTCGCCAATCCGCTCAACCGCTCTATCGTGGAACGTCTGCGCCAGGCCGGGCTGCAGATGTCGTTGCCCGAGGAGAGCGACGAGGGGCGCAGCGACCGTCTTGCCGGGAAAACCATAGTCATTTCCGGTGTGTTCCAGCACCATAGCCGCGATGAATATAAGGAGATGATTGAGCGCGCCGGAGGCAAGAATGCCTCAAGCATCTCAAAGAAAACCGATTTCGTGCTTGCCGGCGACAATATGGGCCCCTCGAAGCGCGAGAAGGCCAATTCGCTTGGCGTGCCGCTGATGTCGGAGGATGAATTCCTCGCGCTGATGGGCGAAGCGGAGCCTACTGAATGAAGTATGCCTGCTGAACGCAATGCTCGCTGAATGAATATAATGCTCGCTGAATGAACACGGTGATTGAGTGTGTGGCTCTGCGTACGGTCAGGTATTCCGACCGTAATTCCATACTCACGGCCTATAGCCGTCAGTATGGCCCGGTGTCGCTGCTTGTACCTGCGGGCAACGGGCGCCAGGCCTCGCGGATGCGCGCGCTGATGATGCCGCTGGGGCATTTCGAGTGTGTGGCCGACATACGTCCCGGCCGGGAAATCTATCCCGTGCACGACCTGCGGCCGCTGTCGCTCCCTTCGGCGGGTGATCCGCTGCGGGCGTCGCTCTCGCTCTTCATCGCCGATGTGCTCACCGGCCTGCTGCGCGAGCAAAGTCCCGACGAACATCTCTTTAACTTCCTGGTGGATATGCTCTCGATGATGCGGATTGGCACCGATGCGCCTGTACTGACCGTGCGCCAGCTCTGCAACCTTCACGTGTGGTTTCTGGTGAGGATGTCGCACTACCTCGGCATCGAGCCTGACTGGCACACATATACACCCGGCAGCGTGCTGGATATGCAGGACGGCATCTTCCGACACTTTCCCCCCGCGCACCGCAATTTCCTTCCGCCCGACGAGTCGGCAGCCGCCAACCGCCTCAGCCGGATGACTCCCCGCAATCTGGGGCGCTACCGCTTCAGCCGCTTTGAGCGCAATACCGCCCTCGACCGCATCCTCCGCTACTACCACATTCACTTCCCCACCTTCTCCGAGCCCTCCTCCCTCGCCGTCCTCCGCCTTATGGCCGACTAATCCCCTCGCGTGCTCTCTTCCAACTCTAACGGGTATTTCACACCTGACCTAAACCTGGCCTTCAGGTGGAAGGGGTGATTTTTTCGGCGGAATCGTTTGGAAAAAAACGGTGATGATTGTAACTTTGCGGCACGATATCATATCGTGATGAAATCATCGGTTTTTATGAGATCGGTTCAGTCGATATCGTATGTTTTAGCTTAGATGAAATCATCGGTTTTTATGAGATCATATCAGATGAAATCATTTATTTTATTGTGTGCGCTTTCACTCTCGGTGCTTCTGCAGGCTTGCGGGGGGCTTTCCGACGAGGAGAAGCAGATGGTGGGTAAATATTACATTCCCGCAATTTCTGATACTACGCCGCTGATGGAGCTGAATGCCGACCGTACGTCGGTGCTTCGCGCCATTTCCCCCGGCAATCTCACTTACTCTGTTGCGGGTAAGTGGAAATTCGATAAGGATTCTCTCGTAATCGAGAATGATTCCACCAGCATCACCATCGAGGATGGCGACCCGGGGCTGGTGGGGCATGTGTCGCCCCGTGTGGCTTATCCGGTGCGCGCTTTCAATGAGTGTACGCTCACCATCGAGCGCCAGGGCATCACGTATGATTATCACCGGCGCAATGAGTAACCTGTAAGTATTCAGCAGATTCCATACTTTATGATTAACAAAATAATTCATCATATCTATCTCTTTATAGTGGCTCTGTGCGCTATGCTCGGGCTGATTGTGGCTCAGGGATGCGGCAAACCGTCGTCGGCCGAAATCAATGCGTCGGTAACCGACGCCGAGGAGGCTGTGCGTTCCGACCATCAGGAGGCCGCCGCAAAAATCTGCCGTCAGCTTGTAGAGGAGCATTTCTCCACGCTCAGCGAGGACGAGCTTGGCCGTCTGGCCATTGTGTATATGAAGCTGTCGGAGTCGGAAAATTATGATGAGAATGTGGCCGAAGCCACCCAGTGCTTCCGTCAGGCGTGGAAACTCTCCACCGACTCGATGCGTGGGTTCACGGCGTCGCTGTCGCCCGAGGATTTGCCTCATTTCGAGATGCTGCGCCGACTGAGTGCGTCGATAGACCGTCGGCCCGACCTTATGGAGGCGCAGGAGCCTGATTCGCTCTATGTGGTGCCCGATTCGGTGAAATAAAATTCTTTGAAAAACGCGCATATATGGATTGGAAATCGTCGTTGGAAGCGTTGAAATCGACATTGCCCGAGGGCGCTGCTCCCGAGGCTGCTGCCGCCGGGAGTGCTGCTGCGGCTCCGTCGGGCGAAAAGGCGCGCCTCGACATTATCCTCGACAAGAAGGGGCGCAAGGGGAAGGTGGCCACGATTATCGCCGGATTTACCGTGAGCGACGACGAAGTGGCTGAGATTGCCCGGACGTTGCGCCAGCGGCTCGGCACGGGCGGTTCATCGCGCGGCGGCGAGATCCTGATTCAGGGCGACAAACGCCAGCAGGTGCAGCAGGCGCTCACCTCTATGGGGCTTAAATGCCGGATTATCTGAATATTCCGCACTTGATATATGCAAAGCTATAAGTTATATACATCGAGCATTAACCGCCGCTATCTCGACGAGATAGTGGAGCGTCTGCGCGATGGCGAGATTATCATTTACCCCACCGATTCGATTTATGCTATCGGCTGCGATGCGCTGAACAACCGCGCTGTGGAGCGTGTGTGCCGTCTGAAGGGAATTAACCCGGCCAAGCAGCGTCTGTCGATTGTGTGCGAGAACATTTCGATGGCCAGCGAGTATGCCCGGATCGACAACGAGGCCTTCCGGATTATGCGCGCCAACCTGCCGGGTCCGTTCACGTTTGTGCTCCCGGCGTCATCGAAACTGTCGAAGGCCTTCAAGGGGAGGCGTGAGGTGGGTGTGCGCGTGCCCGACAATGCAATAGCTGTGGCCATAGCGCAGGAGCTTGGCAATCCGCTGCTCTCCACCACGGTGGAGTGGAACGATGCCGACCCGGGCGACCTGCAGGTGCCCACATCGCTGTCGATGCGTTATGAGGGGGCTGTGGATGCCATTGTGGATGGCGGCGAAGGTGGCACCGAACCATCGGCGGTGATTTCGCTTCTCGATTCCCGCGCCCCCGAAATCCTCCGCGAAGGCTCCGTCGACCCCATCCTCTGATTTGTGGCAGCGCTATGCGCTGAGTGTTAGATGATTACGTGGAAGCACCTGGGCGCGTTCCTACAGGATGGTGCCGTTTACGTAAATTTGACACACACCCCTACAAAATGACGTCCGGGATGATACATTTCCAATACATTACCGGACATTTGCCTTGCCGTTTTTGGTGATTTTTCCTAACTTTGTGCAAACTAATAACCTACATAACCTCAATCTGAAATGAAAGTATTTATGAAGTTCGCGGTGGCGGCCGTAGCTGTCGGCCTATGTGTCACGGCGAACGCACAGAATCGCGCCGACCGTCAGAATCTCGAGAATCCGGAATCATTTTCTATGATTGTGCTCGGCGACCCGCAGGGGTATGAGAAATATGATATTAACCAGCCTCTCTTTGAACTTTGTACGGCGTGGATTGCCGATAATGTCGACCATCTGAATATCAAGGGTGTGCTCTGCACCGGTGATTTGGTTGAGCAGAACGAAAATATCGTGATGAACCGCGATATGCTCAATCAGACCAGCCGCGAGATGTGGGAGTCGGTGTCGCGTGCGTTTGATCGTCTCGACAACCGTGTGCCTTACTTCATTTCGGGCGGCAACCACGACTACGGCTATCAAAGGGCCGAAAACGGTATGACCCATTTGCCGGATTATTTCCCCTTCGAACGTAACAACAAGTGGCGCGACATCATTGTTAGCTCATACCCCAATCGTCAGGGTGTGCTCGATATTGAGAATGCAGCGTTTGCCTACGACCTTCCTCACTGGGGCAAGATTCTGCTGATTACCACCGAGTTTGCTCCCCGCGAGGAGGTACTCGCGTGGGCGCTCAATTTATGCAAGAGCGATAAATATCGCGATTACAAGGTGATTCTGATGACTCACTCGCTGCTGCAGGAGCGCAATGCCGCGTACGTGAACAATACCGAATACGACATCACCCCGCAGACGGGTGGCCAGGAGATGTGGGATAAACTGATTGCTCCCGCCGGGAATATTCTGTTTGTGCTCTGCGGCCACATGGGCACGGTGGGTGATTATGAGGATTCCATTGCCTATCGTGTAGATAAAAACGAGGCCGGACGCAAAGTGCATCAGATGATGTTCAACGTCCAGACTCTCGGCGGAGGATGGGAAGGCAACGGCGGCGATGGCTGGCTGCGCATCCTTGAGTTCCTCCCCGACGGCAAGACGGTGAAAGTGAAGACCTACTCCCCGCTCTTCGGTATTTCACCCCTCACCAAGCATCTCGCTCACCGCACCGCCCCCTACGACCAATTCGATATGGTCCTTGAGTAAGAGAGGTCAGAGGTGCAAGTTGTGAAATCAGGGTTATTAAGTCAGAGGTCAGAGTGGTGGGGCTGTTTTAAAATAGCTTACGACGTATCATTCTGTAGGGACGCACCCCAGGTGCGTCCGCGCATAAACGGTTGATTATCAACGAATGTAAGCGGACGCACCTGGGGCGCGTTCCTACAAGTTAATACGTTAATTTAAGATTTGACACAACCTCCACTGGATGTTCCATCTGCACAAGCACCGTGTACGTGCTCGAATGGTGCATCGTGGGGGGTGACGACGCTCATTAAAGGGATTAGAGAAGCGTATTGTAGGGGCTGGCGTAGCCAGCTGTCAGTGTAGCCTGGGGTTTGCAGCGCTCCGCGCAGCTGCACCACCTGGCTACACTCTATGGCCAGCTACGCCGGCTCCCACATTTTGTGTACACAACCCCCTCCTATGCATTGTGCGCATAGGACTCCATACATTGTGCGCACACGCCCCATACATTGGCGCATACGCCAACACCATACAAGTTGGGCGCGATCGAAGTTGTTAGTATTTGATAGTGGTTAAGTCGGTGAATACGATACAAAAAATTGCGATTAAAGAGGGGGTAGGTACAAATTTTTGCGAATATAATCGCGATTTATACAAAAACTGAGTTTAGAGAAGGATGAGGGACGTGTGAAGGGGGGCGAGTTAAAATGGATGAGGAAAGGGTTAAGAGGGATGAGGGGCGTGTGAAGGGGGGCGAGGAAAGGGTGAAGAGGACAGAGTCAGGTGGTAGGGGGAAGGCCGAGGGAGAAGAGGGCGTAGTCGTAGATGACGGGGTCGGTGGGGTTGAAGGTGCGTAGGATGGAGGTGAGGTCTTCGACGGTGCGGCGGTCGTTGGCCCGGCGGGTAATCAGGCCTAAATTACGGGCGGTGTCGCCAACGTGTACATCCAAGGGGATGTAGAGTTGGGCGGGGGTTATGACGTCCCATACGCCCATATCCACGATGCCGTCGGTGCGCACGAGCCACCGCAGAGCCATATTGAGGCGCTTGAGCGCTGTGGTGCGCAGGTTCTGCGGCAGGCAGCGCGAGAGGTTGGTGGCGGGTGGATTGGCTTCGGCCAGGCGCCGGTTGATGGCGGCGGCAAGTTCCCAGGCGGGTGCCTCGCTCTGTGCGATGTGCGAAGCGCGGGCAAATTCCTGAAGCGAGCCGTACTGCTTGTAGATTGAGTGGAGGCCGCGCAGATATGCGCGCAGGTCGCGCGCAAAGAAGGTGCGGTGGATATTCATATCGGGCAGCTCCTCATATCCGCCGTCGAGCAGATATTCCGTGGGCCGGTACTCCATAAGGCGGAGCATTTTCTCGATGTTGGCGCAAATCATCTTGCGGTTGCCCCAGGCCACGGTCGATGCCAAGAGCGACACCAGCTCGATGTCGGTGAGGCGGTCGAAACGGCGGGGAAACTGCACCGGGTCTTTGTCAATGAAGTCCGGCGAATTGAATCGCCGGACTTCACGGTCAAGTATTTCTTTTATGTCGTCCATCTTGTATGACGGGTTTATTTCTTGCGGGAGCGCACTATGCGGAGCACCTGAGCCGAACGGGCCGGCAGGTATAGCTTGAGCCATTCCTTGCCCAGAGGGCTGTAAAGCTCGTCGTGCTGGGTGAAGTGCTCCACGCTCTCGTCGATGTTGCCGAACCCGCCGAACTGCGGGGAGTCGGAGGAGAGCACTACCTTGTATTTGCCCGGAGGGGTGAGGATGCCGTAGTCGCTGAACGACTTGAACGGCGAGAAGTTGAACACAAAGATAAGGTTGCCGCGGCTGAAGGCGAGCACCTGGTCATCGTCCTTGGCCCAGAGCTGCTCGATGGGGAGCGCCTGGAAGTTGTTGATGCCTGAGACAAGTTCCACCATAGCGTTATCGAATGCGTTGAGGAGTTTGTACTGCAGATCCTCGCGGTCGACAAGGTCCCACTGGCGGCGGGCATATTTGTAGCTCCAGCCATTGCCTTCGCGCGGGAAGTCAATCCATTCGGGATGGCCGAACTCATTGCCCATAAAGTTGAGGTAGCCGCCGTTGATGGTTGCCAGGGTGACGAGGCGGATCATCTTGTGCAAAGCCATACCGCGGGTGACGGCGCCGTTGGTGTCGCCTACGCTCATGTGCCAGTACATCTCCTTGTCGATCAGACGGAAAATCACCGTCTTGTCGCCTACGAGTGCCTGGTCGTGACTCTCCACATAGGAGATAGTCTTTTCATCGCTGCGGCGGTTGGTCAGTTCCCAGAAAATCGAGGTCGGGTGCCAGTCCTCATCCTTTTTCTCCTTGAGGGTCTTGATCCAGTAGTCGGGGATGCCCATTGCCATACGGTAGTCGAAGCCGATGCCGCCATCCTTGAACTTGATGGCCAGGCCGGGCATACCGCTCATCTCCTCGGCGATGGTGATGGCGTGGCTGTTGACCTGATGAATGAGCAGGTTGGCCAGTGTGAGATATGTGATGGCGTTGGTGTCCTGGCCGCCGTCGTAGTAGTCGCCGTAGCTGCCGAATGCCTTGCCCAGGCCGTGGTCGTAATAGAGCATCGAAGTCACTCCGTCGAAGCGGAAACCGTCGAATCGGAATTCTTCGAGCCAGTATTTGCAGTTGGAGAGCAGGAAGTGCAGCACCTCGTTCTTGCCGTAGTCGAAGCAGAGCGAATCCCAGGCGGGATGCTCACCTTTCTGACCGGGATAGAAATAGAGGTCGCGGTTCCCGTCGAGGCGGCTCAGACCCTCATTCTCATTCTTCACGGCGTGGGAGTGCACGATATCCATAATCACGGCAATGCCAAGCTCGTGGGCGCGGTCGATAAGGCTTTTCAGCTCTTCGGGGGTGCCGAAGCGCGATGAGGGAGCGAAGAAGGAGGATACGTGGTAGCCGAAAGACCCGTAGTAGGGGTGCTCCTGGATGGCCATAAGCTGGATGGCATTGTAGCCGTCGGCGGCGATGCGGGGGAGCACCTTGTCGCGGAATTCCACGTAGCTGCCCACTTTCTCTTCCTGCTGAGCCATACCGATGTGAGCTTCATAAATCAGCAGCGGACGGGTGTCGGGCACGAAGCCGTCGACTTTCCACTTATATGCTGCGGGCGCCCATACCTGAGCCGAGAAAATCTTGGTGTTCTCGTCCTGCACCACGCGGTCGGCGTAGGCGGGGATACGGTCGCCTCCGCCACCGGGCCAGGTTACGCGCATTTTGTATAACTGGCCGTGGCGCAGAACTTTGGCGGGAAGCATCAGCTCCCATACGCCACCGCCGATAGGCTTGAGGGCATATTCGGGAAGCGCTTCCCAGCCGGAGAAGTCGCCGATGAGAGTGATGGAGGTGGCATTGGGCGCCCATTCGCGGAACACCCATCCTCCGCGCGGGCTTACGCGATGCAGCCCGAAATATTTATGTGCGTTTGCAAAATCGTTAAGATTGCCGCTCGCGCTGGTAAGTTCAGCCTCCTTACGGAGCACGTCGGCGTGGCGCCCTTCGATTGCGGGAGCATAAGGTTCCAGCCAGGGGTCATTGCGGTAGATAGCTAATTTTTTCATGCCCCGAATTTAGCAGTTTTTGCTCAAATGTACAAGCATTTTGGAATATTTTTACTCAAAATCCATATTATTTCGTACCTTTGCCGAAGATGAACTCAAAAGAAGCATCCTTGTCATTGCAGGCATTATCCGATGAAGGATTTATGGCTGCGGCGCTGGTTGAGGCCCGCGGGGCCGGCCGCGCCGGTGAGGTGCCTATCGGCGCTGTTGTGGTGGCCGACGGCCGGATCATAGGCCGCGGGCACAACCTCACCGAGAGGCTGGGCGATGTCACGGCGCATGCCGAGATGCAGGCCCTTACCGCAGCTGCGCAGATGCTCGGCGGCAAATATCTGCCCGACTGCACGCTGTATGTCACAGTAGAGCCGTGCCTTATGTGTGCCGGAGCTATCGCCTGGTCGCAGGTGGGAAGGATTGTTTATGGCGCGGCCGACCCCAAGCGGGGATATTCGGTGTACACGTCGCGGCGCCCCTTCCACCCAAAAGCCGAGGTGACTGCCGGAGTGTTGGCCGATGAATGTGCGGCGCTGATGAAAGAGTTCTTCGCACAAAAAAGGTAATAAAAGATGTCTGAAGTAAGCAATAGGAATAATGACGCTGCAGCAAGCCGGAAGAACGATGCTGCAGAAAGCCATACCAACGACGCTGCCGCGAGCCATAAGAATAACGCCGCTGCGAAATCGTCGCCGCTTGGCGGAGGCTCCCTCTGGGGCAAACTGCTGAAGTTTGGTGTGCCCCTGGCCATCAGTGTGGCCTTGTGCGTGATGCTGTTCCGTAACGTGGATATGGCCGAGATGATGCGTATCATCCGCGAGGATTGCGATTTCCGGTATATCGGGTTGAGCGTGCTGATAGGGATCATTCCTATTATAGTCAGGGCACAGCGCTGGGGCATCCAGCTGCGGGCCATCGACGTGAATCCCCCCTTCCGCATCCTGTTCTACTCGATTTTCGGCACCTACGCATTCAATATCGTCTTTCCGCGTCTGGGCGAGGTATGGCGCTCGGGCTATATCGCCTACCGCCAGGATGCGCCCTTCTCGGAAGTGTTCGGCTCGATGGTGGCCGACCGTATGGCCGACACCATCACCGTGGCGCTGCTCACGCTCGTCACCTGCATCTTCGCCTCCGGGCCGTTCGTGAAGTTTGTGGCCGCTTATCCGCAGGCCTATAACGCCATAAGTTCGCTGCTCTCATCCCCTTGGTTCTGGGCAGCTTGCGCCGCTCTCTGCCTGGGCTTCTGGGCATTGATGAAATATGGCAAAAGCGGACCCATCAGAAAGGTGCGCAACTTTGTAAAGGGGCTTTGGGACGGTTTTGCCGCCATAGTGAAGATGAAGGGCAAAGGGCGCTGGCTGCTGCTTACGGCCATCCTGTGGACCTGCTACTTCACTCAGATGTGGGTGGCATTCTACGCTTTCCCCTTCACCCGCGGACTCATAGCCGAGAACGGCATTATGGTGGTATTCATCTGCTATATGCTGTCGACCATCTCGATGGGTATCCCCTCCAACGGTGGCATTGGTCCGTATCAGACCGCAGTCCTTTTCGGTATGCAACTGTTTGCTCCGGCGGCAGTGATGGCATCGGCATCTTCGGCCGAGGCCTTCCGCACCGCCTCGCTCGCCTTCGGCAACACGTTGCTGGGAGCACAGACGCTCACATTTATTATAGGAGGCATAATCGTATTTATCCTTATTGCCGCTGACCGCCGTCATAACGCGCGAAACAGATCACATATATGAAACACATTCCAAAATTCCCACAGTCGAAGCTTGAATTTTCACAGCTTATGGCGCTGAAAGATGTCGCCGATAACTATATTCACCTGGGCGAGGATTATATCCTCACCCGCATCACCTCCGTGGCGCCGGAATTCGACGCGCCGCTGGCACGCCGTTTCGACGGTGTGGCTGTCTGCATCGGTGTGAAAGGTGAAGGAAAAATGCTTCTCAACCTCGACGAGGTGATAATCAAGCCCAACTCGCTGCTGTTCATCCCGCCAGACGCAATGTTCCGACTGATAGAATGGAGCGGCGAGGAGCAGGAGGCCTTCCTTCTGTTCCTCTCCAACAAGTTTATTCACGACATCAACATCGACCTTAATGCCGTGAATACCTCGCTGTTTGCCCCCTCCAGTCCTATTCTCCAACTCGACGAGGAGAAGGTGCAGCGGGTGATGCGCTATTTCTACCTGCTCCACGACAACGCTTCCGACGAGAATGCGTATTCGCGCTACATCGCCCGGTCGCTGATGTCGGCAGCCGGATACCAGATTATGGCCTATGCCGAGGAGGCGCAGGAAAGGGAACTGTCGGTGCGCACCCATTCACGCAAACTCACCTATGTGCAGAAGTTTCTGCGGTTGGTGCGCGACAATCACCGTTCGGAGCGCGCCATAAGTTTCTACGCCGGCAAGATGTTCATCTCGCCGAAGTATCTGTCGCTGATAATCAAGGAAGCCACCGGCAAATCGGCCGGCGAATGGATCGATTCTTATGTGATACAGGAAGCAAAAAATCTGCTCCGCTATTCCGGTAAGAATGTTCAGCAGATAGCCTACGAGCTCAATTTCACCAATCAGAGTTCGTTCGGGAAGTATTTCAAGAATATCACGGGAATGTCGCCCACGGCCTTCCAGAACGCCAACTGACCGTCCTCAGCACCTGCCGAGCGGTGAGTTATTTGGGCGCTTTTAGCGTGAGACGTGTGTGGCGCGCCGGGTGGTCAGAAGCTTACGGTGGCTGAGGCAGAGGCGGTTGCGGCCGGACGCTGCGGTTGACCGGAGGCATCGAGCGCAGAGGGTGTGAGGATGGTGCGCCCACGCGGAATCTTCACTGAGGCAAGCTCGAAGGAGGTCATAGGATTGGCGCCCTTCGGGGTGGAAATCGCTTCCGGAGCAGCCGGAGCCTCCGGAGCGGTTGCCGTAGCAACGGTTGCCTGAGAAGTGAATCTTTTATTTGATGTTGAGTCAGCCATAGGTGTCAGAGGGTTTGATCGGGGGCGTCGCCGCGCGAGGGGTGGAAATAGGGAAGAATTCGGTTGAGAATCAGCAGCACGGTGACGTAGCTGACGCCCAGCACGAAGAACTGAATCTGCAGCGGGAAGATGCTGTCGAGCCAGCCCCCTCCGAGGTAGCAGAAGAAGAGAAGCCAGAGGGTGCACTGCACACTCACGCAAAGTGTACACCAGGCGTGAGCGCGGAAGCGCTGATACCAGATGCTCCACAGGGTGAAGGGGAGGCAGCAGAGATTGCACAGCGCCAGGCAGCCGGTCCATTCCGGAAATACCAACAGTGTAATCAGGCTCACCGAGAAGTATGCGAAGCCCACTTCGCTCCAGCCGAATATGCCGAAAAATTTCGATGCACTTGTTTTGAGGATGGTGTCGCATCCACCTTCCTGAAGCACTTTGCATACCTTGTCGGCGGCTTTTGTGTGGATGTCAAGCGATTTCTGCACGAGCATATAGCAGAGCACCAGTCCTGCCATATCAAGCAGCATTACCGCCACCGTCGACCAGGATGCCCAGATGCGGTGCGCCACGAAGCAGTAAATCAGCAGCGCTGCCACTCCGACGACGATGCCGATATTGCGCAGCTTCACCATAATCATATTCATCCGGTGTGTGCGATAGTCGGGTTCGCAGGCTTTTTCGTCGGTCTTGACCGCAAGGGCTACGCCGCTGCAGTCGTTGAGGAATTTCTCCGCCGGCATCGTTTCGGTTACACCTTCGGTGATGTAGGTGACTGTGCCGGAGGAAATGCCGGATACCACCACCGGGCCGAGGCGTGTCTCAGCCACGAAGGGGAGGGGAAGTTGCGCCATATCCTCCTTCGCGGCGAAGCGGAAGCCGCGGCTCTCCATGCCGTAGGATTTCAGCAATTGCTGGAAGCCGAACAGCGAGCGAAACGACATCGAGTCGAACTGTCGCGCGGAATAGCCGGGGGTAAAGGGCACTTCCAGACAGCCGAGCAGGTCGGTGAGCAGGTTCTTTTCAGTGGCGGGCATATCTATAAAGCATCATTATCCCGGGAAATTGCTGTGCAATCCGGGTGCAAAGCAAATTGCAGAAGAGGATTACATAAAGCTTTTCAGACGGGAAAGGAGCACTTCGCCATCCATTTCGCCCGACTGGCGCCATACTTCGCGGCCGTCGCGGTAGATGATAAAGGTGGGAGTGGCTTCCACTTCCTCGTTCTCGGCAGCGTCGCCATTCTTGTCGATGTCGAGCTGGTAAACGTCGATCTTGCCGGCTACTACCTCTTTAATCTGGTCGACAATGGGCTGCATAGCCTGGCAGTGAGGGCACCAGGTGGCATAAAACTCGATTAATGAAACGGGACTTTTGCGGATAAGTTCATCGTATGTCATAGCGAAACGGTGTTTAGGGTGAAAATAGCGCCGGGCAGCACTGCTTATGGCCGGAGTGCCCGGGTCGTTTTATATTCAATAAACACTTTGAACCCTCATAATGGTTTTAAGCGCCCCTCAGTTTTAACATTTCGCCCGGCTTCTCAGGTTTCCCGGGTTTCTCAGTCCGGCTTTCCGAGGCGTTACTTGCCTGCTTAATACCACTCGATGCCGTTGGACTGCGACGAACGTTTGTCGTATTTAAGGTCGCTGAGCAGCGACGATTTCACGGAAATATGGAAGTTGTAGCTCTTGTAAGGGCCTACGGGAATCACCGACGCACGCATAGTGAAGCAGTGCAGGTCGCGCGATATGTTGAGGTTCATATACGCAATCTTGTGCTGCTGGAAGTCGTACGACGCCGTGGCCGAAATTTCCCAGTTTTTCGTGGGCTTGATGTTGCCCGATAGCGATAGATTCTGTGTGATGCGGCCGTTGTACTCCATCTTTTCGTAGTTGAAGTCGCCATAGCCGTAGTTGATGGAGTAGTTGAGCGAAAGGCTCCACGGCACACTCCACGGCACATATCCGTCGGCGTCGAGTTGCAGATCATCATCGCCGTCGCCATTGCCTCGCGGACTTCGCGGACGGCCGTCGGGTGGGTTGTCGAAGGCCGATTCGCCATTGCTGTCGGTGCCGTTGGTATCGGAGTTCTTGCCATCCTTTTTGCCACGCTTGAAGGTGTCGTTGTTGATGGTATACGAGAATGATGTACCTGTGGATGAGAGGCGGCCCAGACCCTTGCCGCACTTCCAGCGGGGAACGTTCACGCGCACGGGATTGCCGGCGGAGTTGAGCTGGTAGGTGTAGACATCCCAGGTGGCGGAGAGGTTGAGGTTGAACTGCTTGGTCAGACGCAGCAGGATGGAGGTGTTGATGTTGCTCCAGTTCATCGAGTCGGCGGCGAAGTTATAGCTCTGCGACACAGTGAAGTTCTCGATGAGCGACACCTTCTTTTCGCCGATTGAGTCGTTGGTCTTCACCTTCATCTCCAGGTTGTTGGCCAGCGAAACCGATACGGCGCCGGTTTTGCCCTGGCCGGGCACGCCGAAGAGGCCGTTGGGGAAGAGGGAGTATTTGCGCGTCTGCGGCTCGCCGCGCGAATCTACGTAGTTGTAGCTGCCGTAGTAGCCGAACCAGGGAGAGGAGAAGTCGGGGGCGTAGGAGAAGGATACGGTGGGGGTGAACACGTGGCGTATCATCTTCACTTTGTCGCCCAGGAAGGGGAGGGGCTTGAAGAAACCGTAGATTTTCGTATCGAGGGAGAGGGAAGTGGTGAAATCCCACACGTTGTAGAAGCTGTAGGTGGTATCGGCAATCTCACGCGAGGCCGCGGGATCCCACTGGCGGCGGATTTTGTTGGTGTACATACGGTCGGTGATGTTGACCGACGGGGTGAGATTGAAGTATTTCAGCACGTTGAAAGTAGCCGAAATGGGGATGTTGTGCTTCATTCCGTTGCGCCAGTCTTTGATGAGCGACTTTTTGAAGAACACATCCTGCTGGGCGGTGAGGGAGTTCTGGAACTGGCCCGAATACGACATACGGATTTTCTCATACCACTTTTCGTCGCCGACAGCCTTCTTGCGCTTGAAGGGGTAGGTCTGCGACATAGTGACGTTGAGGTTGGGGAAGGAGATGGCCAGGGTGGAGTCCTGCGTGCGCTGCGATACGTTGAGCGATGCCGAAAACTGCCATTTCGACTGCGGTATGCGGTAGGTCATATTCACCGTAGAACTTTTGGTGTTCTCGGTGAATGCGCTGGAATAGTAGGCGTTGACCGACGAACGGGAGTAGCCCGATGTGGTGAAGTTCACCGAAGCCGAGAGGCTCAGGTTGGGGTTGGCCTTGGCGTCCTGGGCGTGGCTCCAGAGAATCTGGAAGTTGGTGGCAGTGGAGTAGTCGGGGTCCCCTTTCTCGCCGTTGATGGTTTTGAGGTAGTTGAGGTTGAAGTGACCGTTGTATTTGTAGCGTTTGTTGTAGGTCGACTGCGCCGAGAGGCCCCAGGAACCTTTGGTGTAGATTTCGCCGGTGAGCGCCAGGTCGATGTAGTCGTTGATGGCGAAGTAGTAGCCGCCGTCGCTGAGGTAAAAACCGCGGTTGTAGTCGTCGCCGAATGTGGGGACGATTACGCCGGAGGCATATTTGTCGCTGAAGGGGAAGTAGCCGAAGGGTACGGCCAGGGGCAGCGGCAGACCGGCCAGCACCATATAGGCCGGACCGGTAACAATGTTTTTTTTAGGCTTGACTTTTGCGCGGGTGAGCTGGAGATAGAAGTGGGGGCACTCGTGGTCGTCGCAGGTGGTGTAGCGGCCGTTCTCTACATAGAAGTCCTCGCCGTCGGTTTTCTTGGTGGTGCCGCCGGTGAGGTAGCCTTCGCCCTGCTGGGTGATGACGTTGGTGATGTAGCCGCGCTTGCTCTTGAAGTTGTAGCGCATTGTGCCGGATTCGTAGGAGGTGCCTCCCTCCTCAAACACGGGAGAACCCTGCACTTCGCCCACGGAGTCCTCGCGGCCTACTGCGTAGACCTCGGAGGTGTTCATATCCAGCTCGATGTCGGCAGCGGTGAGCTTCAGTTCGCCGTAATCAATCTGGCCGTCGCCGTACATATAGGTCATCTCGCGGCCTATCATCACCATCGAGTCTTTCGATGAGAAGACTACCTGGTTGTCGAGGTCGACTTTCTGGCGGCGTATGCGCGACGGGCGGAGCGAGTCGGTGGTGGTGGGGATTGTGTCGTAGGGGATGAGTGCTCGGGGCGCGGCAGCACTGTCGGCGGCGAGAGAATCGGCGGAAATGCTGTCGGGGAGGAGCGCTGCGGGAGGAGCGCTGAGCGAGTCGACGGCACCGGCTCCGGAAAGGAGCGAATCGACAGAGGGAAGGTGCAGCGCGGATAGGGTGTCGGCAGCGGATTCAGAAGCGGTCATACCACGCGCAGGCGCTGCATTGCGGGAGAATAAATTGCCTGCAACACAGAGCGATAGGAAGGGTATGATTATATAGAAAGGTGACCGTTTCAAGAATGACGTGACCGTTGGCTGAGGGTTTGCCGGAAGAAATTGCCGACAATTCCCTGCGATTCAAGCTACAAAGTTACGACTTTCCGCGCAAATCCCGTGATTTTTGGCTGTTCTTTTTTGCGTCTTTAACTTTTTCGGCTTATATTTGTGGGAAAATCAACTGCTATGAATCGCGAAAGAGATGCCGTTATGGCTACAATTGGTAATTTCTCCACCATTCAGGAGGCTGAAATCGCTGCCGGGATGCTGCGCAATGCAGGCATACCGTGCGAGGTGTCGAATCAGACTATTGCGTCGGTGCTCCCTATGACCGACACGTGGACGCCGCTGCAACTGATGGTGCCGGCATCGATGGCGGCGCATGCCCGTGAGTTGCTGCGCTCCTGCGGCGACTGAAGGGCCGGGTCAGGCGCTTTGGGGGAGCCGGGTCAGGCGCTTTGGGGAGCCGGGTTCAGGTGATTGAGAGGCGAAGGTCTTTTACGAGGGTAGCTACGTTGGGATTGGTCTCGATGAGATGGCGTAGCAGTTCGCGATCGTTCCACGCAGATGGAGCGTTAGGGTCTTCGTTGACGCTGATATTGATTGTGATATGGTCGTTGGAGAGCGTGTTGCGAAGATGGTTCAGCAGGGAGGGCATTTCCTGGGTCATCACATCCACCTGAGGCTGATTGGCCACGGTCATTTCAAGCTCCGGGGTGTCGGCGCTCTTGCGGAAAGGCCGCGAGGCGCGCATAGTGTTGATGAGTACGTGGGCCTTGGGATTGGCCTGGATGTAGCTGTCCCAGGCGTTGCTGAGATTTTCGTCGGTGAAAGGTGTGGCGCGCAGAGCTTTGGCGGGCGCTGCGGATGTGGCGGCCTGCTGGCTTCCTTCGTTCTGGAAGGCATCGCGGAGGCTCACATGCGATTTGCCGCGGTGCACAGCCGCGCGCTTCGGCGCGGCGGGGGCTGCCGCAGGAGCCGCAGAGATCGCTGTCGGCGCTGCTGCAGGAGCGCCGACAGCGGGCTGGGCTGCCGCGGGCTGGGCTGCCGCGGGCGCTACATTAGCTAAGTTAGCTAAATTAGCTAAGTTATCAGCGGGAGCGGCCGGGGCAGGAGCAGCCGCTGCAGACTGGGCAGCGGGAGCAGGCTGAGCAGCCGGGGCGGGCGCCGCAGCTTGGGCAGCTTGGGGTGTGGCCGGCTTGATGGGTTTCAGCCCCTCTCCGGTGCCGGCCGTCTGAGCTGTGTCAGAGGTGGGGGAGGGGCTGAGTAGTTGGCATAATTTTATGAGCAACAGCTCGGCAAGGAAGGTCTTGGAGGAGGCTGTGCGGTAGGCCATATCGGCGTCGTTGCACAGGCTCATCGCCGCGTAGAAGAATTGCGGCGGCAGACCCTTGGCTTGTTCGGCCATCTGCTGGAGCGTCTCGTTATCGGTGTCGAGCAAGGCTTGTGTCTGCGGATTGGAGGCGGCCATCAGGTCGCGCAGATATCCGGCCAGACCGGAGAGGAAGAAGTAGGTGTCGAAGCCCCGGTCGCGAATCTCCTTGTAGATGAGGAGCGCTGTGGGTACGTCGCCCGCGCGGAATGCCTCCACCAGTTTGCCGTAGTAGCGCTGGTCGAGAATATTGAGGTTCTCGATGGTCGACTCGTAGGTGATGTTTCCTCGGGAGGATGCTGCCACTTGGTCGAAAATCGAGAGTGCGTCGCGCATAGCGCCGTCGGCCTTACGGGCGATAACGGTGAGCGCCGGACGTTCGGCGGTGATATTCTCGCAGGAAGCTACGTAGGCCAGATGGTCGATTATATCGTTGATGGTGATGCGCTTGAAATCGTAGATCTGGCAGCGGGATAGAATCGTGGGGATGATTTTGTGCTTCTCGGTGGTGGCCAGAATGAAGATGGCGTGGGCCGGCGGTTCCTCAAGGGTTTTGAGGAAGGCATTGAAGGCGGCTTGAGAGAGCATATGCACCTCATCGACGATGAACACGCGGTATTTACCATCGACTGGCGGAATCTGCACCTGATCGGTGAGGGCGCGGATGTCGTCGACAGAGTTATTTGAGGCTGCGTCAAGCTCGATGATGTTGAGCGACCGGTTTTCGTTGAATGCCTTGCAGGATGGGCACTCGTTGCAGGGGTCGCCCTGCGGGGTGGGGTTGGCGCAGTTGATGGTTTTCGCAAAGATACGGGCGCAGGTGGTCTTGCCTACACCGCGAGAACCGCAGAAGAGGTAGGCGTGGGCCAGACGGTTGGTCTGTATGGCGTTGCGCAGGGTTGCTGTCAGGGCTTTCTGCCCCACAACCGATGAGAATGTGGAGGGGCGGTATTTTCGGGCCGAGACAATATATGATTCTTCCATTGGGGAGATAAATTTTTACAAAGGTAATATTTTCCGGATGATTTTCCCTCTCTTGCCGGAATAATTTTTTGCGGGAGAGGGGCGAGGGACAAAAGATGGGGCGGCCAGGCTGACGGGGTTGAGGAAAAATAATTTGAAAAAAAGTTGTGGAAAGGTTTGGTAATCAGGAGAAAAAGTTGTAATTTTGCAACGCTTTTAGGAGCATTGTGCACGAATGCAAACTGTAATCTTTTGATTATCAGAGGTGTATAGTGCGCTATCGGTGTGTGTCGCCGGTGCTCTACGAAGCACGCTTAAATGAGAAAGCAACATTAGAAGAATAATAAAAAGTTAAAAACCGACTAAAAAACTAAGATGCCTACTATTCAGCAATTAGTGAGAAAAGGACGCGAGACTCTCGTAGACAAGAGTAAGTCGCCGGCTCTGGACAGCTGTCCTCAGCGTCGCGGTGTCTGCGTGCGCGTGTACACCACAACCCCTAAGAAACCTAACTCGGCAATGCGTAAAGTTGCCCGTGTGCGCCTTACCAACGGCAAGGAGGTCAACTCCTACATCCCCGGTGAAGGTCACAACCTGCAGGAGCACTCAATCGTGCTGGTTCGCGGCGGCCGTGTAAAGGACCTTCCCGGTGTACGTTACCACATCGTCCGCGGTACCCTCGATACCTCCGGTGTCAAGGATCGTACACAGCGTCGCTCCAAATACGGAGCCAAGCGTCCGAAGGCAGGTGCTGCCAAGAAGTAATCGTATACGCCTATTATATATAGGTGTGCGGTGAAGCATTTACTAAAAGCACCACGAAGAATCAACCCAAGTTTCAAACCCCGTTTTTGATTCCTCGAGCTGACAACGGTTGAGTAAGCTCCGCGGCAGAGGCCGCCGGGCTGAAGAAGACACCAGCCACGAAAAAGCAAAAACAAACGCTTCTTTTAAACAATGAGAAAAGCAAAGCCAAAGAAACGCGTCGTACTGCCCGATCCCGTCTTCCATGACGTAAAGGTATCGAAGTTCGTTAACCATCTGATGTACGACGGCAAAAAGAACACAGCCTACTCCATCTTCTACACTGCTCTGGAGACCGTGAAGGCCAAGATGCAGAACGAAGAGAAGACCGCTCTCGAAATCTGGAAAAAAGCTCTCGAGAACGTAACACCCCAGGTCGAGGTTAAGAGCCGCCGTGTAGGTGGCGCCACATTCCAGGTTCCTACCGAAATCCGCCCCGACCGCAAGGAGTCAATATCAATGAAAAACCTCATCAATTATGCACGCAAGCGTGGCGGCAAGACCATGAGCGACAAACTCGCCTCTGAAATCATGGATGCCTTCAACGACCAGGGCGGCGCATTCAAGCGCAAGGAAGATATGCACAAGATGGCCGAGGCCAACCGCGCATTCGCACACTTCCGCTTCTGAGCCACATTGATTTAACAGATTCCTACACAACTAAAAATGAACAAAGCAGACGAACATCTGAAATATACGCGCAATATCGGCATTATGGCGCACATCGATGCCGGTAAGACCACTACCTCCGAGCGTATCCTTTTCTACACCGGCCTGACCCACAAAATCGGTGAGGTACACGACGGTGCAGCTACTATGGACTGGATGGAGCAGGAGCAGGAGCGCGGTATCACAATCACTTCCGCCGCTACTACCGCCTTCTGGAAGTATGCCGGCGACAAGTACAAAATCAATCTGATTGACACTCCGGGACACGTGGACTTCACCGTGGAGGTAGAGCGCTCGCTCCGAATCCTCGACGGTGCCGTGGCTACATTCTGTGCCGTAGGCGGCGTTGAGCCCCAGTCGGAAACAGTATGGCGCCAGGCCGACAAGTACAATGTGCCCCGTATCGGCTATGTAAACAAGATGGACCGCTCCGGCGCCAACTTCCTCGAAGTCTGCCGTCAGGTGAAGGATGTGCTCGGTGCAAATCCCTGCCCCATCCAGCTCCCCATCGGTGCCGAAGAAACTTTCAAGGGCCTCGTTGACCTCGTGACAATGAAGGCTATCTACTGGCACGACGAAACTATGGGTGCCGAATACGAAGTAGACGAAATCCCCGACAACATGCGTGCCGAATGCGAAGAATGGCGCGACAAGATGCTCGAGAAAATCGCCGAATTCGACGACGCTCTTATGGAGAAATACTTCGACGACCCCTCCACCATCACCGAGGATGAAATCCGCCGCGCTCTCCGCGCCGCTACCCTCAAGATGGAGATCGTGCCTATGATTTGCGGCTCATCCTTCAAGAACAAGGGCGTACAGCTCCTGCTCGACGATGTGTGCGCTTATCTTCCCTCGCCCCTCGACGCAGGCGCCGTAGAAGGCCACAAGCCCGGCGAACCCGACGTAATCGAGACCCGCGAACCCTCCAGCGAAGCTCCTATGTGCGCCCTGGCCTTCAAGATTGCCACCGACCCCTATGTAGGCCGTCTGACATTCTTCCGCGTTTACTCGGGCGACGTTGTTGCCGGCAGCTACGTGCTCAACGCCCGCAGCGACAAGAAGGAGCGCGTAAGCCGTCTGTTCCAGATGCACTCCAACAAGCAGAACCCGATGGAGAAAATCGGCTGCGGCGACATCGGCGCAGGCGTTGGCTTCAAGGATATCCGCACCGGTGATACTCTCTGCGACGAGAACCATCCCATCGTGCTCGAAGCAATGGAATTCCCCGATCCTGTGATCGGTATCGCCGTTGAGCCTAAGACTCAGAAAGACCTTGACAAGCTGGGCGTAGGCCTCCAGAAGCTTGCTGAGGAGGACCCCACATTCCGCGTTGAGACCAACGAGGAGACCGGCCAGACCGTAATCTCGGGTATGGGCGAGCTTCACCTCGATATCATCATCGACCGTCTGAAACGCGAATTCAAGGTTGAGTGCAACCAGGGCCGTCCGCAGGTTACCTACAAGGAAGCAATCACCAAGCCCGTCGAGCTTCGCGAAGTGTTCAAGAAGCAGACCGGTGGCCGTGGTAAATTCGCCGACATCATCTGCCGCGTAGAGCCCGCCGACGAAGGCTTCGAAGGCTCCCTGCAGTTTGTCGACGAGGTTAAGGGCGGCAACATTCCTAAGGAATTTATCCCCGCTATCCAGAAGGGCTTCACCACCGCTATGAAGAATGGCGTGCTGGCAGGCTATCCCCTGGAGCACCTCAAGGTTACTGTAATCGACGGTTCGTTCCACCCGGTCGACTCCGATCAGCTCTCATTCGAGCTCTGCGCCATCCAGGCCTTCAAGAAGGCTTCGGAACAGGCAGGTCCCGTGCTGATGGAGCCTATCATGAAGGTGGAAGTAGTTACCCCCGAGGAATCGATGGGCGACGTAATCTCAGACCTTAACAAGCGTCGCGGCCAGGTAGAGGGTATGGAAACAGCCCGCTCCGGCGCCCGCATCGTGAAGGCACAGGCACCTCTGGCCGAAATGTTCGGCTATGTTACCGCCCTGCGTACAATCACTTCGGGCCGCGCAACCTCCACTATGAGCTTCAGCCATTACAGCGAGGTATCCTCCTCGATTGCCAAGCAGGTGCTCACCGAGTGCCAGGGCCGCGTAGACCTTGTGAAATAAACCCCGACTATCACGGGCGGGGGAGACAGCAAATGATTCTTGACTCCTCCGCCCCGATAAACCCTCCCCGCGAGGGCAATATACACAATTAATAATCATTGTCTCGAAAATGAGCCAGAAAATCAGAATCAAACTCAAATCCTACGACCACAACCTCGTAGACAAGTCGGCCGAGAAGATCGTAAAGACCGTCAAGGCTACCGGCGCTGTAATCTCGGGCCCCATTCCCCTGCCCACCCACAAGCGCATCTTCACCGTCAACCGCTCCACCTTCGTAAACAAGAAGAGCCGCGAGCAGTTCCAGCTCTCCAGCTTCAAGCGCCTTATCGACATCTACAACTCCACAGCCAAGACTGTCGACGCCCTTATGAAGCTCGAGCTCCCCAGCGGTGTGGAAGTCGAAATCAAGGTCTGATGCCCCGGTAAACGACTGATTTGAACAATAAAGAAACACTATTCTTAACAAATACAATACTGAAATGCCAGGATTATTAGGAAAGAAAATCGGAATGACATCCGTTTTCAGTGCCGACGGAAAGAATGTTCCGTGCACTGTTATCGAAGTAGGTCCTTGTGTGGTATGCCAGGTTAAGACTGTTGAGACCGATGGCTACAACGCCATCCAGCTCGGCTTTGAGGAGCAGAAAGAAAAACACTGCACAAAGCCCGAGCTCGGTCACTTCAAGAAAGCCGGCGTAGAACCCAAGCGCCACTTGGCCGAGTTCAAAGGTTTCGACGGCGAGTATAAACTCGGCGACACAATCACAGTGGACCTCTTCTCGGAAGACGATTTTGTCGACATTGTCGGCACCAGCAAAGGTAAAGGCTTCCAGGGTGTAGTAAAGCGTCACGGCTTCGGCGGTGTCGGCCAGGCTACCCACGGTCAGGACGACCGCCTTCGTGCCCCCGGTTCGATCGGCGCCTGCTCCTACCCCGCGAAAGTGTTCAAAGGCATGCGCATGGCCGGCCAGACAGGCAACGAACGTGTAACCGTTCAAAACCTCAAGGTAGTCAAGATCATCCCCGAACACAACGTGATGATGATCAAGGGTTCAATCCCCGGAAGTAAAGGTTCAATCGTAATGATAGAGAAGTAAAGTCAATGGAACTCGCAATTTATAATATAAAAGGTGAGGACACAGGCCGCAAGGCAGTCCTCAACAACGAGGTGTTCGCCATCGACGTTAACGAACACGCCATCTACCTCGACGTGAAGCAGTTCCTGGCCAACCAGCGCCAGGGCACACACAAGTCAAAAGAGCGCAGCGAAGTTTCCGGCTCTACCCGCAAGCTCCACAAGCAGAAGGGTGGCGGCGGCTCGCGTATCGGCGACATCAACTCGCCCGTGCTCGTAGGCGGTGGCCGTGTTTTCGGTCCCCGTCCGCGCGACTACCGTTTCAAACTCAACAAGAAGCTCAAAAATCTCGCCCGCCGCTCGGCCCTGTCGCTCAAGGCTAAGGAAGGCCAGATTACAGTTGTGGAAGACTTCACCTTCGAAGCCCCCAAGACAAAGAGCTTCGCAGAAGTGCAGAACAACCTCAAGGTAGCAGGCAAGAAGAACCTCTTCGTCACTGCAGCCGCCGATGCCAACGTAGCCCTCTCGGCCCGCAACATCCCCGACACTCGCATCATGCGTGCCGCCGACCTGAACACTTACGCTGTGATGAACAACGCAGCTGTAGTGATCACCGAGAGCGCTGTCGAAATCGTAAACAAACTCTAATCTTCAGGAGGACACAATAATGGCAATAAATATCGAACCCATTGTAACCGAGGCAGCCACCAAGCTTACCGATAAGCTCAACCGCTACACCTTCCGTGTATCCCCCGACGCCAACAAGTACGAGATCAAAGATATGGTCGAGAAGCTTTATGGCGTGAAGGTCGAGGCTGTCAACACACTCGTTGTCCGCGGCAAAAACAAATCCCGCTACACCAAGAGCGGCCTGCTGCGCGGCAAAACCGACAAATGGAAAAAAGCCTTCATCACTCTCGCCGAAGGCCAGACCATTGATTTCTACGCAAATATCTAAACACCCCGGAAGCGACGGCGCCCCCGGCGCGGCCTCCCGCCTCAGCGCGGGCCGACCTATGTCAATGAGGCATCCCTGCCGCCGCTCCCGCTTGATATCCATTAACAAAAAATGGCAGTAAGAAAATTCAAGCCCACCACACCCGGGCAAAGACACAAAGTTATTGGCGTGTTCAAGGGAACAATCACTGCTACCACGCCAGAAAAATCTCTTACAGTCGGCAAGCGCAGCACCGGCGGCCGTAACGCCGAAGGTCACCTGACCACCCGCTACATCGGCGGCGGTCACAAGCGCAAATACCGCATCATCGACTTCAAGAGAACTAAAGACGGCGTGCCCGCCGTAGTAAAAAGCATCGAGTACGATCCTAACCGTTCGGCCCGCATCGCCCTGCTTTACTACGTTGACGGCGCAAAAGCCTACATCATTGCACCCAACGGACTGGAAGTCGGCCAGACAGTAGTCTCCGGCCCCGATGTTGCTCCCGAAGTGGGCAACGCACTTCCTCTGAACAAGATTCCCGTCGGTACCGTCGTTCACAACATCGAGCTGCGTCCCGGCCAGGGAGCCTTTATGGCTCGCTCCGCCGGCACTTTCGCCCAGATTGTATCCCGCGAAGGCGACTACGCCATCGTGAAGCTCCCTTCAGGCGAAACCCGCAAAATCCTCGGCACCTGCAAAGCCACTGTAGGCGTTGTCGGTAACTCCGAGCACTCGCTCGAATCCTCCGGTAAGGCCGGTCGCAGCCGCTGGCTGGGCCGTCGCCCTCACAACCGTGGCGTAGTAATGAACCCTGTCGACCACCCCATGGGCGGTGGCGAGGGCCGCGCTTCCGGTGGTCATCCCCGCTCGCGCAAAGGCCTCTACTCAAAGGGTCTCAAGACACGCGCTCCGAAGAAGAGCTCCTCGAAGTATATTATCGAGCGTAGGAAAAAGTAATCTCGTAGCTAACTTCTAAACAAAGACAGAACCGAATGAGTCGTTCACTTAAAAAAGGCCCCTTTATCAGCGTAAAGCTTGAAAAGAAGGTAAACGCAATGGAAGCTTCCGGCAAAAAGGCCGTTATCAAGACCTGGAGCCGCGCTTCGATGATTGCCCCCGATTTTGTCGGCCACACTTTCGCCGTGCATAACGGCAACAAGTTTATCCCGGTTTACGTAACCGAGAACATGGTAGGCCACAAGCTCGGCGAATTTGCCCCCACCCGCACCTTCCGCGGCCACGCCGGCAACAAAAAGAAATAAGCCTTGAAAACATCAAGCTTATTCCAACCTTTAATTTCAACTTTCACGCCACTGTCAATGCTTAACCTTCAGAAGGTAGCGCAGAGGCCATTAAAACAACAAAAATAACCGACATCAAATAAAATGGGTGTAAGAAAAAAGAACTCCGCACAGGCAATGAAAGATGCCCGCAAGGAAGTAGCTTTCGCCAAGCTCACCAATGTGCCCTCGTCGCCTCGCAAGATGCGCCTCGTGGCCGATCTGGTGCGCGGCAAAGAAGTCTTCCGCGCCCTCGGCATCCTCAAGTTCTCCAATAAGGAGGCTGCCGCTCGCATGGAGAAACTCCTCCGTTCGGCTATTGCCAACTGGGAAGCCAAAAACGACCGCAAGGCCGAAAATGGCGAACTCTATATCTCCACAATCTTCGTTAACCCCGCCCCTATGCTCAAGCGCCTTCGCACAGCTCCCCAGGGCCGCGGTTACCGTATCCGTAAACGTGCCAACCATGTCACTCTCATCGTTGACACTATCGACAACGCTCAGGTAAAAGACTAACCTATGGGACAGAAAGTAAATCCGATCAGCAACCGCCTCGGCGTTATCCGTGGCTGGGACTCCAACTGGTTCGGCGGTAAGAAATACGGCGACACCCTGCTGGAAGACTCCAAGCTCCGCAAATATCTCAACGTCCGCCTGGCCAAGTCAAGCGTATCACGTATCGTGATCGAACGCACTCTTAAGCTCATCACCATCACCGTGTGCACATCGCGCCCCGGCCTCATCATCGGCAAAGGCGGCTCCGAAGTGGACAAGCTCAAGGAAGAGCTCAAGAAAATCACCGACAAGGATGTACAGATCAACATCTTTGAAGTAAAACGCCCCGAACTCGACGCTCAGATCGTGGCCAGCACCATCGCCCGCCAGATCGAAGGCAAGATTGCCTACCGCCGCGCAGTGAAGATGGCTATCGCAGCCACAATGCGCTCCGGCGCCGAAGGCATCAAGGTTCAGGTCAGTGGCCGCCTCAACGGCGCTGAAATGGCCCGCTCAGAGATGTTCAAGGAAGGCCGCACCCCGCTGCATACCCTCCGCGCCGACATCGACTACGCTCTGGTGGAAGCACACACCAAGGTAGGTGTCGTAGGTGTAAAGGTATGGATCTGCCGTGGCGAAGTCTACGGCAAGCGCGACCTTGCTCCCAATTTCACCAACACTGCTAAGGAAGGCGGCAACAACCGTGGCCGCGACGACCATCGCGGCGAGCGCCGCGGCGGTTTCCGCAAGCCCCGCGCTGCATCCTCCGACAGCCGTCGTTAATACTCCCTCTCCAGCACCCCAACCGGTAACCGGTCCCTGCTTCAACCCTCCGCGCCCCTTCAGCGGGCCGGGGAGGGGAGAAGATGACAGCCAACCCGACAGCCCCGGGCGCCCCGCCCCCTTCCTCAAAGGTGCGACCCCGGCCGCCGGCTGAAGCCACCCCGGCAATGCGGACGATCGACAAGCCCCGCACTCGCCACCCCGGCTCCGACTGCCCTCAGCTCCCCGCTCCGTGCTTCCACAGAGATAGCGCCGACAGAAGCAGAAACCACCCAAATTGTCAACAAAAATGTTACAACCGAAAAAAACTAAATTTCGCAGAGTACAGAAAGGTCGCGCCAAAGGCAACGCCCAGCGCGGCAACCAGCTCGCCTTCGGTTCCTTCGGTATCAAGACCCTTGAGGCCAAATGGATCACCGGACGCCAGATTGAAGCCGCCCGTATCGCTGTGACACGTTATATGCAACGCCAGGGCCAGCTCTGGATTCGCATCTTCCCCGACAAACCCATCACCAAGAAGCCCTTGGATGTACGTATGGGTAAAGGTAAAGGTAACCCCGAAGGCTTCGTAGCCAGCGTTACCCCCGGACGTATGATCATCGAAATCGACGGCGTGCCCTTCGACGTAGCTAAGGAAGCCCTCCGCCTGGGCGCCCAGAAGCTCCCCGTCACCACCAAGTTTGTGGTAAGCCGCGATTACGATCCCTCGCTCACCCTTTAATCAGTCTTACAGTCAATAACATTTAGCACCCCGAAAGAAAGCTATGAAGAAAGAAGAAATCAAAGAGCTCTCTACGGCAGATCTTCGCGAGCGCCTGGCACAGATGGAGAAAGATTATCTCCAGATGAAAGCCAATCACGCAGTCAGCCCCCTTGACAACCCCGCGAAAATCACAATTGACCGTAAGATGATAGCCCGCGTAAAAACCGAGCTTCGCGCCCGTGAACTCGCTGCTAAGTAATCCCCAAATTTAACCGTAATATACCCTGTTAACTTTTAACTTCACTCAAATGGAAGAAAAAAGAAATCTGCGCAAAGAGCGCATCGGCATCGTGTCGAGCAACAAGGGCGACAAGTCGATCACCGTTACGGTGAAATGGAAGGAGAAACACCCCATCTACGGCAAGTTCGTCAATAAAACCAAAAAATACCACGCACACGACGAGAACAACGAGTGCTCAGTAGGCGACAAAGTGCGCCTGATGGAGACCCGCCCTCTCTCGAAGACAAAGCGTTGGAGATTAGTTGAAATCATCGAAAAAGTTAAGTAAGCTATGATACAGACCGAATCCCGCTTAACCGTTGCCGACAACAGCGGTGCAAAAGAAGCCCTGTGCATCCACGTGCTCGGTGGTACGGGCCGTCGCTATGCCTCTGTAGGCGATGTAATCGTAGTATCGGTTAAGAGCGTTATCCCCTCGTCCGATATGAAGAAAGGTACAGTATCGAAGGCTGTGGTAGTGCGCACCAAGAAAGAAGTGCGCCGCGCCGACGGATCCTACATCCGCTTCGACGACAACGCCTGTGTGCTGCTCAACAACGCCGGCGAACTCCGTGGTACCCGTATTTTCGGCCCCGTTGCCCGTGAGCTCCGTGCTACAAACATGAAGATCGTCTCCCTCGCTCCCGAGGTCCTCTAATCTCTGTCAATTCAATCGTAAACCACTCACAAAAGAATCCCCATTATGAGCAAACTCCATATCAAAAAGGGCGATACCGTTTACGTTCTCGCAGGCGAGGACCGCGGCAAGCAAGGCCGCGTGCTTTCAATCGACGCAGCTAAGAACCGCGCCGTGGTTGAAGGCGTCAACATCGTCTCCAAGAGTACCAAGCCCACCGCCAAGTACCCCCAGGGCGGCATCATCAAAATGGAAGCCCCCATCAATATTTCCAATCTCAGCCTCATCGACCCCAAGAGCGGCAAACCCACCCGTGTGGGCATCCGTGTCAACGAAAAGGGTGAGAAAGTTCGTTACGCTAAAAAATCCGGAGAGGAGATCAAATAATGAGCCAGACTACACTCCAGAAAAAATACGAAGAGACCATTGCCCCTGCTCTCACAAAGGAGTTCTCCTATACCACTCCCATGCAGGTGCCCCGTCTGAAGAAAATCGTCATCAACCAGGGCCTTGGCGAAGCTACCGCCGACAAGAAGATCATCGAGACTTCTATCAACGAGCTCACCGCCATCACCGGCCAGAAAGCTGTGCAGACACTCTCGAAGAAGGATATCTCCAACTTCAAAGTGCGTAAGCGCATGCCCATCGGTGCCCGCGTGACCCTGCGCCGCGACAAAATGTATGAGTTCCTCGAACGCCTCGTGCGTGTAGCCCTTCCCCGTATCCGCGACTTCAAGGGCATCGAGAGCAAGCTCGACGGCCGTGGCAACTACACCCTCGGCATCACCGAGCAGATTATCTTCCCTGAAATCAACATCGACAACATCTCGAAGCTTATGGGTATGAACATCACCTTCGTCACCACCGCTAACACCGACGAAGAAGGTTATGCACTGCTCAAAGCATTCGGCCTCCCCTTCAAGAAATAAGCACCCTTCCCACCCGGCCCGGCGCCTGGCATCTAATTAGCCATTTAGCCAAATTGGACCAATAAGACTAATTAGAGCAATAAGGCCAGCCCGCAAGCCGGAAACCGAAAACGCTTAATTTCTGAAGCAGAAACCAGTGGCAGACACCGCCTCTACTCCGCACATAGCGGAAAGCGCGGTCGACGCCGCTGGTTTGCTTATTCCTTACGCCGGCGAAAGAATAAACACCCCAAAAGACGACCAGAAAATACGCCGATGCCAATTGGTGTGAAAGTTCGTAGAATTTAGAGCGTTTTTGGGACGCCAGGATTGGATTTTGAAATATTTAACAAAGTTTAACGCGGAAATCGCGCTCTTTGGGCGCGATTGAGGGGCGCGATAGAGAGCTATTTGGCGAAAAATTACTAACTTTGCAGCTGATTTGGAAGCAAATCCGGCTGCCTCGCCGCTCTGAGGCGCCCTTGCAATGCCGCGAAGCTGCGGCTGCGCGCAACGCAATGGCTTGAACAACTGATATTTGGATATGCTTGCGGTTCCGAGGTACTCCCGCCGCCCTCCATCTTTGGGCGCTTTTGCGGAGAGCAGTGACGAATCGGAAGTTTTTTCGCTGACATCATCCGCATCCTGCGGCGATGAAATAGAAGTTTGACAATCTCCCCCGATTTGAATAAAATCGCATTATAATAAACTATAGTATTAACCTTAACGTCAGGACATGGCAAAAGAATCAATGAAAGCTCGCGAAGTGAAGCGTGCCAAGCTCGTGGCCAAGTACGCCGCCAAGAAAGCTGCCCTCAAGGCTGCCGGCGACTATGAAGCCCTGCAGCTTCTGCCGAAGAATGCTTCGGTGGTTCGCCTTCACAACCGCTGCTCCATCACTGGTCGTCCGAAAGGCTACATCCGTCAGTTCGGCATCTCGCGTATCCAGTTCCGCGAAATGGCATCTGCAGGCCTTATCCCCGGTGTGAAGAAAGCAAGCTGGTAAAGCGCGGGCAGCAAGCCCCGGCGGCACGGAGCGCGAGGCGCCCCTGCTGCAAATCCCCCGGTCCGGGGAAAAGCGGAGCCGGAAATCCACCGGGTAAGCCCATCTGCGGGACCCCCCGGCAAGGCAATACCGGCACAGACGCAGCGGACCGACTTTAAACAACCAAGTTAAATTCTCCCTCGGAGCAATTCTCCCCAGGGAAAGAACAAAACCAAAAATGACAGATCCAATAGCAGATTATCTGACAAGATTGAGGAATGCCATCAAAGCCCAGCACCGCGTGGTGGAAGTGCCTGCTTCCAACCTGAAGAAGGAAATCACACGCATTCTCTTCGAGCAGGGCTACATTCTCAACTACAAGTTCATCGACGGCGACACCCCTCAGGGTACAATCAAGATCGCCCTCAAGTATGATCCCACAGATCGCGTAAGCGCCATCAAAGGTATCGAGCGCGCCAGCCGTCCCGGCCTGCGCCAGTATTGTGGCTACAAGTCGATGCCCCGCGTTCTCAACGGCCTGGGTATCGCCATCCTTTCCACTTCAAAGGGTGTGATGACAAATAAAAAAGCCGCTCAGGAAAAAGTTGGCGGCGAAGTTCTGTGTTACGTTTATTAATCGAAAGGAGGAAACAGCAATATGTCACGTATAGGTAAAGCCCCCATCGAAATCCCCGCAGGCGTAACCGTTGATGTTGCAAAAGACAACGTCGTTACCGTAAAAGGCCCCAAAGGCACACTCAGCCAGGCTGTCAACCCCGAGTTCACTATCACAATCGAAGACGGCCATCTCCATATCGCACGTCCCACCGATGACCGCGAGCACCGCGCACAGCACGGCCTCTACCGCGCACTGGTTCACAATATGGTAGTAGGCGTAAGCACCGGCTACCGCAAGGAACTTGAGCTGGTAGGCGTAGGCTACCGCGCAACCGCCACCGGTCAGGTGCTTGAGCTGTCGCTGGGCTACTCCCACGCCATCTACCTCAAGCTCCCCCCCGAGGTCAAGGTTGAAGCCAAGTCGGAGCGCAACAAAAACCCCCTGATTATCCTTGAGAGCGACGACAAGCAGCTCCTTGGTCAGGTATGCGCCAAAATCCGCTCCTTCCGCAAGCCCGAGCCCTACAAAGGCAAAGGTATTAAGTTTGTCGGCGAAGTTATCCGTCGCAAGAGCGGCAAGACAGCCGGCGCAAAGTAAACAGATAAGTTGAACCCAACATCCGTTTCACAGAAATGATCTCCAAGCAGCAAAGAAGAAATAAAATCAAGGCCCGTATCCGCGGACGCATCTCCGGCACAGCCCAGCGCCCCCGTATGACGGTGTTCCGCTCCAACAAGCAGATTTACGTTCAGCTCGTTGACGACCTCAAGGGCCAGACCCTTGCCAGCGCCTCCTCAAAAGGCATCGCCGAAGGCACAAAGACAGAAATCGCCGCCAAGGTAGGCAAAGCAATCGCCGAGAAAGCAATCGCAGCCGGCTACAACACAGTAGTGTTCGACCGCAACGGTTATCTTTTCCACGGCCGTGTGAAATCACTTGCCGACGCAGCTCGCGAAGGCGGACTCAAATTCTAAGACTACAATGGCAACAAAAAACAATCGCGTTAAAACAACCAACGACATAGACCTCAAGGATCGCCTGGTAGCCATCAACCGCGTCACCAAAGTGACCAAGGGTGGCCGCACCTTCACCTTCGCCGCTATCGTGGTAGTAGGCAATGAAGACGGCATCATCGGCTGGGGCCTTGGCAAAGCCAACGAAGTGCAGGCCGCTATCGCCAAAGGCGTGGAATCGGCCAAGAAAAACCTTATCCGCGTGCCGGTTCACAAAGGCACTATCCCCCACGAGCAGGTAGCCAAATTCGGCGGCTCGGAAGTGCTCCTCAAGCCCGCAAGCCACGGTACCGGTGTGAAAGCCGGTGGCGCCATGCGTGCCGTGCTCGAGAGCGTGGGCATCACCGACGTGCTGGCCAAATCGAAAGGCTCGTCCAACCCCCACAACCTTGTGAAGGCCACCATCGCCGCCCTCGGCGAAATGCGCTCGCCCGCACAGGTAGCCCAGAACCGCGGCATCTCCGTAACCCAGGTATTCAACGGCTAATCCCCACAGCGACCTTATAACAATGGCACAGATTAAAATCAAGCAAATAAAGAGCCGCATCGGCGCACCCGCAGTGCAGAAACGCACTCTCGACGCCCTGGGCCTCAAGAAAATGAATCACGTGGTAGTCAAAGAAGACACACCCTCCGTGATGGGAATGGTAAATCGTGTTCGTCATTTGGTAGAAGTGACCAACGCTTAATCAATAAAGAGTACAAACACAACTATGGATTTAAGTAATTTAAAACCCGCCATAGGCGCCGTTACCCGCGAAACCCGCATCGGTCGCGGTCCCGGCTCCGGCAAGGGTGGAACATCTACCCGCGGACACAAGGGCGCTAAATCGCGTTCCGGATACAAACGCAAAATCGGTTTTGAAGGTGGCCAGATGCCTCTGCAGCGCCGTCTGCCCAAGTTCGGCTTCAAGAACATCAACCGCGTTGCCTACAAAGCCGTCAACCTCTCAGCTCTGGAAGCTCTCGCTGCAGAGAAGAACCTCACCGCCATCACCCTCGACGACCTTCGCGCAGCAGGATTCATCAACCGCAACCAGCTGGTGAAAATCCTCGCCAACGGCGCTGTTACCCGCGCCCTGACCGTGGAAGCCAACGCTTTCTCGGCAGCTGCTGAAAAGGCCATCACCGAAGCCGGTGGCTCTGTCTCCAAAGTGAAGTAAAACCTCCCCTCCAGGGCATAATGCTCTTCCCTAATGAAATTCATTCAAACACTTAAAAACATCTGGACAATCCAGGAGCTCCGTCAGCGACTGACCATCACCGTATTGCTGGTGCTGGTTTACCGTCTGGGCTGCTACGTGGTCCTTCCGGGCATCAACCCCGCCGATCTCGACGCCCTCACGGCCTTCACCAACAAAACCGGCCTGATGCAGCTTCTCGACATGTTCTCAGGCGGTGCCTTCTCACAGGCATCAATCTTCGCACTCGGCATCATGCCCTACATTACGGCATCCATCGTGATCCAGCTTGCCGGTATGGTGCTTCCTTCCTTCCAGAAAATGCAGCGCGAAGGCGAGAGCGGCCGTCAGAAGCTCACTCAGTACACCCGCTACCTCACGGTGCTCATCCTCCTGGTTCAGGGTCCTGCCTACCTCTACAACCTTAAAGCACAGATTGTAAATGCAGGCGGAACCTCCGATATGGGATTCTGGATGGTAGTGTTCCTCACCGTGATCCTCGCAGCAGGCTCCATGTTTATCATGTGGCTGGGCGAGCGCATCACCGACCGCGGTATCGGCAACGGTATCTCATTCATCATTCTGGTGGGTATTATCGCCCGCCTGCCTATGGCACTGGTGTATGAGTTCACATCCCGTCTGCCCGGGTCCACCGGTTCGGAAGGCGGCCTGATTATGTTCATCGTTGAAATAGTCCTGCTGTTCGCCGTAACCATCGGAGCCGTACTGCTCGTGCAGGGAACACGCAAGGTGCCTGTACAGTACGCCAAGCGTATCGTCGGCAACCGCCAGGTAGGTGGTGTGCGCCAGTACATCCCCCTGAAGGTCAATGCCGCCGGTGTGATGCCTATCATCTTCGCACAGGCCATCATGTTCATCCCGCTTACCCTCTCGGGCTTCGGAGCACGCGAAGGCGCCACCGGCTTCTTCGCTACCTTCGCCGACATCAACGGCTTCTGGTACAACTTTGTCTACTTCATCCTCATCGTAGCCTTCACATACTTCTACACCGCCATCACAGTGCGTCCCACCCAGATGGCAGAAGATATGAAGCGCAACAACGGATTCATCCCCGGCGTGAAGCCCGGCAAGAAAACCGCAGAATACCTCGACTCGATTATGAGCCGAATCACCCTGCCCGGTTCACTCTTCCTGGGTGTGGTTGCCATCCTCCCGGCATTCGCCCGACTCTTCGGCATCAGCCAGAACTTCGCCCAGTTCTTCGGCGGCACATCGCTGCTGATTATGGTGGGTGTAGTGCTTGACACACTCCAGCAGATAGAGTCGCACCTGATGATGCACCACTACGACGGTCTGATGAAAGACGGCAAAATCAAAGGCCGCACCACCGGTTCGGCATATTGATTGACACCGGTATATTGATATACAGAAAGTCAAGATGATTTATCTTAAGACACCCGACGAAATCGAGAAAGTGCGCGGCGCCTGCCGGCTGGCCTCACTCGCCCTGGGCGAAGTGGCAAAGGCCGTGCTCCCCGGCACGCCCACGCATCGCCTCGACACCATCGCCCGCGAATACATCGTAAATAACGGCGGTCGGCCCGCATGCCTGGGCTACGGCGGTTTCCCCGCCACCGTCTGCATCGAAGTAAACGAAGTGGTGGTGCACGGCATCCCCGACAACTACACACTGCGCGAAGGCGACATTGTAGGTGTTGATATTGTGGCCGAGCTCGACGGGTATAACGGCGATATGTGTTACACATTCCCCGTTGGCAAGGTCAGCGACGACGTAATGGCGCTGCTCCGCACCACCAAAGAGTCGCTTTACCAAGGCATCGAAGCCTGCCGCGAAGGACACCGCCTTGGCGATGTGTGCAACGCCGTGCAGACCTATTGCGAAAAACGAGGCTACACCGTAGTGCGCGAAATGTGCGGCCACGGCATCGGCCGGAAAATGCACGAAGACCCCGAAATCCCCAATTACGGGCGCCGCGGCACAGGTCCGCTGCTTCGCAACGGGATGTGCCTCTGCATCGAGCCTATGATCAATATGGGCAGCCGCAACATCGCTATCGAGCCCGACGGCTGGACTTGCCGCACCCGCGATCGCAAGCCTTCGGCTCACTTCGAGCACACCGTTGCCATCATCGATGGAAAGACTGAGATTCTGACCTCCTTCGACCCCATCGAGCAAGTCCTCGGCGACCGAAAGGTCTGAGATAAACATCCGCACCCGCAACGTGCAAAAAGCCACCTAAACTACAGGAAGACTAAAGCGCTACTATATGTCAAAACAATCCGCAATCGAACAAGACGGCGTAATTCTCGAAGCCCTCTCCAACGCCATGTTCCGGGTAGAATTGGAAAATGGTCATGAAATCACTGCCCACATCTCGGGCAAGATGCGCATGCACTACATCAAGATTCTTCCCGGCGACAAGGTAAGGGTAGAGATGTCGCCCTACGACCTTTCAAAAGGCCGGATCGCGTTCCGCTACAAATAAGCAACCATCAATAACCCCACCACTACTCACAATGAAAGTAAGAGCTTCCATCAAGAAGCGCTCCGCCGACGATAAGATCGTACGCCGCAAAGGACGCCTCTATGTGATTAACAAAAAGAACCCCAAAAACAAACAGCGCCAGGGATAAAGCTGCATAAAAAGGCTGGAAAACCACTCGCCGTTTGTCAGGATATTGCCCCCCCTCCTTATCGACTGCGGGCAATGAAATGGCCACGAAGGTTTCACCCGGCAGCCTTTCCGCGCTAAAAACTTCAAAAATCTACCAAAGTATTTATGGCAGTAAGAATCGTGGGAGTTGACCTCCCCCAGAACAAACGAGGCGAAATCGCCTTGACCTACATCTACGGCATCGGCCGCTCGGCCGCAAAAACCATCCTGGAGAAAGCCGGTGTAGACGTGAACATCAAAGTGAAGGACTGGAGCGACGCCCAGGCAGCTAAAGTCCGCGAAGTCATCCAGAGCAACTACAAGGTTGAAGGTGACCTCCGCTCAGAACTCCAGCTTAACATCAAGCGACTGATGGACATCGGCTGCTATCGCGGCATCCGTCACCGTAACGGCCTCCCCGTACGCGGTCAGTCCACCAAAAACAATGCTCGCACCCGCAAGGGCCGCAAGAAAACCGTCGCCAACAAGAAAAAAGCCACTAAATAATAAATACCCCCACACAGTATTATGGCAAAGAAAACAGTCGCAGCCAAGAAGCGCAACGTCAAGGTTGACGCCGCCGGCCAGCTTCACGTTCACTCCTCGTTCAACAACATCATCGTGTGCTTAGCCAATTCCGAAGGCCAGGTCATCTCATGGTCATCGGCAGGCAAGATGGGCTTCCGTGGCTCAAAGAAGAACACACCCTACGCCGCCCAGATGGCAGCTCAGGATTGCGGCAAGGTCGCTTACGACCTTGGCCTGCGCAAAGTCAAAGCTTACGTCAAAGGTCCCGGCAACGGTCGTGAATCAGCAATCCGCACCGTGCACGGCATGGGCATTGAAGTGACCGAAATCATCGACGTCACCCCGCTGCCCCACAACGGCTGCCGCCCCCCGAAGCGTCGCCGCGTATAATGCCGCCGCATATTTTACAAGCAGTAAACTGTAACCCCATCTTTTAAAAAGCAACACAGAAAATGGCAAGATATACAGGTCCCAAGACCAAAATTGCACGTAAGTTCGGCGAACCTATATTCGGCGAGGACAAGATCCTCAGCCGCCGCAACTTCCCCCCTGGCCAGCACGGCCAGAACCGTCGCCGCAAAACCTCTGAGTACGGCACACAGCTCCGCGAAAAGCAGAAAGCCAAATATACCTACGGTGTGCTCGAACGCCAGTTCCGCAACCTCTTCGAGAAAGCATCCTCGATGAAAGGTATTACCGGTGAAATCCTGCTTCAGCTCCTCGAAGGCCGCCTCGATAATGTGGTATACCGCCTTGGCATCGCAAAAACCCGTGCCGCAGCCCGTCAGCTCGTGCTCCACAAGCATGTCACTGTCAACGGCAAAGTCGTTAACATTCCCTCCTACGCTGTTCAGGCAGGCGATGTAGTAGGTGTGCGTGAAAAGAGCAAATCGCTCGAAGTAATCGCCGATTGCCTCGCTGGCTTCAACCACAGCAAATACCCCTGGCTCGAATGGGACGAGTCAACCAAGAGCGGCAAACTGCTCCATGTCCCCACCCGTGAGGATATCCCCGAGAACATCAAGGAGCAGCTCATCGTCGAACTCTATTCCAAGTAATCCCCTTTAAATTAAAGATCCATGGCTATTTTAGCATTCCAGAAACCTGACAAAGTCGTAATGTTAGAAGCTAACAACTTCTACGGCAAGTTCGAGTTCAAGCCTTTGGAGCCCGGCTATGGTATCACTGTGGGCAACGCCCTCCGTCGAGTACTTCTCTCCTCTCTCGAAGGCTATGCCATTTCCGCCATCAAAATCGACGGCGTGAAACACGAATTCGATACCATCCCCGGCGTCAAGGAAGATGTAACCAACATCATCCTTAACCTCAAAAAGGTAGACCTTAAGCAACTGAGCGAGGACGCCGAGACCGAGAAAGCCACCATTCACGTGTCAGGTCAGGAGGTGTTCAAAGCCGGTGACATCGGCAAAGCCCTCTCAGGCTTTGAGGTCCTCAACCCCGAGGAAGTTATCTGTCACTTGGATCCCGACGCAAGCTTCAACATTGAAGTAAATATCAACAAAGGCCGCGGCTGGGTGCCCGCCGATGAAAATCAGCTCGAAATCTTCGACATCCACACCCTGGCCATCGACTCCATCTACACACCTATCAAAAATGTGAAGTATGCAGTCGAAAACTTCCGCGTCGACCAAAAGACCGATTACGAGAAACTCATCATCGAAATCACTACCAACGGCTCAATCCTGCCTAAAAACGCTCTGCAGGAAGCCGCCAAAATCCTGATTTATCACCTGATGCTCTTCTCCGACGACAAGATCACCATTGAAACTCAGGAAGCCGACGGCGCCGACGAATTCGATGAAGATGCTCTGCACATGCGTCAGCTTCTGAAGACCAAACTCGTAGATATGGACCTCTCTGTGCGCGCACTCAACTGCCTCAAGAGCGCAGAAGTGGAAACATTAGGCGAACTCGTGGTCTTCAACAAGACCGACCTCCTCAAATTCCGCAATTTCGGCAAGAAATCACTTACCGAGCTTGACGAACTTCTGGCCAACCTCGGCCTCTCGTTCGGCATGGATATCTCCAAATACAAACTCGACAAAGAGTAAAACAGAACTACAACGATGAGACACAATAAAAGCTTCAATCATCTTTCGCGCAAGAAAGCTCACCGCGATGCCCTCCTTGCCAATATGACCATCTCCCTTATCAAGCATAAGAGAATCTTCACCACCCTGGCAAAGGCCAAAGCTCTCCGCGTATACGCTGAGCCCCTTTTCACTCGCGCTAAGGAAGACTCCATGGCCAACCGCCGCCTGGTGTTCTCCTACCTTCAGAACAAGGAAGCCGTGACCGAGCTCTTCCGCGAAATCTCGCAGAAGATTGCCGACCGTCCCGGTGGTTACACACGCATCCTCAAGACCGGCAACCGTCTGGGCGACAACGCTAAGACCTGCTTCATCGAACTTGTCGACTACAATGAGAATATGCTCAAGGACAAGAAGACCGAGAAGAAAGGCCGCACACGTCGTTCGCGCAAAACTGCTAAGCCCGCAACCGAAGCCGCTCCCGCAGCTGAAGCACCCGTAGCCGAGGCACCCGCAGCAGAAGCTCCCGCTACAGAGGCAGCCGCCGAATAATCCCTGACATCACACTCCACGTGATAAATCCAGCGCCTGCACCCCTCCGGTGCAGGCGCTGAATCGTTTTGATATCACATCAATGCAAGATAGTCCTTCGCGAACATACTATAAGTTTGCCGCCTATATGCAGGCAATATGTATTGTGCTTGTTGTAACCGTCCGAAAAACGCCGACTTTATTACAACAAAAAAATCTCACGATTTATTCGTGAGATTTTTTGTAATAATAGGGTAATAGTTCCCGGAGTTGTTTTGGAGGAGTGTCATTGCGCAGTTGGCCGAGGATGTCAGTGAGCCATTTCTGTGGATTCACTCCTACGATGTCGCAGCTTTCTATGAGTGTGTAAAAGATTGCGTTGTCTATGGCTCCGCTATCGCTTTGGCTGAAAAGATAGTTCTTGCGTCCCATAACTGTAGGTCGTTGCCCGCGTTCTACAAGATTGTTGTCGATATTATAGCGACCGTCCAAAGCATAGCGTCTCAACCGGGGCCAAAGGTTATTATTGCTGTCCTCAATTTTTATCGGACAGCAATATATTTCAATATCGCAAGTCAGCAGGTGTTATCGCACATTATTCATTACCCTTGGTATGTTTATTCCATCCTTTCTATAATAACCGGAATTGTCATTCCAGTATGTGCATACAAATATCTTAAGAAACATCGTGAATCGCGATGGTGCAAAATTACAGCCATCCTTCTCGGACAGCATTTCAGATAAAAATCTTGTATAGCTGCTTGCAGGCTATCAATGACGTTTCAATATGGCTGAGTAGATAGCTCTGCAATGCGGGAATTATGCATCTTTAGAGGGAGCATTTTTAGAATTGGAGAGGAGAGCGGAGGCTTGGGCGGCAATGCCTTCGCCGCGACCGGTGAACCCAAGTCGCTCGGTAGTGGTGGCTTTAACGGAAACGCAATCAACGGGGAGCATAAGGTCGTGAGCCACGTTCTCTATCATCTGCGGAATGTAGGGGAGGAGTTTGGGCGCCTGGGCGATGATTGTAATATCTACGTTGATCGGTGTGAGGCCTCTTTCTTCGTGAATGATGCGGAGTGTTTCGCGCAATAGCATACGCGAATCTGCGCCTTCGTAGCGTGGGTCGGTATCGGGGAAATGATAGCCGATATCGCGCAAAGCCGCTGCTCCCAGAAGGGCGTCGCAAAGGGCGTGGAGCGCCACATCGGCATCGCTGTGGCCGAGCAGCCCTTTATCGTAGGAAATTTCCACGCCGCAGAGGATGAGTTTGCGGTCGGGAGTAAGACGGTGAACGTCGAATCCGTTGCCAATTCTGAACATATCTTGGTAGATTAGCGGCGGCCGCCCAGGAGGTCGCGCAGGCCGTCCATATCAAAGGTAAGAGTGAAGCGCAGAGTCTGGTCGAGAGGCGATGTCTGCGATGTGGCAAGCATATAGGCGGCATCGAGTCGCACTACATTCAGCGAGAATCCGGCGCCGAAGCCGAAGTACTGGCGGTTTCCTTTAAATTCGCTTTCGTGATAGTAGCCTGCGCGAAGGAAGAACTGCTGGTTGTAATTGTATTCTGCACCGATTGAATAGGTGATTTCGCGAAGCTCTTCTTTGAAGCCGCCGGGTGCGTCGCCAAACGATTTGAAGATACCTGTGATGGGCGACATATCGCGCCAGTCGGTGTATGCTTTTGCGTATGCTTCTTCGTCGACTTCGCCATCATCATTGGTATAGTCGGAGCGGCGCGGACGTGTGGGCACGAGGAGTTTGTTCAGATCGAGGTTGATAGCCAGGTTGTGGTAGTCGGCCAGGGGGAAAGTGAAGCTGGCGCCAAGTTTAAGGTTCGTGGGGAGGAATGCGGGTTCCATACCTTCAGGGGAGACCTTCGTACCGATGTTGGAGATGTTCCAGCCCCATGCAAACTGACATTCGTTCTGTCCGATGATAGGATAGGTTACAAAGTAGCCGGAGATGTCGGCAGCGAAAGCCGAAGCACCGCTGGGCTGTACGTTTGTGCCGGAGCCTCCGAAGCCCAGGTCGGAATATATGTAGCGGAATACCACACCCATCGAGAATTTCTCGGAGAGTTTGCGGGAGTAGCCCAGGTCGAAAGCCATTTCATAGGGGTTGATGGTCTCGGTGACGCCACCAAGGCTCTCGGAGTTTACTTCGCCCAGGGAGAAATAGCGTAGCGAGGCCGAGATGGCCTGATTGTCGTTGGAGCCGAGTTTCCAGTATCCGGCGAGATTGGCAAGGAAAATATCATTGACAAGTTTGCGGAGCCAGGGTGTGTAGCTCAAAGCCACGGAACCTTGCGAATAAGCGAATGCGTATTTCGATGGATTCCAGAACTGCGAGTTGGCATCCGGGTCGGTGGCAGCGCCTATATCGCCCATCGAAGCGCCGCGGGCGTCGGGCGCGATGCTGAGCGAGGTCACACCGGTTTGCACGGGATTGAACTCGTTCTTTATTTCGTTCTCAGCCGCAGCGGAAAATACGCAAAGAAGTGCGGTAAACGCTGCATAGTATTTTAAGCGGGAAACGGGAAGTATGTTGCTGAGCTTGAAGTTCATTGCTGTAAAATCAATAATTGCTTATTTGAGAGAGGTATGGCATAATTCGGTCGCGCGAGAGTGTGCGTTCAGTCTGGAGCGTTTTGGCCATATCGCTGATAATCTGGGCGATGCCGGGATGCGACAGGAGCCGGTGCATATACATATATGCTTTGTCGCAGATGCGGGTTACTTCCGCTTCGGCAAGTCCGCATGCTTCGGCGCCTTCCTCTACGAGCATATTTATCGCGAGATTGCGAACCGGTTGCGACAGTTCGCTATGACGCCTTACAAGTGATCGGGCGAGGAGGTTGGCCAGCAGCATAGCCGAGCCAAGACTGAAATTTTCCAGAGAGGATTTCCATACGTTTTTTGCCGAAAGCGCGGGATTAGCCACGGTGAAGAAGTCGGGCGTAAGCTCAAGACCTAGATCGGCGGGAGCGTCGGCCGAGAGGGCTGCGAGGTATTGCTCGGCGTCGTAGATATAGAGCGCGAGAGCCATACCGCAAAGCCCAAAAGCGCGGTCGGTGTCGTCGGAATATTTAATAGAAGCAGATGACATCAGTTGATAACCATAATCTTGGTGACACAATTGTCAGAGGATTCGCCGGATGCCCCGTGTGAAGCGAATACGAAGTAAACGCCGGTGCGTACGCGGTCGCCATTGGCGTCGCAGCCGTCCCATGTGAGCATGCCACCTTCAGAGCGGCCCTGGAAGAATACATTGCCGGCAGCGTCGGCGATTTTTACCAGGGTATTGTCCATAAGCCCGGTCACGGTAATCCAGCCGGTGTAGTCGGGGCGTACGGGATTGGGGTATGCGTAAACGTCGCTTAAATCCTCCGAGGCAGGAGCAGATGTGGAATTGTATTCAATTACACCTTGTTCGGTAGCGAAGAACACCGACGATGAGTTGGGGTCGCATGCTACATCAAGAACCTTATTGGAGGGCAGAATGGAATTGTCGGTAGTATAGTGCTCGAGAATCTCATCACCATCCTCCGACACCAGATAAACGCCTGAGGTGGTGGTGGAAATCCATTTGCGATTGGAGTTGTCGCAGGAAATACCGGTCACGAACTGCGCATCGAGCAAGTAGTCGGCCAACCCGGTGCCGTCGTTGCGCGGCACTTTCAGGTGATTGATTGTGGTGACGTCGGCAGTGGCTTTGCTGGGGTCGGTGATTTCAAACACGCCCACATCTGTGCCGACCCACAGACGTCCTTTCTTGTCTTCGCAGACTGAGGTAGTATGGTAATAGGAGAATGTCTTGCTATCCTGGTCGATGAAGGTGTTGATAGTGAACACTTTATCGTCGGATGGAGAGGCGGTGCCGTTGTGATTGATCATAGTAAGTGTAGCACGCCAGAAACCGCCGTAGATGGCAATCATATCGCTGTGTTGCAGCTCGATACCTTTTACTGTACGATTCAGATAACTGTCAGAGAGAACAGGAAATGTGGTCCATTCTGTGGCGTCCTCACCAATTTTGTCGTAGGGGATAGCGAAGAGCTGAGATTTGGATTCATCGCTCTGCTTTATTACCCAAAGATTGTCATATTTATCAAAAAGTGGTTGGGTTACTACTGTATTTGTGCCATTGTTTGATCCAAATGGAGCTGTTTTGCAGTTAAGCTGCATTGTCAGCTTGTCGTTGGTGAAGCGCATCAGACCATCAAGTCGAGATCCTACATACCACGTGTTCGGGTCGCGAGGGTCTTTTGTCATGTGTCCTGGCATATTTACGTTAGAACGATTTGCCCCGTTGATTTGGAATGGTGATACGGTTACCGGGCTGAATCCGTTTGTGCGGCTGTATGCCGAAGCATTCAGGTTTGAACCTGCGATATTTGTGAATCCGTCAAAATTTATGAATTCGTAATATTCATTCCAGAAAAGGAGGGAACCATCTTTCTGGACGGCGATACGGTTGCAGCCGGCGGCGGTAAAGTCGCCCTTGCCGAATTTACCGGTAAGCTCGATGGGATTAGCCAGGTCGGTAGCGTTGTAGCTGTTGATGCCGGCGGCATTGCCTGCCCAGAGATGGTCAAGACCGAAAGTCGCCGACAGCGCGGTCTGGTTGGCCAGCGTAGAGCTAAGTGCGGTGGAAGTGCCGGTGTAAATACTGTTGTCGGGAGTGAGAATGTAAGCCTTGGAGCCGTTGGCTACGAAGGCCTTGTCGGGACCGACGCTTACGATTTTGTTAATCCCGCTGACATTCGAACCGCCGTCGGTGATGAGAGCGATTTTGAGTTCGCCGGTCGTGAAGTCGAATTGAGCCACTCTGCCATAGTTGCCCGAAACATACAGAACGCGGTTGTCGCCAACGGTGAGAGGCTTGTCTACATTGGTGCGTTCCTGAGAGCTGAAATAGCTGAACTGGTCGAGGCTGATCAGGCGCGTGTCCTGCTTGGCGTGACGGAACTGCCTATCGTAGACGATTACCACTTCGTCGCCGAGACCGAACACACGCGTCACGCCCATTGGAGTAAACATCGTTTCGCGGGCCTGGTTTGTCTTGGCGTCGAAAGTGGTCAGGCCATACGAACCGGCCACATAGATGCGGTCATTGCCGAAGCCCACCCAGTTGATTGAAGGATTTCCCGGGATAAGAGCATCGGAAATATCGGAAATATTGATTACGCTGCCGTCGGCATTGATGCGGTCGATATTGCAGTCGGCATACGCCACAATCAGGTATTTACCCTCGGGGTGCGCATATATCCCGCTGATAGCGCCGCCGTTTAGGTCATTGGCGCTGTTGAGCGAACGGGTTTCGCCGGTGGCTTTATCAACCGAGAACAGAGAGCCGGCCGACAGATAATAGACAGTGGAAGTCGTTTCGGCGATATCGCTTACGCCATTGAAGGCCGAGTGGATAGTCCAGGCGCCTACGGGCAACTGAGCGTTAAGGCCGAGTGCTGAAATCAGCAGACAGAATAATATGGTAAGTTTCTTTATCATCACTGCGGGAAAATGAGTGGGGAAGAAATTGGTTTAAATCTTTTCAAGAAGCTGAAGCAAAGCATCGGTGGCTCGCCTCCGGTGAGAAATAGTGTTTTTTTCGTGAGCCGACATCTCAGCGAAAGTCTGAGTATGCCCTTCCGGCATAAAAATCGGATCATAGCCAAAGCCATCGGTGCCGTGCGGAGCGGTGGTTATCGAACCATTGATAACACCATCAACCTGATATTCGCGGCCATCCTTAATCAAGACGATCGCCGTGCGGAACCGCGCCCGACGGTCGGTAACGCCCTCAAGCTGTCTCAGCAGCAGAGCCGAATTGGCTGCGGCATCGTGCCCTTCGCCTTCGCCGTTGGCCATAGCATACCGTGCGGAAAGCACGCCCGGACGGCCGTCAAGTGCAGCCACTTCCAGACCTGTATCGTCGGCGAAACAGTCGCAATCGAACCGCTCACTCACCCAGCGAGCCTTCAGCAGCGCATTCCCCTCAAGCGTGTCGGCTGTCTCGGGAATGTCGTCATGACAACCGATATCGCTCAACGACAGCACCGGACGGGAAGCGCCCAGAATATCTCTAACCTCGCTAAGCTTGTGAGGATTATTCGTTGCGAAAACCAGTGGCTTATGCATATTCAGCTAATTACTCTATAGATTAACGAACACACACCCCACTTATTGCCCTTCCTCCGGATTTTTCACACACATAGCTGCAAAAGCCACATATCATTTGCATTGCTCTTAAAGCACAAACAGAAAAACTATTTAACCATTTAAATTTACCACAATTCGCAGATGTTTCTGTGAAATTCGATTGCAACTTCAGAATTAATCGCTAAATTTGCGGTTGAACCCCGCGATGCATAGCGTCTCAAAGGAGAGCTAACGCCTGACATCGGCAGGGACAAACATACGAAAGGCGTTTACCGACGCTGATTTCTTGGCTCTAAGAAACTACCACTTTTCTAATCATAGTCAAGGATGAAGCAATAGTAGATGCCCGTTAAGTACGTATTATTTACGTCCAACTCCTTCCGTAGGGAAGTGGGCTGGCTGTATTGTATATACATACTTCGCGGGGTCGTTTACCATTGCTCGTTCTACTATGATGGGCTGTGGTAGGCCTCTTAGAGCGGAATGAGCTGGTAAAAGGCTCCCGCTTTTCTTTTATCCTGACCAATCATATATTGCCATTTGGTGTCGATGGCTGCGATAGCGATTGACTACCAATGTTGACTTTCAGGAATTGAAAGAGCAGCAGTGCGACGCTGCCGAACATCGTTTCAATCGCGAACACATCCTATATGGCTCGGCCAGATGACAGGAAAGAATGCAAGAACAGTAACACAAGTTGTAAAGGATATGGAACGATTGAGTATGCAAAGTTATGACGTGATTGGTGGCAATGTGGCAAAGATTGCTGCGTTGTTTCCGCAGTGCGTCACCGAAACAGCTGAAAAAATAATAGACTCGAATGGAGCTACGCGATATGAGAGTCGTTTGGCTATCGACTTCGACAAGCTGCGCGAGGAATTGTCGAATGAAGTGCTCGACGAAGGTGAGGAGCGCTATCAGTTCACATGGCCCGATAAGCGGGCTGCTTCCCGTCTTGCCAACGAGTCTACGACTCAGACCTTGCGCCCGTGCCGTGAAGAATCAGTTGACTTCGATACAACCGAAAATCTCTACATCCAAGGTGACAACCTTGATGTGTTGAAAGTGCTCCGCGAAACATATCTTGGCAAAGTCAAGATGATTTACATTGACCCGCCGTATAACACCGGCAACGATTTCGTTTACAATGACGACTTCGCACAAGGGGTTGATGAATACGAGCAGTCGAGCAGTGCACGTGATGAGAACGGTAATCTCATCACAGACCCGATGCAGCGCAACACCGAGAGCAACGGCCGTTTCCATACCGACTGGCTCAACATGATATATCCGCGCATCAAGGTTGCTAGAGACATGCTTACCAAAGATGGCGTAATTTTCATATCACTTGACGACAACGAAGTGGCAAATATGATGAAAATTTGTAACGAAATTTTTGGAGAACAAAATTTCGTTGGAAATATCATATGGCAATCCAGAACTTCTATTTCAAATGATGACGAAATTTCAACCAATCATAATCATACACTTGTATATTCAAAAGATCGTCAATCCCTAACTTTCGGTGGAGATGATATAGATGAAAACGAGTACATCAATCCTGATAATGATCCACGTGGCCCTTGGAAACTTGTTCCAATTGATGCAAACCATGTAGGTGGAGACACAAATTATCCAATAAGAAATCCAAAAAATGGAGTTGACTATTATCCACCGAACGGAAGAATATGGTGCTACAATAAAGCAACGTTAGATTCATTAATGGCTGATGGTCGCATCAAATTTGGATTATCAGATGATTCTGCGCCTAAAAGGAAGCTTTATCTTAATGAAAGAAAGGCAACTCAATCTCGACGAACACTACACGTTATGGTGTAGTAGACAGTTATGACCATCTCTACAATGTAATCAATGGTATCAGATGAAAGTATTTAACGGTATCAGATGAAATGCTCGAAAAAAACGGGGCTGTGTCAGGAGGATGACACAGCCCCGTGGATTATCTTTGAGATGAAGACTTCGGTGGGGGGCGCTTCGTGGCAGCCGTGGTTAGTCGCGGTTGGCGGCGAGGGGATTAGTCGCGGTTGCCGAAGAAGCGGAGGAGGTAGATGAAGAGGTTGATGAAGTCGAGGTAGAGGGAGAGGGCGCCCCAGGTGGCGAGGGAGCCGTTGGCGATGCCCATATTCATTGCTGCCATGCGTTTGATCTGCTGGGTGTCCCAGGCGGTGAGGCCGATGAAGAGGAGCACACCGATGCCGGAGATGATCAGGTCGAAGGTGCTGTTGGCCCAGAATATATTGATGACGCAGCAGATGATCAGGCCGATAAGTGCCATTACCAGGAAGGAGCCGATGCGGGTGAGGTCGCGGCTGGTGAAGAAGCCGTAGACGCTCATGGCGCCGAACACTGCGGCTGTGATCAGGAAGGTCTTAAAGATTGATGCATAGCTGAAGGCCATAAAGATCACCGATAGGGTGATGCCGTTGACCAGCGCGAACAGGAGGAACAGTGCCGTAGATGTGCCGGGGCTTAATTTGTTCATTCTTGCGGAGATGAAGAATACCAGCGCAAGTTCTGCGATGGCCAGACCCCAGTATACCCAGGAGTTGGTGGCCAGGGTGTTGGCGAGGTTGGGGAAGAGCGTGGGCACGCCCCATGCGGCGGCTGCCGATACGAGGAGCGCCAGGAACATCTTCACGTAGACGAGTTTCATCACTGCCGACACTTTCGCGTCGAGCGACTGGGGCTGTTGTCCGCCCTGCATGTAGCCCTGATCTGAAGGGCTGTAGTAGTTATTCATATTGAATTATAGCTGTTTTCTTTTTTTATTAGACGCAAAAAGCGTGCCAAAAGTTTAATCGCGTTTCAGAAACGGCGCGACGCACTCTCAGCGTGGCAGCTTTTTACATCCGTTCGGGCACATCTATGCCGAGAAGGCCCATTGCCATTTTTACGGTGCGGGCTACCGAACGGCAGAGCGCCAGACGCAGCGAGCGCACGGCGGCGTTCTCCTCTTTGAGGATGGAGTAGTCGTGGTAGAACTGATTGTACTGCTTCACCAGCTCGTAGGTGTAGTTGGCGATGAGCGCCGGGGAGTAGGTGCGGCCGGCCTCCTGCACTGTGTCGGGGAATTCGGCGAGTGTCTGGATAAGCGCGGTTTCCTTTTCGTTGGGCTTCACGGCAGCGTAGTCGCCGATGACATATCCGAGTCCTTCAGCCTTGCGGAGCACTGAACGGATGCGGGCGTAGGTGTACTGGATGAAGGGCCCTGTGTTGCCGTTGAAGTCGATCGATTCCTTCGGGTTGAACATCATATTTTTGCGCGGGTCGACCTTCAGCAGGAAGTATTTCAGTGCGCCCATACCCACGGTTTCGGCGATTTTGTCAACCTCCTCGGGGGTGAGGCCGTCGGTTTTGCCCAGCTGCATAGCCACTTCGCGCGCCTGACTTACCATCTCTTCCATCAGGTCGTCGGCGTCGACCACGGTGCCCTCGCGGCTCTTCATTTTCCCTTCGGGGAGCTCGACCATACCGTAGGAGAAGTGTACCAGATCCTTGCCCCACTTGAAGCCGAGACGGTCAAGCAGGAGCGACAGCACCTGGAAGTGATAGTTCTGCTCGTTGCCTACCACATAAATCATCTTGTCGATGGGGTAGTCGGCGAAGCGGAGCTTGGCGGTGCCGATGTCCTGAGTCATATACACCGAAGTGCCGTCGGCGCGCAGAAGCAACTTGTTGTCAAGCCCGGCGTCGGTCAGGTCGGCCCATACCGAGCCATCCTCCTTGCGGTACATAATCCCTTTCTCCAGGCCTTCCATCACTTTCGACTTGCCTTCGAGATAGGTCTGCGACTCATAATAGATCTTGTCGAAATCCACGCCGAGGCGCTTGTAGGTTACGTCGAAACCGTCGTAAACCCACTGGTTCATCTTTTCCCACAGAGCGCGTACCTCGGGGTCTTTCTGCTCCCATTTCACGAGCATCTCGCGGGCTTCGGCCATCAGCGGGGATGCGGCTTTAGCCTCATCTTCGGTCATCCCCTTCTCCACGAGCGCTTTCACTTCGTCGCGGAAGTGCTTGTCGAACATCACATAGAAGTCGCCGATAAGGTGGTCGCCCTTCTTGCCGGTCGACTCGGGGGTGGCGCCGTCGCCCCATTTCTGCCAGGCGAGCATCGACTTGCAGATGTGGATGCCGCGGTCGTTTACGATGTTGGTTTTCACCACCTTGTTGCCGCAGGCTTTGAGAATCTGCGACAGCGAGAAGCCAAGGAGATTGTTGCGCACGTGGCCCAGGTGCAGCGGCTTGTTGGTGTTGGGGGAGGAGTACTCCACCATCACCAGCGGGCTGTCGGCCGTGGCTTCCTTGAATCCGAAATGGTCGTCGGAGGCAATGTGCTCAAGCACCGAGCACCAGAAAGTAGGCTCGATTACGATATTGAGAAAGCCCTTCACCACATTGAAGCGGTCGACGGCCGGCTCATTATCGGCGAGCCAGGCGCCGATTTCGTTGGCTACGGCCTCGGGGGCTTTGCGTGCGGCCTTCACCCAGGGGAAAATCACAATGGTGAGGTTTCCCTCGAATTCCTTGCGGGTGGCCTGGGGAACAATCTGTTCGGCGGGAGTATCTACGCCGTAAAGCTCCTTTACGGCGCGGCTCACGCCCTGTGCGATTATGTTGTCGAGTGACATATACGTTAATTAAATAATGAGTGAACGATGATTGATAATAGATTGAGCGCCCGTTGCTGTTGATAGAGCGCCAATTAGACTGCAAAGTTAAGCATTTTCGCCGAAATATTAAAGATATGCAGTGAAACATTTCCCCGTGCTATTGTGTCTATACTTCGGAATAATTGAGTAACTTTGCCATATAGAATAATCTGAGAAATGAAATAGAATATGATACGGAATATGGCAATGGCAAGCGCGCGGGTGATGCGCGTGGCTGTGAAAGCGCCGATGATGCGCGTGGCGGTTGTGGCTGTGATGGCGGCGGTTGCGCTGTCGGCAGCGGCGTGGAGCCAGAAGGGTCACGATGTGGTGGCGCATATCGCCGAGCGGCATCTCACTCCGTCCACGCAGGCTGCGGTGGACTCTCTGCTGGAGGGGCGGCATCTGGTGTACTGGGCCAACTGGCTCGACAATGCAAGTCACACTCCAGAATATGCTTACACCAAAACCTGGCACTACCGCAATGTGGATGAGGGGCAGACGCTCGAAACGGCTCCCGAAAATCCCAATGGCGATGTAATCAAGGGCATCCGCTATGCCGTGCGCGTGCTGTCCGACTCTTCGCAGACGCAGGCCAACCGCTTGCTGGCGCTGAAAATCCTTGTGCATCTCGTGGGCGATATGCACCAGCCGATGCACATGGGGCACCTCTCCGACCTGGGCGGCAACCGCACGAAAGTGAAATATTTCGGCCGCGACACCAACCTCCACAGCGTATGGGACGGCTCACTGGTGGAGTCGGCACACAAATGGAGCTATACGGAGTGGGCCGACCAAATCGACCTGCCTATGAAGCCCGAGCAGCAGGTGCTTCTCCTCTCGGGCAATGTCGCCGACTGGGCACGCCGCGGCGTGGAGAACGCTGCGGAGGTTTACCGCGCCACCCCCGACGGCACCTCGCTGAGCTACAACGATGTAGCCCGCTGGACCCCGATGATTGAAGAGTCGCTTCTGCTCGGCGGCCACCGCCTGGCCCACATTCTCAACAGCATCTTCGACCCCACCTACCCCTACCGCCGCACCCCCGCCGCGTTTTAACCGAAGATATTGCCGAACTGCCTCTAAACTGAGGGAGAAAGCGGAAAAATTGCGGGGAGTTTTGAAATGTCGGAAAAATTAATGTAAATTTGTAACATTAATCCTCAAGTTTTCACAAACTATGCGAACGAAATATAAGAGAGTACTTCTCAAGCTCAGCGGCGAGTCGCTGATGGGCAGCCAGCATTACGGTATCGACCCGGTGCGCCTGGAGCAGTATGCCACTCAGATTAAGGAGGTGGTAGACAGCGGTGTGCAGGTGGCCATCGTGATCGGTGGCGGCAATATTTTCCGCGGTCTGCAGGGCGCAGCCAAAGGGTTCGACCGTGTGAAGGGCGACCAGATGGGTATGCTTGCCACGGTAATCAATTCGCTGGCGCTGAGTTCAGCGCTCGAAGCCATCGGTCAGAAGGCCAAGGTGCTCACAGCCATTGCAATGCATCCGATAGGCGATCATTACAGCAAATGGCGCGCCATCGAGGCGATGGACCGCGGCGAGGTGGCCATCCTGTCCTGCGGTACCGGTAACCCCTTCTTCACTACCGACACCGGCGCTGCCCTGCGTGGCGTGGAGGTTGAGGCAGATGTGATGCTGAAGGGTACGCGCGTCGACGGCATCTACACCGCCGACCCCGAAAAAGACCCCACGGCCACGAAGTTCTCGGAAATCACCTACGACGAGGTGTATACCCGCGGCCTGAAGGTGATGGACCTGACCGCCACGGCGCTCTGCAAGGAGAACCATCTGCCCATCGTGGTGTTCGACATGGACACCCCCGGCAACCTGGTGAAGGTGCTCTCCGGAGAGCCTATCGGCACTCTGGTGTATTGACAAAGACTTGGCGCTGACAACGCCATAATCCGCTGACAAGGACTCAACATCAACAAACAGCAATTCATAAAACCTGAAAATATGACTGACCCCAAGACTTATCTCGCTCCCGCCGAGGAGAAAATGGAGATGGCTGTAATCTATCTCGAGGAAACGCTGGCTCGCATCCGCGCCGGAAAAGCTAACCCCAAGATTCTTGATGGCATCCGTGTGATGTACTACGGTTCGCCCGCACCGCTGTCGAATGTGGCCAACATTTCTGTGCCCGACGCCCGCACTATCGCCATCACCCCCTGGGAGAAATCGATGTTCAAGGAGATTGAGAAGGCCATCATCAACTCCGAGCTTGGCATCACGCCCGAAAATAATGGCGAAGTAATCCGTCTGGCTATCCCGCCCCTGACCGAGGACCGCCGCAAGCAGCTTGTAAAGCAGTCGAAGGCCGAAGCCGAAAACGCCAAGATGTCGGTGCGCAATGCCCGTCGCGACGCTATCGAGGGCCTCAAGAAGGCCATCAAGCAGGGTATGCCCGAGGATGTGGAGAAGGATGCCGAAAACCAGGCTCAGAAAATCCACGATAAATATATCAAGAAAATCGACGAGACCTTCGCTGCCAAAGAGAAGGAAATCCTCACCGTCTGATTTATTGTATAACGGCTCTTACAATGTAGGAGCGGCTGTGTGATAGCCACATACGTATCATCTTGTAGGGACGCACCCCGGTGCGTCCGTGTAAGTCGGCAACTGTGTGGCGGACGCACCAGGGTGCGTCCCTACACTGAGGTGTGTATGACATAGCCGCCAGCCTTCAGGAAGAAATGCAGAGAGTATTATTTCACGACACGATATTCGGCCCGATTCATTCGCGGCGGCTTGGCACGTCGCTGGGCGTGAACCTCACGCCCAATGACGGCAAAATCTGCACATTCGACTGCCTCTACTGCGAGGCGGGCTTCAACGCGCAAGGCCCCGGCACCACCGGTATGTCGCAGCGCGAGGAGGTGGCTCGGGCTCTTGAGCAGAAGCTCCGCGAAATGCACGCAGCCGGGCAGCAGCTCGATGTGATTACCTTTTCGGGCAACGGCGAACCCACGGTGAATCCGCATTTCCCTGAAATCGTGGACGATACCTTAGCTCTGCGCGATAAGTATTTCCCCGAGGCGAAGGTGAGCGTGCTCACCAATTCCACCCGCATCCACATCCCGCAGGTGGCTGAGGCGCTGAAGCGTGTCGACAATAATATTCTGAAACTCGACTCGGCTCTCGACAGCACAATCCGTGTGCTCGACCGCCCCAATTCCCCCGGATTCAGCGCCGAGAAAGTCATCGTCGACCTGCGGCAGTTTGCCGGCACAGGCATCATACAGACTATGATGCTCCGCGGTGAGTGGGAGGGCCGTCGCATCGACAACACCACCCCCGAGGAGGTGACGGCGCTGATTGAGGCTTATAAGAAAATGGCCCCGCGCGAGATTATGCTCTATTCGATCGACCGCACCACACCGGCCCGTTCGCTCGAAAAGATCCCCGCCGAGGAGCTTCGGAGCATCGGCGCCCGTATTGCCGAGGCCACATCCATTCCCGTGCAGGTCTCCTGAATTCCGCCGTACTATATTCCTGCCCATTATTAATATGGTAAGCAAAACCGAAGGCGCAAACGCAACCACCACAACCGTGATCAGCGGCGAAAACGCATCGACCGTGACCGTGGCGCGGGGCGACAAGGTGACCATCCTTTCGCCCGCATCCATTATAAATCCCGACTATGTGGCGGGAGCTGTCGCCACGCTTGAGGCGTGGGGATTGCGGCCGGAGGTGATGCCTCACACGCTGGGCAAATCCGGCTCGTTCAGCGGCAGCGCCGCCGAGCGTTTGGCCGATTTCGCCGCCGCTTTGCGCGACCCGGATGTGAAGCTAATCCTTTGCAGCAGAGGTGGCTACGGATGCGTGCATCTGTTGCCGGAGCTGGATGGAATCCTTGCCGAGCCGGAAGTGGCTGCGCATCCTAAGTGGCTTGTCGGTTTCAGCGACGTCACCGCGCTCCACGCCCTCTGGGGCAAGCACGGCTGGCCTTCGGTGCATGCCTCGATGGCCAAGCAACTCACACTCGGCGGCCCGGACGATCCGCTCAACCGGCGGTTGCTCTCGATATTGGGCGGCACGCTCGGCGATGTGGCTCTCCCCACCGGATTCTCCGGATCGGTGTACGGCCGTGATTCACGCCTGGGCAGAGGCACCGGAAGGGTTGTCGGCGGCAATGCAGCCGTGTTTGGCGGCCTTATCGGCACCCCTTACTCGCAGATTGCTCCCGGCACCATTCTTGTGTTGGAGGATGTGGCCGAACCGATATATAAAATCGAACGTATCCTCTGGCAGCTGCGGCTGGCCGGGGTGCTCGACCGGCTCGCGGGCCTTGTCGTGGGGCAGTTCACCGAATACCGCCACCCTTCGGCCGACCACGAGGATATGTATCAGATGATATCGCGTGTGCTCGGGCCGGAATGCCCCTTCCCGGTGGCGATGGATGTGCCCGTGGGGCATATCGATGGCAATATACCGATTCCGATGGGCTTCGAGGCTACCCTCGAAGTCGACGGCTCCGGCGCCACTCTGCACTATAATCTACCAAAATAATAAGTCTGATGAACGGATACAGCGGCCCGACTACGGCACCTCTATTTTCCATCATTACCGTCACGTATAACGCGCGGAATGACCTCCAGCCCACACTCGACAGTGTGCGCGGGCAGTCGTTTCGCCTTTTTGAGCATCTGATTATCGACGGCGCTTCCTCCGACGACACTGTCGAGATAGCCCGGCGCAACGCACCGGCCAATCAGAAGCTGCTCTCCAGTCCCGACCACGGGCTGTATGATGCTATGAACAAGGGCCTTAATATGGCCTGCGGGGAATATGTGGTGTTTCTCAATGCCGGCGATGCTTTCCATTCGCCCGACACTCTGCAGCGGGTGGCCGATGTGATTATGGACAACGACTTTCCCGGCGTGGTGTACGGGCAGACCGACCTCGTCGACAGCGACCGCAAGCGCATAGCCGGGAGGCATCTCGAAGCGCCCGCCGAACTCTCGTATGAGAGTTTCCGCGACGGGATGGTGGTATGCCATCAGGCATTTTTCGCCCTCCGCCGCATTACCGATCAATTCCGGCTAAAATACCGGTTCTCAGCCGACTACGACTGGTGCATCCGTGTGCTCCAGCATTCCAAGCACAATTGCTACCTCGACGAGGTGGTGGCCGACTATCTGATGGAGGGGATGACCACGGCCAACCGCCGTGCGTCGCTGATGGAGCGTTTCCGTATTATGTGCTATTACTATGGCACTCTGCCCACCATCTGGCGGCATCTGAAGTTTATCCCGCGTTTTCTCCGTCGCCGTCGGCTCGAAAAGCAGCTGACTGCCGGAAAATAAGTCTGAGCAATGTATATTCTTAACACTACATTCGTCGTGGCCGAACCGCGCCTTGAGGAGTTCCTCAAATGGGCGCGCGAGGTGTATGTGCAGTCGATGGAAAAGGCCGGAATCTTTTCCGGCATCACAATGGCGCGGGTGATGACGCAGATTGAGCCGGGCACTATATCGGTGGCTCTGCAGGCTCGTGCCGCCAAGCTCGATGAGGCGCAGCGGTGGCACGACGATGTGGCCGCACTGCTGCGCGACGACCTCTCGGCCCGCTTCTCCGGTCAGGTGCTGTTCTTCACCACATATATGGAGGTAATCCTATGAAGCGGGGCGACCAGTTGAAAGGGGTGGAAAGCGCCGTGGCTTCGCACGAGGCCGAGATGGACCGCGTGATTATCGGCATCGACCCGGGCACCAATGTGATGGGCTACGGTGTGCTCGGCATAAAGGGGAAAAAGCCGCTGCTGATAGCGATGGGGGTGATAAAGCTGTCGAAATTCGAGTCGCACTATCTCCGTCTGAAGCGCATACACGAACGTGTGGCCGGCCTTATCGAACAATATATGCCTGATGAAATGGCCATCGAGGCGCCATTCTTCGGCAAAAACGTGCAGTCGATGCTCAAACTGGGCCGCGCCCAGGGTGTGGCAATGTCGGCGGCGCTTGAACGCGACATCCCCATCACCGAGTATGAGCCGCGCAAAATAAAAATGGCCATCACCGGCAACGGCGCCGCCTCAAAAGAGCAAGTGCAGGAAATGCTTCGCCGCATCCTCGACATCCCCCGCGAGCAACTCCTCCCGGAACTCGATGCCACCGACGCCCTGGCCGCATCCCTCTGCCACTTCTACGAACTGCAGAAACCCGCCTCAGCCCCCTCCGGCCCCCGTTCCTGGAAAGCCTTCATCGCCGCCAACCCCTCCCGCGTAAAGCCCTAATCCGCCCCCGCCCGCGATAGCGGCTAATTCGTATAAATCTTATTATTGCTGTCCGATAAAAATTTTTGAGGCAGGCTGAAAAATTAGGGCTGGCACCTATTGCAGGAGTCAGCCCTAAATGGTTACTTTGCTTTTGCGACAAAACATAGCTAACCATGGGCAAAAGTAGTCATTTTAG